>DATJTD010000081.1:0-5003 GCA_035503775.1 Candidatus Acidiferrales bacterium
CCGAAGCGAGCCCACCGGGCAACGACTCTCTCGCCGAGGTCTGCGTCGCGTGGGAAGCCGAGGCACAGAAGGCCGCGGCGTACGGCTCTCGCGTCGCCATCGTTCGCTGCGGCTTGATCTTGGCGACCGACGGGGGTATCCTCGCACGTACGTTGCCGGCATTCAAGGTCGGTGCCGGCGGCATCGTCGCCGGCGGGAACCAGTGGCACTCGTGGATTCACATCGACGACGTCGTCGGTATCTATCTCCTAGCGATCGACAGCGCAGCGGGCGTCATGAATGCCACCGCTCCCAACCCCGTGCGCAACCGCGACTTCACCCGGGCGTTGGCCTCGGCGCTGCACCGGCCGGCGCTCGTGCCCGTCCCGAAGATGGCGCTAGAAGCGATCCTCGGCGAGGGCGCCGTCATCGCCACCGAAGGGCAATGTGTCATTCCCGAACGGACGATAGCGCAAGGCTACCACTTCGCGTACACGCAGATCGAACGCGCCTGCGCTGCGCTGGTCACAAAGAAGCCGCGGCGAGCGGCTCGCTGAGCGATTCCAGGTACTTCTCGGTCTCCATCGCGGCGCGGCATCCCATCCCGGCGGCCGTGATCGCTTGTTTGTAGCGGACGTCGTAGACGTCGCCGGCGACGAAGACGCCCTCGACGTTGGTGCGCACCCCGTCACGAGAGACGATGTAGTTCTGCGCGTCGAGTTCGAGCTGGCCGGCAAAGATCGCGGTATTGGGATCGTGACCGATGGCGATGAAGAGCGCGTCGGCGGCAAGCTCTCGCACTTCACCGGTGATCAGGTCGCGCAAGGTCAGCCGTTCGAGATGATGCTCGCCGTGCGCCGCTTCGACCGCCGTGTTCCAGATGAACGAGATTTTCGGGTGGATGAGGGCGCGTTCAGCCATGATCTTGCTCGCGCGCAGCGTCTCGCGCCGGTGAATCACCGTGACCTGCAAACCAAAACGGGTAAGGAAGATCGCCTCTTCCATCGCCGAGTCGCCCCCGCCGACGACGACGATGTGCTTGTTCCGGAAGAAGGCACCGTCGCAGGTCGCGCACGTCGAGACGCCGCGGCCGCGCAGGTGCGCCTCGCCGGGGATGCCGAGCCAGCGCGCGCTCGCGCCAGTGGCGACGATCACGGAGTCGGTTCGATGCTCGGAGTCGGCGGTACCGACGGTGAAGGGACGTGCCGAGAAATCGACACGGGTTGCATCGACGAATTCGATGCGCGCGCCGAAGCGCTCGGCTTGCTCGCGGAACTTCTCCATCAAATCGGGCCCCATGATCCCCTCGGGGAAACCCGGGAAATTCTCGACCTCGGTCGTGAGCATCAGTTGCCCACCGTACTGATGTCCGGCGAAGACCAGCGGCGCAAGGTTTGCCCGCGCCGCGTAGATGGCGGCAGTAAGGCCCGCGGGACCTGAGCCAATGATGATGACGCGCTCCATAGCCCCCTCTTCGACCGCCGGAGGGCGGCGTCCGGTTGCCGAAGCGCGCCGCATGGCACTCGAAGACGAGTTCTGCGACATCTACCGTAAGGCGAAGCGGGGCACGGGGCTCGATGATCGCGCCCTGGCTGCCCAGACTGGCATCGCGCTTGCCACGCTGACGGCTTGGAACGAGCCCACGGGGCAGCCGACCGAAGCGCAGGCCCGAAGCGTCGCGAAACTCCTTCGCCTCGATCCCGGCAAATTTGCCGATGCGGCTGCGCAGCGGTACGAGCCGCACGTTGCGCTGCCGCCCAACGTACGCCACCATCCGCAAGACCCGCACCCGTCTAACGGCTATCTCTTCTTTCTCGAAGACGGGCGCACGGCGGCACTCGTCGATCCGGCCGGTTATCCGGCAAACCTGTTGCGCGCCATCGCGCAAGGGCCGTATGCGCTCCGGTACATTCTCATCACGCACAAACATCCCGACCACTGCGACGCGACCGCCGACGTAGCAGCGGCCTTCCCCGATGCGCAGATCGTCATGCACCGCTCCGACGTCGCGGCGATCGGTGCACTCGCGCACCGTGCTCTCGGCGTCGTCGACAACGATGCGCTACCCTTCGGCAACGATGCGGAGATTCGCATGCTACACACACCGGGTCACACCGACGGTTCGTCGTGCTTTCTCTTTCGCTCCACGCTCTTTAGCGGCGACACGCTCTTTGCCGGCAGCGTCGGCGGCGCATACGGCGAGCGCAGCACCTACGCCGATATCCTCGACAGCGTCCGCTTGCGCATCTTCACGTTAGACGACACGACGGTCGTGATGCCCGGACACGGACCACCGACGACCGTCGCGCTGGAGAAAGCGCACAACCCATTCTTTTCCGGTATCTAACGCTTCCTTGACGTCGTGGTCGCGCTACTCGGCTTGGCGACGCGTGATCAACGGTTCGGTCAGTTGTATTTGGATCGGCGAACCGGCGGGAATATCGATATCCGAGGCGGTGTTGGCCGCAAGCAGTCCGCCGCCGACCAGCCCGATGGCGCCTCCCGCGTTCGTGCCGACCGCTTTGCCGAGAATGTTACCGGCGATCATGCCGCCGAGCACCGTCCCCGCTGCGCGAACGTAGTTCGTCTGCGCCTTCTTCGTTACCGAGACGACGGTGGCATGGATAGGCGCCTTGGTACCGTCATAGAAGCGAATGCTGTCGAAATCCAATTTCAAATGTGCCTTGCGGCCGATGTTCGCGCGAGCGACTTGGCTGAGATGTCCGTAGATGATCGATCCGCTGTCCGTCTCCACGCGAAAGCCTTCGCCGTCCTCCGCCGTCTTCGAACTGATATCTTCCTCGACGTGTCCGCTGATGATCGTCCCGGCCGGGAGGTCGACGTTTGCGGCGAGCACGCCGACCGGTAGCACCCCCAGCGCAGTCGCCGTCGCGAGCGCAGCGACGTATCGTAGAAAATTCTTCATGCTTCTCCAATGCCTCCGAATCGTAGTGCATTCGTACCCAGTGGGCCGCTCGCTCACTACAACGTAGATTAAGAGGCGGATGTTTCCCGGGCGCTTGCTCGGCTACGTCGTCACGCCGGCAATTTTGCCGGCGGCATCGGCCGCATCGATGCGCACGTGCAGCGCGCGCATCGGCGCTCCATTGGGGATGAGCTGGAATTCGATTACCTTCACACCCGACTCGGGAACGACGACGCTTACGCGAAACGGCGCGCAGAGGCGGTCGGTACAAAACGAGGCGATCCACGGGCGCTGAACGCCGTGCGTCTGCAGCGCAACGTGGTCGCCGGCGCGGCCGGTCAAGATCAGTCGATACTTGATCGTATCGGGGACGCTGCCGGGGAGTTCGACACCAGTCCACGCACCGAGGGTGAGCCCCGGCTGCGACCGAGCGTGCGCGAGCTCGAGTGCGACCAGCGCCTCCTGTGCCTCTTCGAGATACATGTCATGACGGTCGGTCGTTCTCGGAAGCCGCGCCGCCAGACGCGCGACCTCCTCGAATTGCGCTGCGGCGCGGGTGCGCTCGCCACCTTGGGCATAGGTACGCCCGGCATAGAGATGTGCCCAGACGAGTAGCCGTAACGCGTCGGGATCGCGCGGATGCGCACGCACCTGTCGCGCGCCCAAAGCGGTCGCCCGATCGAACGTCGTGTAGGCCTGCGCGTAACGGCCCGCCTTTGCCTCGACGAGGCCGAGGTCGACGAGTGCTTCGACATCGTTCGGCTGCAACGTGACGAGCCGCGCATCGGCGCCGATTGCGTCGCCGAAACGGTTGAGACGCCCGGCCGCCCAGGCAAAACCGGAGAGCGCATCGAGATCGTTCGGGGCAACCGCCAGGGCTCGGCGGTACGCGGCGAGCGCGGTGGGCCACCTCTCGCGATCGGTTGCGGCATCGCCCTGCAACTGTGCGAGCAGCAACGCGCTACGCCGGTCGCCTGCGGGCAGCGCGGCGAGCGCCGCGACGGCGCGATCGCGAATCGCCGCCTCTTCAACGCGCGTGCGCAACAGATCGATGGTCTTTCCAGCTGCCGGATCGCTGTCGTCGATCATCTTCTCCGCCGTCTTGATTGCCGCACGTACGCGCCGCGCTGCAGCAAGCGTTGCGGCGGCACCGGCGTGCAACCGAACGGGGAGGCGCAACAGCGCGTCGATCTTTTGCTGATAGGGTGAGGTGAAGTCGCCGCTTTGACCGCGTGCCGCCGAAGCGACGAGTCGCGCGAGAAGCGCCGGCGTCATCACGTCCATATAGCGAGCGCGCAAGATGCCGTGCGCGTCGATGACCAGCGTCGTCGGAAAATACTGGATGTCGTATGCGCGCTCAAAACCTTTGTCGACGTCGATCGCTTCGGCGTATGGAACACCCTTGGCGGCGACGAACGCGCGCACGATCGGCGCCTCTTCGGTCGAATCGACACCGAGAAAGGCGACGGCGGCGCCGTGAAGCTTCCGGTAGGAAGCGACCAGATCCGGCGTCTCCTCGCGGCACGGTGGGCACCACGTCGCCCAGACGTTGATCACGAGCGTCTTTCCGGCATAAGCGCTCAGTGTGACGTGTGTTCCGGTCAGGGTCGTGAGAGAAAACGCGGGCGCCGTGCGTCCGACTGTGGGACCGGTCAACGCGAGCGTCTGCGCTCGGCTCCCGGCCGGCACGCCGGCGACGCAGAGGACGATCAGGACGACGACGATCGTGCGGAAAAAGAGGCCCATGGACGAACTCCTAGGTGCGCAGCTTGTAGCCGCGCGCCGTGAGGAACAGCACCGTTCCGACGGCGAGGACGACCAAGACGGAGATGATTGCCAGCGAGACGCCCAGCGGCATATCGCCGTGACCGACAAAGGCATACCGGAAAGCGTCGATCATATAAAACATCGGGTTGAAATACGAGGCGGTGCGAATCGCCGGCGGCAGGAACTGCGCCGAGGTGAAGACGCCGCCTACGAAGACCAGCGGTGTGATCACAAACGTGGTCAGCACGGCGATGTGATCGAACTTCTCGGCCATGAGACCGAAGAGCATGCCGAGCGCGCCGAAGAGCAGCGCCACCAGCGCCGTCACCAC
>DATJTD010000082.1:0-10103 GCA_035503775.1 Candidatus Acidiferrales bacterium
TCGCGCAAGAGCCGCGCCTCCTTTTGCTCGACGAACCGACGACGGGCGTCGATGCTGCGACCGAAGAGTCGTTGCGCGAACTCGTGCGCAGCCTGGTGGCTCAAGGGATGCCGGTCTTGATGACGACGCACGACCTCGATCGGGCCGCGGACTGGTTCGATCGGCTCCTCGTGCTCGACCGGCGCGTACTCGCCGTCGGCGCGCCGCGCGAGGTACTGGATTCCGGAGCGTACGCGGGGATTCGCGAGCACGCGCACGTCCACGGCCACCTGCGAGCGCACGAGGCGCTGCCGTGATCGATGCGCTCCTGGTGCCATTTCACTACGCATTCATGCAGCGAGCCTTCGTGGCGGCGCTGGTGGTGGGGACGCTTTGCTCGACGATCGGCACGTACGTCGTCCTGCGCAAACTCTCGTTCATCGGTGACGGTCTGGCGCACGCGTCGTTTGCCGGCATCGTCGTCGCCTATCTGCGCGGGCTCGACTACTATTTCGGTGCCGCGGTCGTCGCGGTGCTCACCGCACTGGGCATCGGCTTTGTCACGCGGCGCGCCCGCATCTCACTCGACACGGCCATCGGCGTCCTCTTCACCGGCGCCTTCGCGTTCGGTGTCTTTCTCATGAGCCGGCTTCCGAACTATAGCGTCGACCTGCAGGGTTTTCTCTTCGGCAATATCTTGGCCGTCTCGCGCAGTGACCTGTGGCTGATCGTTGGGCTCGCGATCTTGGTGAGCGTCTGCATCGCGCTGCTCTACCGGCCGCTTCTCTATACGTCGTTCGATCCCGTCGTCGCACAGGCGAGCGGCATCAACGCGGAATTCATCGAGTATGCGCTGCTCGTCTTGCTCGCGTTGACGATCATCATCTCGCTCGAAACCGTCGGCATCGTCCTCGTGGCGGCGCTGCTCGTGACACCGGCCGCCGCTGCATACCAGCTCACGCGGCGCTTCACGCGCATGATGGTGCTCTCCGGCTCAATGGGCGCCGCCTGTGCGGTCGGCGGGTTGTACGCATCCTACTATCTGCACTCGGCAAGCGGAGCTACGATCGTCTTGCTGGCGACCTTCGTCTTCTTTGTCGCGATGGGCGTGACGCGCGTGCGGCGCGCGAGGAAGTCACGCGGAGCGGTCTGACTACGAACCGGTGGGTGGCTCGCCGGCGGGTGCGGAGATGACGCGATAGCGTGAATCCGAGAGACGCTCCAGAAAACCGCTTTCGGTCAGTGCGTCGAGCACGTCGTGGACGAGGGCGCGCTCGTGTTTGTTCGGCATCCCGGTCCAGCGCAGGGCGATCTCGGCTGGGTCGAGGTCGCTGCCCGGAACAAGGAGTGAACGCACGAACGCTTGTGAGAGTTTGATGCGGCGCATGCGCGAGGCAACGGGCGCCAGCGCGGTGCGTAGTGGCGAGTCTTCCCCGCCGGCTTCCTCTTCGGCCGGTTCTTCGACGGGCGGCGCGATCGGTGCCGTCTGCGGAAGCGCTTGATTGGGCTCCGCCGGTTTCACTTCGAGAAGCGGCTCGGCGCCCGAGAGTGACGGGAAGCGCTCGAGAAGCAGATCCACGACCGCCGGGAGGAGTTCACCGAGCGTAACGGCGGCGGTCTGCCAGGGGACGGCGTTGAGCACCGCGGGCCGCGTTGCGACGGCGTCGAGAATCTTGCACGCGACGACTTGCGGTGAGACGGCGATATCCGGCGGCCGGTAGCCCAGACGCGTGTGGAATTCACTGGCGACGACGCCAGGGTCGACGTAGGTGACGGCGATCCCCTTAGAGCGCAGTTCGTTGCGCAGGATTCGCGCGACCGAACGCATCGCCGCCTTTGCGGGGGGATAGACGCCATAGTTGCCGATCGGGATGCGCGCAACGCCGGAGCCGACGAAGAAGACCTGCCCACGCGCCGCTTGCAGCGCCGCCCGCGCCTCGCGAACAAGCTGCACCGGGACGATCACATGCGTCTCGAATTGCTCGCGCAGCGCATCGTCGCTCTGCTCGCTCGCACGGCCAACGGCGCCGGAGCCCGCATTGTTCACGATGACGTCGATGCGTCCAAAGCGTTCGAGCGCGGTGTTGACGATCGTCGCCGCCGCCTGCGGCGTGCGCAGATCGAGCGCCAAAGTTGCCAGTGATGCCGCCGCAGCGGCCAAACTCGCGGCCAGCTCGTCGAGACGTTCTCTGCGCCGGGCGACGGCGAGCACGTTGTACCCCGCACGCACCGCGCGATCGGCGAGTGCGCGGCCGATGCCCGACGATGCGCCGGTGATGATCAGCACCTTCGCGCCGGTCATACGGTCACCGCATGCCGCGCGAGGTAGGCGGCATACGCCTCGTCGAGCGAGCCGGGAAATCCGGCATACAAGGCCTCCTCGTCGACGATCGGCGGCGGCGGGGAAACCACCTCCCGCTGCTCGTGCGCAAAGGCCGCAAGCGCCCGCACGACGGGCTTCTCGCTGCCGTCGTGGCGAACGAGCCCGAAGTGCAATTCGTGCGGTGCCTCGTCGAACGGCGGTGCCTCGCGCAGCGCGAGGTCGTAATCGGCCCAGCACCACCAAAACGCGCCCAGCGCCCCCCGAGCCGCGAGCCGCTCCAGAACGTTGCGCGCGTAGACCGCCATCTCGTCCTCGGTCAAGCACTCCATCTTTCCAAAAGCCGCGAGGTTCCCACCGGGGCACGTCGGATTGCCGAATTCCGAGAAGAGCACGGGCTTGCGCGCACACGAGGCCGTGATCTCACACGTAAAGGGGACGACTTCGGGGTCCAGACGGTCGCGGGCGAAATCGCTGTAGACCGAGTAGCCGTGCATCGTAGCAAAATCCCAGGGCGCCGCGATGGATGAGGGGCGGATGTTCCGATCGCGGGTGATGTCTTCGCCGTGGATTCCTCCGGTAACGGCCAAGCCCGAGGTTGCATGCAACTCTTCGGTGAGCCGGGCGCTCCACTCGGCGGCTTCCGCAGGCGAAGCGGGTTCGCGTATGTTTGAAAACTCGTTTCCGAGGTCCCAGGCGAAGATGGCGGGATGACCGCGCAGGCGTTCCCCCACCGTGCGGGCGAAGAGGCGCTGGGCGTCGAGCAGTTCACCGGTGTAGAAATCACCGATGCCGTAGCGGGTGACGTAGTTCCCGCTGATCGTGCGGAAACGCTCCCAGCGCGTGTTGCGGTCGAGCGTCCACGCCGGAAGCCAATTGACCCCGCTCATGTGCCCGCAAAACAAGGTCGGCATCGTGCGCAATTTGTGCGTCGCCGCTAGGTCGATCACGGTCTCCAGGCAGAGCAGCGCGTCGTCCGCCACCGTGTCGGGCGCCGGTTGGAACGCCTCCCACAACAGGAAGAAGCGCACGACGTCGAGCCCCATCGCGGCGATGCGCGCGAAATCCTCACTGATCTCGAGCGAATCGAATTCCCCCCACATCCCCATCGCCGAGCGGCGTGGCCAGTAATTGACACCGGTGAGAAAGCGAGCCATGTGCTGCGTCTTGTCGCGCTATCGAGGGTGACCCTGCGCCCCAAGCGAACGCTTCTCGGCGTGACCCAAACAGCGCCGCACGTCGGCATCATCATGGGAAGTGTCTCGGACCTCGAGACCATGCGGGGCGCCGCGACGACGCTAGCGGAGCTCGAGATCGCCTACGAGATGCGCGTCGTCTCGGCGCATCGTACCCCCGACCTGCTCTTCTCGTACGCGGCGAGTGCTGCCGAGCGCGGGCTCAAAGTCGTCATCGCCGGTGCCGGCGGGGCCGCGCATCTCCCCGGGATGACAGCTTCCAAGACCCTCCTGCCGGTGATCGGCGTCCCCGTGCGCTCCTCGCAACTGAGTGGGCTCGATTCGCTGCTCTCGATCGTGCAGATGCCCGAGGGTATCCCCGTTGCGACCGTCGCCATCGGTAACTCGGTCAACGCCGCCCTCCTCGCCGCGCGCATTCTCGCCATTGGTGATGCCGAGTTGGCAAACCGTCTGCAGCGACGCGCCGCGGCGGCCGCAGCCGCGATCGAACAGATCGAGATCACGTGATTCGCGCGATCGGCATTCTGGGCGGCGGTCAGCTCGGACGCATGCTCACCCTCGAAGCCAAACGCATGGGCTACAAGGTGGTGACGCTCGAGCCGTTCCCGAACGCGCCCGCGGGACAAGTGGCCGATGAACAACTCGTCGCGGCCTACGACGACTTGCGCGCCATCGGCGAGCTCGGCGCGCGCACCGACATCGTCACCTACGAGTTCGAAAATATTCCGCTCGCTTCGGTGCGTTCACTCGAAGACGCGGGGCGGCTGGTGCGCCCCAGCGGCGACGTCCTGCGCATCACCCAAGATCGCACGCTGGAGAAGGCCTTCGTGCGTTCCGCCGGCTGCGAGACCGCGCACTTTGCCGAGGTGCACACGCTGGCGGAGCTGCAGCACGCGCTGCGCATGGTGGGGCTTCCCGGTGTGCTCAAGACGGCGCTGGGCGGATACGATGGCAAGGGCCAATGGGTCGTGCGCGGACAAGTCGACGCGCAGGAGGCCTTCGTCGCCGCAGCCGGTCGCACGCTGATCTACGAGCGTCTCATCCCGCTCGAAAAAGAGGTCTCGATCATCTGCGCGCGCGGCGCGGACGGCGACATCGTCGCCTTCCCCGTGAGCGAGAACATCCACGATCACGGTGTGCTGGCAACCTCGATCGTCCCCGCGCGAATCCCGGCCGCCGCCGCCGCGCGCGTCGCCAACATTGCCGCGACGATTGGCGAGAAGCTCGGAATCGTCGGCGCATACTGCGTGGAATTCTTCATCGCGGACGACGAGGTCTACGTGAACGAGATCGCGCCGCGGGTCCACAACAGTGGCCACTACTCCTTGGACGCAACGCAGATCTCGCAATACGAGGCGCACGTTCGCGCGATCTGCGATCTGCCGCTGGTCACGCCGAAACTCTTCGGTGCAGCGGTGATGGTCAACATCCTCGGCTCGGGCTCCGGTGATGAGCTCAGCGGCATCGACGACCTGTTGCGCGATCCCGACACCAAGTTGCATCTCTACGGAAAAGTACACGCCGCCGTACGCCGGAAGATGGGGCACTTCACCGTCGTGGCGCCGACCGTAGAAGAAGCATTGAGCAAGGCGGAACGCGGCCGTGAACTGCTCTCGTGGACGGCGCCTGCGCCGCGCCGCATGCACGCCTCGCGCCTGCGCGAGTAGCGGTCTGGCGTGCTCGCCTATCTCTTCTGGCACTGGGCGGAGCGACGAGTCGATCGCGACGGATATGAGGCACTTCTGCGCGCCTTTCACGCGCGTCTGCGCGAGGCATCGCTCGACGGGTTCGACGACTCCACCACCTTTCGCGTGCATGCCCTCCCGTGGATCGCCGCCGGCGGGGACGCGTATGAAGACTGGTATCTGCTGCGCGGGTCGTTTGCGCTCGACGGGCTCAACGAGGCGGCGGTCTCGGGTGAGCGCCGCGGTCTGCACGAGGAGATCGTGCGCCAAGTCAGCGCGGGCACCGGAGGCTTGTACCGCCTACGTCACGGGAACGCCTCACTCCACAGCGGCGTCGCACATTGGTTCAGTAAGCCGGCCGGCGTCTCGTATGCGGCGCTCGACGCGCAGCTCGAACCGCTCGTTGCGCACAGTGGTGCCGGCCTCTGGCAGCGCCAGATGGCACTCGGGCTAGCGCCGGAGTTCTGCCTCATCGCCGACACGACGGTTCCGCTCGGAGATCTCTCCCCGATTCTTGCGATTCACGAAGCAATTTAACCCGATCGGAGTTACGAGCGCTTGACCAGGAACGTATCGGTCATGTCGCCGCCGTTACGATCGTAGATCACCGGCCGCTGGGGCTTGAGGATCGCGTCGATTGCCGGAAGAGGGAAGCGCGACTGGTACACTTCCATCCAGGCCGCTTCGTCGGGAGCGAGCGGGAATTTGATGTCTTGCGTCGCACCGGCGAGGGCTGCAAACGACGCCGGATCTTGGAGCCCGGCGATGGTGCGGTTGACGAGGCGGTGCAGTGCGCCCTTGTCTTCGGCGTACAGGTCGATGCCGTTGACTTCACCAATCTCGGCGAGCAGCACGAGGGCATCGAGTGCGAAGCAGTGATAGTGGAGCGCGCGGTCTTTGCGGTCCATCTCATTGGGAAGGATACCCGTGGGGGTGATCTCGTTGATTCCCATACGATACTTCGAGAGGCCCCAGTTGAAGCGATCGCGGTCGTTGGCTGCGATGCCGACGGCGGCGAGCAGCAGGCCGGCCCAATAGGCGTGATTGTTCTTGGTGTACGAGTCGGTCGACGTGTCGTAGTCGGTGCGAATGCGATCCGTCGCGCCCTCGAGCCAGGTGGCGATCGGCGCTGCGGCCGAAGGGACGACGAGTCCGGTCTCGCGCAGTTTGAGATAGCTCAGCGAGATACCGGTTAGGAGCCACTTGTCCTCGAAGGCGCCTTGACGGTTGACGGTGCCTTCGAGTGCACCGCCTTGCGCCCACGTCTGGAGCCAAAGCAGTGCGCAGGCGCCGGAGTCCGCGTCACCGTTCAGCGCCGCTGCGTCGACCATCGTCACCAATGCCTTCAGGTAGTCGCGGCCGGGTTGCAGGTTCGCGTTGTTTTCCGCCTGGAGTTTGGGATCGATGATCGAGTGATTCGCATCGGTATAATACGAGACGCCGATCTCATCGCGCACCACCGGCGGCACGGGCTTGCAGTCGGTGGGTGTGGTGGCTGCCGACGTCGCGAAGTGATGGACGTGGCCGACGAAGGGGCTCACGAGTACCGGCGGCGGCACCGGCTGCGCGCCGGCTGCCATCGGTACGACGAGCTGCATCACAAGGACGACAGCGAGTAGCTGCTTGCGCATGAACGAACCTCCCACGAACCGAGCGCGCCCACTTGGGGCCTTTGTGCGATTGTCCGCCGTCACAAATCGAAAGTCATCCTCGACTGCGGCTTGGGCGGCATATCGGTGAACGACATCGGGCGGTCCCAAAAATCGTGCTCTCGCCACTCGCGCTGGCCGGCGGTGGGAGGGGGTGGCGTGCGCAGCTCCAGCGCTTGACGGTACGCGTCGCAGTAGCGGTCCACCATGCGTTCGACCGAGAAGTTTTCCTCGACGTGACGCCGGCATGCGTGCCGATCGAGCGCAGCGAGACGTGCGACCTGGGCGACCGCATCGTCGACGCCGTCGCACAAGTACCCGGTCACACCGTCGAGGACGATCTCCGGGATCGACCCCATGCGCGCGCCGAGCACCGGCGTACCGCAGGCCATCGCCTCGACCAGCGTCAGGCCGAAGCGCTCCGGCCGCGTCGTCATGTGAACGAGTGCAAGGGCGCCCCCCAGCAACTCGTCGCGTTCTTTCCCTTTGACGTGACCGAGAAATTGAACGGCGTCGCCGTCGATGTGCGGGGCCACGCACTCGTTGAAGTACGTCTCGTCTTGCGGAATAGCGGCCATCTTCAAGCGGATGCCGGCGCGTTTAGCGACCTCGATCGCCAGGTGCGCTCCCTTCTCGGGATGGAAGCGCGCCAAAAAGAGCAGATAGTCGCCCGGCCGGTCGACGAAGGTGAACTCCGCGGGGTCGATCCCGTTGTAGGTCGTCGCCAAATAGTTCAGTCCGGGGTCGCGGTCGGAATCGCTGATCGAACAGTAAAAGCTGCGCTGCGCCGCCGCGTAATAGGCCGCCAGGATTGGCGGCGAGCTGAACCCATGGATCGTCGTGATCATCGGGGGCGCCGAAGCCGCCAGCGCGTAGGTGAGCGGCTTCCAGTCGAAGTTGTTGTGAATGAGATCGAAAGCGTGCGCGCGCGCGAAGACCGAGGCGATGTGCAGCGCCGTTGCGACGTCGGCGTTCTGCGCGGGGTCTTCGGCTAAGCCGACGGGTACGACGGAGCGCAGACGTGTCGACGTCCGGGAGTCGCCGGCCGCAAAGAGCGTGACGTCGAGCCCACGCCGCTGCAGACCCTGCGCGATATTGTACGCTACTTGCTCCCACGGACCGTATCCCGGGGGTGGCGCGGGCCAAGAGATCGGCGCGAGCAGCGCAACGCGCAACCCTTCCAGCTCCTCGCTCAAGGTTCGATCACCGGGCCGATTCGATCGAGGTCGTCGTCATTGCTTCAAGCCGTCTCCGTGACGAAGGCTGCCGATTTCTGCACGAGCGTGACGCGGTCGTGTTGAGCGAAGCGATCGTAGAGCCGGCGCGCGTGTGCCGCCAGCGCTTCATAGGCTGCGCCGTCGCGCGGCATGGAGCCTGAACTGCGCAGGCGACCGAGCATCCCGTCGAAGTCGACGAATTGCTCGTACCCGGCGGCCGTTTTGCGAAACTCACCGAAGCCATGCTCGCGCACGAACGCGCGAACGCGGCTCTCGTCGATGCCGAGCCCCGCAATGTGGCGCGTGTCGCCGTAGCGCTCGTAGAGCCGGCAGAATTCGTCGGTGAACGCGTCGCTGCGATCGAAGAAATTCCACACCGCCGCCAAGCGACCGTGCGGCCGGATCACGCGACGGAATTCCCGCAGTGCCTCGGGCGTGCAAAACCAGTGGAAGGCTTGAAACGCGGTGACGACGTCGGCGCATGCGTTGGGGAGCCCCGTCGCTGATGCGTTTCCTAGCCGCACGTCGCAGCCGAGAGCGAGTGCCTGCGCGCGCATCTGCTCGTTCGGCTCGACTCCGATGACTTGCGCTCCGCGTGCCTTCAGGAGCTGCGTTGCAATCCCCGTCCCCGCGCCGATGTCGACGATCGTGAGCTCCTCCGGCGGCGCCAATCCTTCGAGGACGGCGTCAACCGCGGCCGCTGCATAGGACGGACGAAACTGCGCGTAGTCACGCGAACGCTCGTTGAAACGACCCGTGGTATCGACGCCGCGTACGTCCATGCAAGCCTATTCGATTTCAGCGAGGTCGTCGCCGCTCTTGACAAGCAAGCCGGGTGTTACGTGAACGGCGCGCACGCGACCGGCGCGGCTCGCCTCGATGCGATGCTCCATCTTCATCGCCTCGAGCACGATGAGCAGATCCCCTTCGTGTACTTGTTCGCCCACGCTGACGGCGACCCGGCCGATGCGCCCGGGCATCGGCGCGGTAACCAGCGCCCGCCCGTCTACATTGAGATCTGCGCGTTCCGGCTCGCGCCGCCGCAAACGGCCGAACGTAAAGCGGTAGGACGCCTCGGCGTATCGCACCGTGACGCCGCCGCGGTCAACCCAGGCGCGTCCCTGCAAGCGCTGCGCTCCGTCGTACACGATCAGCGCCTCGTCCCCGGCACCTTCGAACTGCAGCTCGACGTCGAGATCGCCGGCGATCTTCCAATGCCCGTCGTTGGCACAGCGCGATGCGATGACGCTGCGGCTCGCTTGCGGCCCAAGTAGGGTGATCGGAACGCCGACACTTCCGATACGCCATCCGATACCGTCCCGCAAGAGTGCCGCAAACGCCAAATACCAAACCGCTAGGGGCTCTGCGCCCGGGTCGTCGTGCAACACGTGTCGTTCTCCAAGAAATGCCGTCGTGGCGCGCCCCGCGCGAAAGACGGGATCGCGTAAGATGCGTAGCAACAGCGGCACGTTCGTCGGGATGCCGTGGACTACGAGCCGTTCGAGTGCTTGCGTGAGCCGGTCGAGCGCTTGCGTACGATCGGCACCGCTCGCGATCACTTTGGCGAGAAGCGCATCGTATTCGATCGGCACCTCGCTTCCGGAACGCACGCCGGAATCGATGCGCACCCCCGCAAGCGGCGGCATCTGCCACTCCTCGATCGTCCCTGCAACGGGAAGGCTCGTCGCCGGGTTTTCCGCGTTTACGCGCGCTTCGATTGCCCAACCGTGCGCAACGACGTCGCGCTGCACCAGCGCCAGCTGCTCCCCGCCGGCGATGCGCAGTTGAAGGCGCACGATATCGACTCCGTAGACGCTCTCGGTCACCGGATGCTCCACTTGCAGCCGCGCGTTCATCTCGAGGAAGAAGAACGCCCCGTTCTCATCAAATAAGAACTCGACGGTCCCCGCGTTGACATACCCGACGGAGCGCGCGATGCGCACCGCCGCGTCGCCCATCCGGCCACGCAGCTCCGGTGTCATCGCCGGCGCGGGGGCTTCTTCGACGATCTTCTGATGCCGGCGTTGCACCGAACAATCTCGTTCGCCCAAATGGAT
>DATJTD010000083.1:0-22759 GCA_035503775.1 Candidatus Acidiferrales bacterium
GCATCGTGTTGGGCACCAGGATGAGCGCGGGCCCGAGAGTTCGTGCGACGGACTCGAGATAGGCGACTTCCGGCTCGATCGCAAACGCCTGCGCCTCTTCATCGGCAGCGACGTAGAGACGGTCGAGCGGATAGCGCCGTACCACCTCGGCGGCTTGCGCGGCCTGCGCGCCGACCACGACGGCGCAGGCCTTGCCGCCAAGCGCACGCGCCAGCTCATGGGCATGGGTTGCCAGCTCGAGGGAGACGCGCCGCGGCGTCCCGCCTTGGTGTTCTATGAAGACCACAACGTCGCGCATCAGAGCAACTTCTTCTCTTTGAGAAATTCGACGATCACGTGCGCTCCCTCGTCTGCGTCAGCACTCTTGACGACGCGGCCTTTACCGCGCGGCGCGGGCGCCGCGAGCGCGATGACCTCGATCTTCGCACCGTCGGTGCCGACGGGCTGGTCGAACCCGATCTCCGCGAGCGTCTGCACGGCGATCGTCTTTTTCTTGGCGGCCATGATGCCTTTGAGCGCGGGATAGCGCGGCTGATTGATCGACTTCGTCACGCTCACCAGTGCCGGCAAAGAGACGCTCACGCGCTGATAGCCCGTCTCGGTTTCACGCAGCGCGCGCACCGTCGTTCCGTCGATTTCGAGCTTGCGAACGTAGGTGAGCCCCGGAATGCCTAGCATCTCCGCGAGCATGCCGGGGAGCTCACCGGTGATGGCGTCGGTCGATTGTGTGCCGCAGAGGACCAGGTCGAAGCCGTGCTTGCGCAGCGCCGCTGCAAGCACTGCGGCCGTAGTCGGGACGTCGCTTCCGGCGAGCGCCATATCGCTGATGAGCAGCGCGTCGTCGGCACCCATCGCCAGCGCTTTGCGCACGACTTCTTTTCCGCTCTCGGGCGCCATCGAGCAGACGGTGACGGTCGTCTCACTCCCCAGCTGCTCCTTGAGCTGCAGCGCCGCCTCGATCGCATACTCGTCAAACGGATTCAAGACGGTCTCGACGCCGCTGCGCACGAGACGCTTGGTGCCCGGATCGATGCGCTTGTCGGCGCTCGTATCGGGAACGAGTTTGACGGTCACAACGATTTTCACGAACGTTTTCTCCTTCGATATGGGGGGCGGCGCCCCCCAAACCCCCGCCGCGGGCTCCCGCGGCTCTCCACGCTTCTACTTCGTGCTGCGCTCCGGGTCACCGACCCGGTTGCGCAGCCGGCGCGCCTGCGGCGCGGGCGTGCGGCGGGACTCGCTTCGCTTCGGGGGTGTGGCTTTGCCCCATGGGTGGTTTTGCCATGGGGGCAGGGTTCGATTGGCGGGGGATGGGGGTGGACCTTTTAGTGGGGGGGCTTGCCCTTGTATAGCCGATCGTGACCTTGACGATGCACGACGGCGCGTTGCCGGTGGTGAAATTCATGTACTGCTGCGGGATGAGCGTAATCGCGACGGCACCGTGGACGTCCACTTGGTAATTCCAGATCGTCGTGTCACACTGCGACTCGGCGAGCAGGCCGTCGAGATCGAGGATGGCGCCTTGCCACATCTGCACCAGCTGCTGCGGCGGCAGGTACGCGCATGCCGACGCTTGCGCGGCCGAACAATACGCCTTCATGTCCGCCGGCGCCGAGGCATACTGTGATGCGGGCTCGACCATGCTGGTCGTCACGTTCGCAAGACCGGCGCCCGACGTGCCTGCGAAGCCGTTCGTCACGGTCAGCCCCGGCCGAAGAACGACGGGCCTCTGCGCGTGAAGAGCCGCAGCCGCCGCACGCCCGGCGAACGGCGCCCGCACGAGGCTCGCTTCGCGCAGTCGATGAGCGGCTCGTAACGCGCCAAGTGTTACCGGACGTCCGTACAGGGTCACTACTGTCGAGGAGCACCGGTGCCCAGTCGCACATCGAGCGGGAGGTTCCCGAGCGGCGGTGGGGTCACAGCTCCGGTAAACGTGAGAAATCCGGCAACGAGAAGAACGGCGCGGGTTCTCTTCATCGACTCCCTGATTGCGGCAAAATCGCGCCGCACCCCTTGGAGACGCCTGCGAAGGAAACGGGTCGGGGCGCCTGTTTTGGCCGCGACCTTCACCGTCGACGGCTTGCTCACGGGTCTGCACGAACCGCAGGCGACGCACCTCGAGATGCTCGCTGCCTTCATCGCTCCCGAACACCTCGCGCACGCCTATACCGAAGCCATCGAACACGGCTACCTCTGGCACGAATTCGGCGACGTTCAGCTCATCGTGTAACGCCTGTCCTCGATCTTCAAGGGGTGAGCAGACCCCGTCTGCGAACGTGACGGCGTGCTCGAGCAGCTCCGGATTCAGTGGGCAAAGATCAATTGGTCCAAGGTCGACTGGCCGACGGCGATTGCGCAGGTCACGCTGCTCGCCTTCGGTGTCGCCGGGCTCTTCTTTCATGTCACCGAGCCCCTCTTCACGCATAGTGGCGACTGGCCGAACTTCGATCAGCTCGAGCTGCTCTGGCTCATCCCAATCGTCCTCGGGGTGCTTCTCCCACAGATCGTCGAGGTCGGCTTACCGGGCGGGACCTCGGTGAAGCTGCGCCGGGTAAGCGACGAGGCGCAAGAGGCACTCACCAAAGCCCAGCGCGCGTTGGATCAGACGAGCCTGCTCCTGGCAAATTGGGCCAGCGCCACGAACCTGCTCACCGGATGGCTCGCCGATCCGCACCTCCCCGACGCGACGAAGATCCGGCGCGCGCTGCGCTACTGCGAAGACCGGATGGAGGAGGCCGCCGAAGAACTCAGCGTCGACGACGAGCCGATCCGGATCTCGGTCTGGCTGTGGGACGCCGACAAGGACGGCCTCGTGCTCGTGCTGAGCAATGAGATTCGGGATGAAGCGACGCGCAACTACGTCTTCCGCGAAGGCGTCGGGCTGTTGAGCCAAGCGTTCGTGGAAGACCGCATCTTCGTCTTTCCGGACGCCCCAGCCTCACCACACTACGTCGGGATTCCGGGAACCGTGCCACGCTATCATGGCTTGATGCTCGTGCCGATCCGCTACGACGAGCATCCCATCGGTGTGCTCTCGGTCGATCGCAAACTCGTCGCCGTCTTCGACGAAAAGGCGGAAAACACGGCCTCTGCGCTGGCAGATTTCGTCTGCATCGCCCTCATGCATCCGGCGATCGCGGACAGCTTACGCGAGCAACAGCAGGGAGAGACTAACCCTTAGCAATCTCGCGCAGCAACTCTTGCGCGCGGTTGACCTCTTTGACCAGCGTCGCAATCGAGGGACCGGGGTTGGCGCGATTGTACATCGCCGGGCGCGCTTCGCCGCCGCGAACCTGCTGGCTGGCGGCTAATTCGTCTGCAATCTTTTTGAGGGCGCCGATATCGGTCATTCCGCGTCTATGTTGTCCTTCTCCGCTCAGAATACCCGCTCGGCGGCACGGGTTTCGTCGAGCCGGACGTGGGCGTGAATTGGGATGACCGGGAGTCGAACCCGGATACTCTTTCGAGCGACAGATTTTCGTACCACTATAGCTTTCGCTACCGCCGTGGCGTTTGTGGTCTGGACTGTGCCTTGACCGTATGCGATGCACGTAGGCCGCGCCCGTCCAGTCTCTACACCTTCCGATGCCACGGGCATCGGCTTGGCTCGGCGTTGCCAGTGAAGGGTTCGCCGACTTTGAGCGCATCCCGATAGCCGTTTCCGCACTATCGGCTCACGGATTCCAAGTCTGTTGTGTCTACCGATTCCACCATCATCCCTCATCGGCCGATTCGCCTTCCCGAGCGCGGCGCCCCGGTTCGTCGCCTCCGGTGAGGTTATTCGGGGGTGAGGAGCTGCCCGAGGAGCAGATCGTTGGTCTCGACCCGGGCGCCCGAACATCCGAGGTAGTCGAGTGCTTCGAGCAAGATGATACACCCCGCCGCGAGTACGTCGGCGCGCTGGGCAAGCATCCCCGGGATACGGCGGCGTTCTTCGAGGCTCGCGTCGAGCAGCCGGTCGCGGACGAAGGCGACCGACCCCCGGGAGAGCAGCATGCCCCGCACGTGATCGACGTCGCTAGCTGCGAGGATCGCACCGATGGTCGCGGGGGTCCCGGCGACGGCACGCAGTTCTTCTATGGGCCCAAAGCGGCCTAACGCGCCTGCCACGTTGCCGACGAAGACATGGGCACGCTGTGCGGCGTTGCGCGCGGGCGCCCCCGGTGCGCTCCCACTGAGCTCGGGGAAACGTTCGGTCAGCCGGACGGTTCCAATTTCGAGCGAGACCGATCGCTCGACGCGCCCGTGCATCCCCACCGCGCACTCGGTGCTGCCCCCACCGATGTCCAAGACCGCGACCCGGTGCGCCTGCGCACCGTCGTCGTAGGTTGCGCCGCGAAAGCTCGACGCCGCCTCCTCTTCACCGTCGATGACGCGCAACGGCACGCCGGCGATCTGCGCAAAGCGCTGCGCGAACGCGGATGCGTTCTCCGCGCGGCGCATGGCGCTCGTCGCGATGCCGGTGAGCCTCGCTCCGTTCGCACGTGCGAGCGCTACGAACGAGCGCACCGCGTCGAGCGTCCGATCCATCGCAGCATCCGCGAGCATCCCCCGTTCGACGAGGCCTTCACCCAGCCGCGTGCCGATTGCCCGGTGCTCGAGTTGGTGTACACCGCCCTCCTGGCCGTCCTCGACGATCAGCAGGCGCACCGTATTGGTGCCAAGCGAGATAACGGCGCGCCGTGCAGTCACGCCGCGTACGTTGCGCTACGGTGTGTCGCACCCCGGGTGACCGCAGATGCAGACGTCCTCGCTGCTCTCTTCAACGGTCTCCAATGCTTCACACTGCTCGCTGCAGTACGCCTCCGCCGGATCGGAGACGCCCATGGGCGCGGTGACCATACAGACGCAAAGATCATTACTACACTCGACTTGGACCGTCGACATCGCTTGCCTCCTCGTGCAGAATCCCGCACGACCTCTGGCTGCGTCTTACCCATTTTTGAAGCGAAGCCGGCACCGACCGGTTGCCGTGATCCGGCACGCCCGTCGGCGGCGTTCTCCTCACGAGACCCGCACACACAAAGGGAGAACACACCATGAAACACCTGCTCAGCGCAATGCTCGGCTCGGCCCTGTTGGCCGCCCCCACCCTGACTTTGGCCGACCAACTGCCGGCCGCCAACACCACCACGGCGACGGCGAACGGCAGCCCGCTCGCCGTTCACGCGATCAGCCCGGAAACACACGTCATCGGGTACGTCCAAGTCGTCGATACGGCGCAGACGATCGTCGTTCCGGAGCATCGCCTCCTCACCTCGGTTTGACTTCAACCAACTCTGGGACGAAGAGCTCGCGGCGATCTCCGCACCTCAGGCCGGCGGATCGTAAGCCCCGCGACGGCGGCACGTCGGGCACCCAGCCGGCTAGTAGCGCTTACTGGCGGAGGCCTGACGTGCTTTCTGAATATGATTGAGCGACTGCTCGTAATTCGTATTCGCGATGCCCGCGTAGAGCGTGTCGATGATCGACAGCTGCGCGATGCGGCTCGACATCGCGTCGCTGCCGAACAGCGTCTCTTTGGCGGCGGTGAAAAGCTTGACGTGCGCGACTTTGGTGATTGGCGACGTCGCGCGGTGGGTGATGCAGATCGTCGTCGAACCGGCGACTTGCGCATTCTCCATCGCATCGCAGACGTCACGAGAGCCGCCGGTATGACTGATGCCCAGCGCAACGTCGTGCTCGCCTAACAGCGACGAAGACATCGCCATCAGATCGCCGTCGCTCAACCACATCGCATTGAGCCCGAGGCGCATGAATTTGTGGTACGCGTCGAAGGCGAGCGGCGCGCTCCCACCAATTCCGTAGATCTCGATACGGCGCGCCTTGGAGATGGCGACGACGGCGCGCTCCAGCTCATCGTCTTGGAGCACCTCCATCGTGTCTTTGAGCGCCTGCGCATTGGCGGCGAAGACCTTCTGCTTGAGCGTCGGGATATCGTCGGTGGAGACGATCTCCTCATACACCGTCTCGGTCGGCCCCACGAGGTCGCGGGCCAACATGATCTTGAATTCCTGGTATCCCTTGTAGCCGATCTTCTGGCACAAGCGAACGACCGTCGATTCGCTCGTCTGCGTCTTCTCGGCGAGCTCGGTCACCGTGAGATGAATGAGCTCTTCGGGATGCTTGAGGATGAAATCCGCGACGCGCTGTTCGGCGGCACGCAGCGAAGCATACGTGCCGTGAATACGGACGAAGCAACCCGGAATATTAATGGTCTCGATTTTGTCGGTCGGGGAAGTCACGGTGCCCTCAATCTACGACGCTGGCGAGGAGAGCGCCTAGCGACATGGGGCCGCGAAGATGGGGACCTTTGGCGAAAAAATTACACAAGTGGACGAGACTACGCATCGATCTGATTCGTTCGTGCTTCAAATATCGCAGCGCGCTTCTTCTTACGAATGAAGTGGCGTTCCGCCGGAGGGGGCCCGTCACCTGACTCGCGGTCGGAGACGGACCGCAGATAAGCGTTCATCCGCTCTTCGAAAACCGGATCGGTCAATTGCGGCGCCGCCGCACGGGCAATCGCATCGGGAGTGACAAAAGCCGCCGGGCGGCGTCCTTCGCGGTGGACCGCAAAGGGTAATTCCTGCTTCTTAATCATGCTGTCGTGCAGGACGGCGCGGTGAGCGGAGACTTCGGCCGGCGGGATAGCGGCAAGCGTTCCATCGGCGAGACGCACGGTCGCGCCTAGTTGATGCATGTTGATGACGGTGCCGAGCATCGTCGTCACGGCGTCTCCGTCGGCGGAGGGATCACGTAGATGAGCGCCTCGTTCTTGCCAACCATGCGCAGCCGATCGTGAATCTCCGGAATCGCACCTTGCGGGTCGCTCAGCCGCCGAATTTCGCGGAGTTGCTGTTCACGCAGCGTACGCAGCGCCGTCACATCTTGCTCTGCCGAGGCGAACTGCGCCGACAGTGAGAGGTTCTGTTCGAAGAGCCGCCAGTATTGCACGGCGACCAGCATCGCGCACGCAAAGACGACGGCGAGGGCGATGCAACGGCCTATGACCCGCAGCAACGCCTTCATCAGCGGGCGAGAGGCTCCGTCTGCGAGCGCCACTCTCCGATGCGCCGGTACTTGTCGTAGCGCTCGGTGAAGAGCTGTTGGGCTGTCTTGCTCGACAGCCGGTTGAGCGCGGCGTCGATGGCGTTGGTCACTCGCTCGATGAAGTTCGTCACATCGCGGTGAGCTCCGCCTAACGGCTCGGCCACGATCTCATCGACGATGCCGAAGCTGCGCAGGTCGTCACTGGTCAGCTTGAGGTGTTCGGCGGCCTCCTCGGCGCGGCTCGAGTCGCCCCAGAGGATGGCGGCGCACCCTTCCGGAGACGCCACCGAATAGACCGAATGCTGCGGCATGATAACATAATCGGCAAGTCCGAGCGCAAGTGCGCCGCCGCTCCCGCCTTCCCCGATGATCGTAGCAACGACCGGCACACGGACGCGCGAGAGGGTCGTCAGGCAGGCCGCGATCGCCTCGGACTGCGCGCGCTCCTCGGAGCCGATGCCCGGGTCGGCTCCCGAGGTGTCGATCAAGGTCACGATGGGGAGGCCGAACCGGGAAGCCAGTTCCATCAAGCGTTTGGCCTTCCGGTACCCCTCGGGCGATACCATCCCGAAATTCCGGCGGATGTTCTCTTTGGTGTCGCGGCCCTTCTGCTGCGAGAGCAGCATGATGCGGCGGCCGCGGAACTTGGCGAAGCCGCCGACGAGCGCTGGGTCGTCACGAAAGTGACGGTCGCCGTGCAGTTCATCGAAGGCATCGAGGGTAGCGATGTAGTCGGAGGCTACCGGGCGCTTGGGGTGGCGCGCCATGTTGACGCGCTGCCACGGCGTCAGGTTTCCGAAGATGTCTTGCTGCAGCTCGGCATACTTGTGCTCGAGCAACCGCACCTCGTCGCGGCCGGCACCCTTGGTGCGCAGGTCGGCGATTGCGTGCTCGAGTTCGACCAGCGTCTTCTCGCGCTCGACGATAACGTTCATGTCACCGTCAGTTCGGGCACGGCCATGATCGCGCGCGAGAGGCGCCGCCGGTCGTGCGTATAGTCGAGGATCTTAATCAGCGTCTCGCGGACGTGTGGGCGCTCGACGACCATGTCGACGTGTCCCTTCTCGAGTAAGAATTCGGCCGTTTGGAAGTTCTCCGGAAGCTTCTGACGGATCGTCTGCTCGATGACGCGCCGCCCCGCAAACCCAATCGAGGCGCGCGCTTCCGCGACGATGACGTCGGCCTGGAAGGCAAATGAAGCCGAGACGCCGCCGGTCGTGGGGTCGGTAAGGACGCTCACGTAGAGGTTCCCGTCGTCCATGAAGCGCTGCGCCGCCTGCGTCGTCTTCGCCATCTGCATGAGTGCGAGCATCCCCTCTTCCATGCGCGCACCACCGCTAGCGGTGAAAATGATGCAGGGGAGACGGCGTGCCGTCGCCTCTTCGAAGAGGCGCGTGATGCGTTCGCCGACGACCGTGCCCATCGTCCCGCCGCGGAATTGAAAATCCATCACGCCCAGCGCTATCGGCGAACCGTCGATCGTCGCCAAGCCGGCGACGACGGCCTCGGAGAGCTGCGAGCGTTCGCGCGCGGTCTCGAGCTTCTGCAGGTACGGGCGCCGGTCGACCCAGTTCAGCGGATCTTCCGGCATGACGTCGCCGCCGACTTCCACGAAGTCGCCGTCGACGATCATACTGATACGATCGAATGCGCTCATGCGAAAGTGGTGTCCGCAGCGCATGCAGACCCACAGTGAGGCCTCTAGTTCCTTGCGATACAGCAGCTCGCCGCAGCTGGAGCACTTCGTCCAGAGGGCCGCTTCGTCGGCCGCGGGGAGTTCGTTGCTGCGCCGCAGGCGCAGCCATTCCGGCATCGGCATCAGAGAGACTCCACCCTCGGCATTACGTGGACCGCCCGTCCTGAACGACTTTGGCCGTTCGGCCGTTCCCGGCGAACTTCGACCGGTAGATACGTCCCAACTGGCGCAGGTAGTTCCAGATCTCGCCTTGGTTGAGTTTCGATTCTCCGCTCACACGGTCGGTAAAAACGTAGGGCACTTCGAGTGCCCGTCCGTAGTGTGCCTTGACGATGACCTCGAGGCCGATCTTGAATCCGATCGGATCGAGATCGACACCTTCGAGCGCCGTTCGTTTGACGAGCAGAAAACCCGACGTGATGTCGCGAACCGACGTGAGCGGCTGCGCGAGGGCGATGGCGACGCGCGAGGTGATCTTGCGCCGGCGCGGCCAATTCGAGATGCCGCCGCCGGGGACGTAACGGCTGCCGATGGCCAGACCGTATTCGCCGCTCTCCAGCGCGCGAACCATCTGCGGAATGATGCGCACGTCGTGACTGAAATCCGCATCGATGGCACCGAGCGCTTCGGACTCTGGACGGGCGAAGGCCCAGCCGTCGATAACGCCGCTCGAAAGCCCCATCTTCCCCGGCCGGTGCAAGCAGCGAACCGGATAGCGCTCGGAGAGCGCATCGACGATCGCCCCGGTTCCATCGGGAGAGTTGTCGTCGACGACCACGATTTCGCCGTCGAGGTTGCCCGCAACGAAGACCTCGTCGAGGGTCGCGACGAGCCGTTCGATGCCTGCGGCTTCGTTGTAGGTAGGGACGACAATCGAGAATTTCACGAACTAGAGTTTCCGCAGAGCCGGCATCTCGCCGCGAACGAAGGTCACCACCGCTTCGTACTGTTCGGGATCGGAGGAGACCAGCACGACGCCTCGTTCCTGAATCGTCGCCACGTCGCGCGTCGGGATGAGAATCTCGCGCGCCGGCTCGCTCAGATACACGGCAAGGTATTCGGGGAGGCGCGAATCGCCTTCCGCATAGACATCGCGTACTTCACCGATACGGCGGTCCCCGGACCACACGGGAGTACCTGGTTGGAGGTCTTCTAATCTTTTCGCCATTCCAAACGAGAATGGTACGACACCCAACCCCGATGCACCCGGTGAACGCGCGCCGAAAGCGCCGCTAAAGTTCGCCCGCAGCGTAGAGAATCGCCGTACAGGCGACCAGACCGGCGGTCTCGGTGCGTAAGATTCTTGCGCCGAGCGAGAGCGCGTGTGCACCCGCGGCCAGCGCCTGGTGCGCCTCCGCGTGGCTAATACCGCCCTCCGGCCCGATCATGACCAGGATGCGCTGCGCCCCGGCGATGACATTTGGCAAGACGGCACGCAACGCCTCACGCTCGGCGAGCTCCCACGCGATGAGCACCGTATCGAATGCGGTAAAGCGTGCGAGGACTGCGGCAAACGGCTCGGGGTCTTCGATCTGCGGGAGGACGGTCCGGCCGCACTGCGTCGCCGCCGTACGCGCTAACCGCCGCCAGCGCTCGGTCTTCGCGGCGCCGCGCGCTTCTCCGATCGTACGTTCGCTCACGAATGGGATGATGCTGCAGACACCGAGTTCGGTCGCCTTCTCGACGACGAAGTCCATCTTCTGGCCTTTGGGGATGCCTTGCGCGAGGGTGAGCAGCAGCTTGCTCTCACTGGGGCGCGTGATGAGCTCGCCGAGCAACGCGCGCACGTCGGCTGCATGCACCGCGAGTGTGCCGGCAAAGACGCGCCCGCTCGAATCGATGACCTCGATCTGGTCGCCCGAATGCAGACGCAGAACCGTCACGATTTTGCGCGCGTCGGCGCCGTGAAACGCAACGATCTCGCCCCGCTCGTAGTGACCGTCGACGAAGAAGCGCGGCGCCAATAGCGGGCCTAATCTACGCGAAACGCGTCTTTGAAGCGATCCAGGAAGGGGCGGTCGTCGACCCGGTCACCGTTGACTTTGGCGTACATCTCGAGGAGTTCACGCTCTTGACGGTTGAGCTTGGTCGGCACCGCGACGTGGACGGTCACCAGCAGATCGCCTCGCGAGTTTCCGCGAATCGTCGGCATGCCGCGCCCGCGGATGCGGAAGGTGCTGGCGCTCTGCGTCCCCGCGGGAATCTGCAGCGGCGCCCTCCCGTCGAGCGTCTCCACCTCGATTGGGCCGCCGAGCGCGGCTTGTGGGAAGGTGATCTGAATATCCACCGCCAGATCGGTGCCTTCGCGGCGGAAGCGCTGGTGCGGCGCGACCGTGATGTAGACATAGAGATCCCCCGGCGGGCCGCCGTGTGCGCCCGCCTCACCGCTTCCGCTCAAGCGGATGCGGCTTCCGTCCTCCACGCCGGCCGGAATCTTGACCGTCAGCGTGCGCGGCCGTTCCGCGCGGCCGCGGCCGCGGCACGTCTCGCACGGAGTCGGGACGAACTGCCCGTCGCCACCGCACTTGGTACACGTCGTCTGCGTCACGAATTGTCCGAGCGGTGTTTGGCGCACGGTGCGCATGACACCGGTGCCGGTGCACCGATCGCAGGTAACGATCAAGGTTCCCGGTCGAGCACCCGTCCCGTTGCAGACCTCGCACTGTGAGAGATGATTGAACGAGATCTCGCGTTCGGCACCGCGGAACGCCTCTTCGAGGGTGATCTGCAGATCGTACCGCAGATCGGCACCGCGAGTCGGGCCTGAGGGCCGCGGCTGCGACTGCGCGGATCGCGCGCCGAAGAACATGTCGAAGATATCGCCGAAGCCTTCGGCCCCAAAGTTGGCGCCGCCGGGACCTCCGTTGGTACTCGACCCGAAGCGATCGTACATTTGGCGCTTCTTGGGATCGGAGAGGACTTCGTACGCCTCGTTGATCTCTTTGAAGCGCGCCTCGGCTTGAACTTTATCTTTCGAGACGTCCGGGTGGTGTTGACGGGCGAGCGTGCGATAGGCACGTTTGATGTCGGCTTCGGAGCAGCCGCGTTCAACCCCCAGGACGGCGTAGTAGTCGGTCGGCACGCTGTTTTATCGGATCTCCGCGTTTGCCAGATGGTCGTTGAGTGAGCGCGCCGTTCCGGTGGCCAGTGCGAGAAGCCGGCCATACGGCATGCGCCGTGGACCCAAAATCGCCAGCACCCCGACCATCCCCTCCCCAAAACGATACGGAACCGTCACAACCGAACACTCCGTCATCTCGTCGGAACCGAGCTCGTGACCAATTTTGACGAGCGGTCCTTGGGTGTGCATGGAGTCGGCGACGAGATCGTAGAGTTTTTTCTGTTCTTCGATGATGCGCAAAATCGAGCGCAACTTGCGCAAGTCGTGAAACTCCGGCTGATCGACCAGGTGCTGCGCCCCTGCTGCCGCGATGACCGGCTCTTCGCTGCTGGCAGCCATCGCAAATGCGTCGCAGACCGCAGTCGTCACTTCCTCGGGGAGGTGCTCGGCGCGAACGAGTGCCGCAAGATCGAGCGCCGCGATATCGCGCAGCGTCGTTCCGCCGAGTTTGGCGTTGAGACGGTTGGAGAGCCGGGTCAACGCGTCGGGATCGACCTCACTGTGGAAGTCGAAGACGTTCTGCGCCGCGACACCGACCGAGGTGACGATGAGGGCGAGGCCCGTCTGCGGCGAGAGCCAGAGCAACTGCATGTGACGGAAGGTCTGCGAGTCGCGCGCGGGAGCCACGACGAAGGCAAGGTTCTTCGAAAGCTGGCCGAGGAGGCGCGTCGTCGACTCGATGACGTCGTCCAGCTCGCGACTCGCGGCGCGGAACTCGTCCCTGATACGGCCCTGTTCGTCGGGGGCGAGCGTCTCGGGGGTCATCAGCTCGTCGACGTACGTGCGATACCCGGCATCGGAGGGGATGCGACCGGCTGAGGTGTGGGGCTGTTCGAGGTAGCCGGCCGCTTCGAGCTCCGCCATCTCGTTGCGGATCGTGGCTGAACTAACCCCGAGCCGATACTTCTGACTGAGCGTCTGAGAACCGACCGGTTCCGCGGTTGCGATGTACTCGTACACCACGGTGGCCAGGATATATGCCTTGCGCTTATCGAGTTCGGAGCCGGGCATCTTGCGCGGTTCGATCATTTGGTAGAGTTAGCAGTCTCCCTCAACGAGTGCCAGCCTTTCCGATCACGTTATCAGAAGCATCGGCAGGGGTCAAGCTTTGCGGCTTGGCAAGCGCCGCCTCTACGGCCCCCGCGAGTTCGTTCCACTGCATCTCGCCCACCGAGACGTACGCGACCTTGCCGTCGCGTCCCACGATTACCGTCGTCGGAATCGAGACGATGCCGTAGGCGTTGGCGATCGTGCGGCCGGGGTCGGAGGCGAGCGGGAGATCGAGTTGCAGCGCGGTCAGCAAGGCACGCGAGACGTTGTCGTCCTCCCGCCAACCAAAGGTGATGATCGTCACGTGGTCGCCGTAGATCGCATGAAGCCGCTCAAAGAGCGGCAGCTCGCGCAGGCACGGTCCACACCATGCCGCCCAAAAGTGAATGACGACCACGCTTCCGGTGAGCAGCGCGAGCCGCTGGGGGCCGGCGCCGACGTCGTATCCGAAATCGGGCGGCGCGTTCCCGTACGCGATACCGTCGAGACCGGTCGACGGCGCCGGCGTCTGCGCGCTCAGCGCGAGTACCAGCGCGAGAAAGCCGAGCGCATGCTTCCAGCGGCGCCACGGGAGGGAGGCGGCCTCGCCCACGATAAGGCGCGTGTATGACCACGCAGGCGCAGCACTCTTCAGCAATCGAGGCACTCTTCACCGAGGCGCGACGATTTCCGCCGCCGCCGGCTTTCGCTGCGCAAGCCAACGCGCAGCCCGGCATCTACGAAGAGGCGGAGCGAGACTGGCAAGCGTTTTGGGCCGGCTTCGCCGATCGCCTCGAGTGGATGAAGCCGTACGAGACGGTGCTCGAATGGAACGAGCCGTTCGCCAAGTGGTTCGTCGGCGGAAAGCTCAACGTCTCGGTCAATTGCCTCGATCGTCACGTTCGCGCCGGACGTGGCGAGAAGATCGCGTATTATTACGAAGGGGAGCCGGGCGACCGCTGGACGATCACCTACGCGCAGTTGCTCAGCGAGGTCTGCCGCTTCGCCAACGGCCTGCGCAAGCTCGGCGTGCGCAAAGGCGATCGCGTCGCAATTTACATGCCGATGATCCCCGAGCTGCCGGTCGCGATGCTCGCTTGTGCCCGCATCGGTGCGGCGCATTCGGTGATCTTCGGCGGGTTCTCCCCCGACGCAATCGTCGACCGCGTCACCGACGCGGCGTGTGTGGCGCTCATTACCGCCGACTACGGCTGGCGCCGCGGCAAAAAAATTCCCCTCAAAGGGAACTGCGACGAGGCGCTCGACAAAGGCTTGCCCTCTCTTGCGCACGTGATCGTGGCGAAGCGAATCGGCGATCCGGTCTCGATGGTCGCCGGGCGCGATCACTGGTGGGAGGAGGTGGTGCGCGATCAGCCGACCACTTGCGAGCCCGAGCCGATGGATTCCGAAGACTTGCTGTACCTGCTGTACACCAGCGGCACGACGGCCAAACCAAAGGGAATCAAACACACGACCGCCGGCTATCTCACCGGCGTCACCGCAACTCACAAGCTCGTCTTCGATCTCAAAGAAGATCGCGACATCTACTGGTGCGCGGCCGATATCGGTTGGGTCACCGGGCATTCGTACATCGTGTACGGCCCGCTCGCCAACGGTGCCACCAGCGTCATCTACGAAGGGACGCCGGACTTCCCCGACAAGGACCGGCTCTGGGAGATCGTCGAGCGCTACAAGGTTACGATTCTCTACACCGCGCCGACGGCGATTCGCACCTTCATGAAGTGGGGGACCGAGTACGTGGCGCGCCACGACCTTTCGTCGTTGCGCCTGCTCGGAAGCGTGGGGGAACCCATCAATCCCGAAGCGTGGATTTGGTATCACGAGCACATTGGCGGCGGCCGCTGTCCGGTCGTCGACACCTGGTGGCAGACGGAGACCGGGGCGATCATGATCACGCCGCTTCCGGGAATTACGACCTTGAAGCCGGGGAGCGCGACGAAACCGTTCCCCGGCGTGATGGCGGACATCGTCAACGAACACGGTGAGAGCGTGCCGTTTGGCGGCGGGGGATACATCGTGCTACGGCGGCCGTGGCCCTCGATGCTGCGCGGGATTTGGGGCGACGACGAACGCTACAAGAAGACCTATTGGTCGAAGTTCGAGCACATGTACCTCGCCGGCGACGGCTGCAAGCGCGACGAAGACGGCGACTACTGGTTCATGGGCCGCATCGACGACGTGATGAACGTCAGCGGCCACCGCATCTCGACCACCGAAGTCGAAAGCGCACTGGTGAGTCATCCCAAAGTCGCCGAAGCCGCCGTCACCGGGCGCCTCGACGACATCACCGGTCAGGCGATCTGTTGCTTCGTGACGCTGCGCGGCGCCGAGACCGGCTCCACCGCACTCGCAGATGAACTGCGCGCCCATGTCGGCGAGAAGCTCGGCAAATTCGTGATACCGAAGTACCTCACGTTCACCCCAGAGCTTCCCAAAACGCGCAGCGGGAAGATCATGCGCCGCCTCTTGCGCGATATCGCCGAAGGCCGAATGCTCGGTGACACGACGACGCTGGCGGATTCATCGGTCGTCGCAGAGCTGCAAGAACGTGCCAAGGCGCAAGCGCAACGCGGCGAGGAAGAGTCGTGATTCGAACGCGCGGGACGGTGCTACGGCGCGGCGATCATGCGCCGGGTTGTCCGTACGTTTACTTTCTCGACCTCGACGGTTATGAGGTCGAGTTGTTCTACGAGTAGGGACGCACACCGCGCCGTAACTCGTGTGACTTCCGGCTCTCGTTGGGTGCAGCTCGTCGCCGTCATCGGCTCGAGCATGGCATTCATCGATGGAACGGCGGTCAATGTCGCACTTCCCGTCCTGCAGCGCCAGCTCGGCCTCGACGCTGCCGCGACACAGTGGGTCGTCGAAGGCTTCTCGCTCTTTCTGTCGGCGCTGATCCTGACCGGCGGCGCGCTCGGCGATCTCTACGGCCGGCGGCGCGTCTTCGTACTCGGCATCGCCCTCTTCGCGCTCGGTTCACTTGGCTGCGCGCTGGCAGGGAACGGCGTGGTGCTCATCACTTCACGCTGCGTACAGGGGATCGGCGCTGCCCTCTCCATGCCCGAAAGCCTCGCGCTCATCAGCGCAAATTTCAGCGGTGAAGCACGCGGCCGGGCGATCGGAACGTGGTCGGGGTTCTCCTCGGTGACGGCGGCTTTCGGACCGGTCCTGGGTGGATGGCTCACGCAGACGCTCTCCTGGCGCTACGTCTTCGTGATCAATCTGCCGTTGGCGGCCTTCGTCATCGTTGCTGCCCTCCTACGCGTCCCGGAGAGCCGCGACGACACGCGCAGCCGTAACGTCGACACGAGTGGTGCCGTACTCGCCGCACTCGGCTTAGGCGCGCTGATCTACGGTTTGATCGATCTGGATGCGGGACGCGTGAGCCTCCGGGCCGCGGGCAGCGTCGCGCTGGGAATCGCACTCTTGATCGCGTTCGTCGCCTACGAACGGCGCGCACCCGACCCGATGGTCCCCCTTGCGGTCTTTCGCTCGCGTGCCTTCAGCGGCGCCAACGTCTACACGTTTCTTCTCTATGCGGCGCTGGGCGCGAGCACGTACTTCGTGCCCTTCGTGCTGATCAACATTCATCACTACACGCCGCTGGCGGCCGGCGGCGCGCTTTTGCCGTTCATTGCGATCGTCTTTGCGGCTTCACGCTGGTCCGGAGGTCTGGTCGCCCGGACCGGTCCGCGACTTCCCCTCGTGCTCGGAGCGGGACTGGCCGCGCTTGCCTTCATCGCGTATGCGCTTCCGGGAAGCGGCGGCCCCTATTGGACCACGTTCTTTCCGGCGGCGCTGCTCTTGGGAGGGGGCGGTGCGTTGTTCATCGCTCCCTTGACAACGACGGTGATGAATTCGGTGCCCGTCGAGCACGCCGGTCTTGCCTCCGGCATCAACAACGCGGTGGCACGCACCGCCGGGTTGATCGCAATTGCGGCCCTGGGGGTCATCGTCGTGACCGCGCACCTGTATCTTCTCGGCTTTCGCGAGGCAATGATCGCGTGTGCCGGGTTGTCGGCTGCGGCCGGCGCGGTCGCGTACCGCACGCTCGCACCTGCGCCGAGCGCCTCCGCATGACCCCCCCCAAACGGAGGGTCCGCAGCACGAGAGCTTAACACGCTTAGAATTTAATTCCGCAGGCATGCTTTTGTTGCGGTGAAATATTTCTTGTGACTGGGGGTAGTACGGAAATGAGATTATCGTCGCTTACGGCACCGCTTTTGGCCTTGGCGCTTCTTGCCGCGGCAGCGGCCTGCTCGAATCTCGTCGGCTCAGGGGCCATCACCCTAACGCCGACGGGCGGGATATTCGTCACGCCGAGTCCGTAGCGGCCGGCGGCGCGACGGGGAGGCCGCCTCGACTAGGACGCGGGCTGAAAAAATGCGCGCAGCTCGTCCAGGTCGCTGACCCGGCGCGCCGGAGGTAGGGCGCCGAGAATCGTTGCGCCGTAGCGCATTGAGCCGACGCGCCCGTCGAGGACGGCAACGACGCCGCGATCGAGCTTGGAGCGAATGAGGCGCCCGAAGCCCTGTTTGAGGCGCACGATCGCACTCGGCACCATGTACTGCTCGAATCCGGATCGTCCCATCGCTTCGATTGCAGCCAGTCGTGCGGCAACCAGCGGATCCGCGGGCGAGGGAAATGGGAGACGGTCGATGATGACGCACGAGAGCTGCTCCCCGGTGACGTCGATGCCTTCCCAAAACGTCCCCGTGGCGAAGAGCACCGCATTTTTGGTCGCGCGAAACCACTCCAAAAGCCGGGGACGGGGCAACTCGCCTTGGAGTTTGAGCGGAAAAGGAAGTCGTCCGCGGATGAGGGCGTACACCTCGCGCAGGCGCGCGTACGAGGTGAAGAGCACGAACGCGCGGCCGCTCGTGATATCCAAAATCTCTTCGATGATGGGCGTGACGGTACGGGCGAAATCCGCCTCCTTGGGATTGCAGTGCGGCGGAGCCACATACAACCGCGCCTGCGAACGATAGTCGAACGGTGAAGGCGCGACATACTCTTGCGCCTCGTCGAGCCCGAGCGTGGTGCGCAAGAGCTCGAAGGAGCTGCCGTTGGAGATCGTGGCGCTCGTGAGGACGACGCTCTGCGTGCGTCCGAAAAGGACCGTGCGCAAGGTGTCCGCGACGTTGTACGGCGCCGAATTGACCTCGTAGCGGCTCTCGCCTTCATAACGCTCCACCCAGCTCACGGCCTCGTCGCTTGGAAGCGCCGTGCGGTCGATCGTCGCGATGTGCGCCGTGACGCTGCGCAGCGCGAGATCGCGCCGCCGCTCGGATTCCGCCGGATTGTCGGAGGGGCTCTTGAGCGCCGCTTGCCAATTGGCATAAAGCCAGTTCTCCAACCGGTAGAAGGAGTCGCGAAGCGCAAAGAGCGCCGTACTCGCCTCTTCGTTGGCGGCTAGCGGATAGCGCTCACCCGGAACGCGCGCGAGGACGGAGACAAGACCGCGCATCCCCTCATCGATCTCCGCATCGAAGAGCGGAGGCAGTTGGTAGACGCGGTGCAGGCGGCGCAATAGACGGTTCACGCTGGCTTGCGAGAGCGTCGCCGTCAGCGCCGCCGTCGCCCAGCGCTCGCATTGGTGCGCTTCGTCGAGGATCGCAAAGTCGTAGGGCGGCAGAAGACCGCCGCCCATCGCCAGGTCGAGAAAGAAGAGCGCGTGATTGACGACGACGATGTCGGCGTAGCGCGTGGCGTCACGGCGCGCGAAGAACCAGCAGTCGCGAAACCGCTCGCAGAACTCACCGACGCAGTCGTCGGCATCGGCGTCGAGTGCCTCCCACTCCTGAGCTCGAGGCGCGACGGTGAGTTCGACGCGATCGCCCGTCTGTGTGCGGTCGGCCCACGCCCAGATCTCCTCCATCGTCCCGCTCGGCGCAACCAGACGGTCGGCGCGCATGCGATCCAGCTTGGAGCGGCAGAGGTAGTGATTGCGGCCCTTGAGCAACTCGACGCGCGCCGAACTCCCCAATGCCTTGAGCATGAGCGGGACGTCTTTGCGCACGAGCTGCTCTTGCAAGGCGATCGTCCCTGTGGAGAGCACGACTTTCTTCCCGCTGCGCAGCGCCGGCACGAGGTAGGCGAACGACTTCCCGACGCCGGTCCCCGCTTCGACGATCGTGTGCGTCCCCTCCAAGAAGCCGCGCTCGATCAACTGCGACATCTGAACTTGGCCCGGACGCGATTCGAAGCCGTCGAGGGTCTGCGCGATCGGTCCGTTGCGCCCGAAGACGTCTTCGATCGAGGCGATCGGCACGCTCACGTCGCCGGCTCCTCGGACTCGGAAAGCGCCGGTTCTTCTTGACGGACGATCGTGGGTGCCGGCGGCGGCCCGACGAGCAGCGCACGTCCTCGTGGCGTAAGGCGCATGCCGAAGCCGATGAGAAAGCCCGTCGCCAAACCGCCGAGATGCGCAGAGATGGCGATATTCGGAACCGCGAACGTGATGATCAAGTTGAGCACCAAGATCGGCACCATCGAGAGCACCATCGCCCTCCCCCGACGGCCGAGGCGTAAGCCAATGGACATCAGCGCCCCGAACAATCCGAAGATCGCGCCGCTCGCGCCGATGGTCGGTACATCGGGGCCGAGATAGACGATCGCCAGGCCCGATCCCACCATCGAGAGCGCGTACACTTGCAACATGCGCGACGACCCAATGAGCACCTCGACCACCGTGCCGAGCTGCCACAACGAGAACATGTTCACCCCGATGTGCAGGAAGCCGTCGTGCAGAAAGGCCCCCGAGACGATGCGCCACCATTCGCCGCGATAGCGCACGTACTCCGGGACGATCGCGCCATGTGCGATCAGCGAAGCGTCGCTGTCCCATCCACCGGTGAACCACAACCAGACGAAGACGGCGACGTTGAGGCCGACGAGCAGGCGCGTAACCGGGTTTTTGAGCGCGATGCGACGCGGCTGTTCAGTCAGCGGTCGTCCCCACGGTATCGTCGCGCTCGGTGAGAACCACGATCATGCGCGCAAGTTCAAGTGAGATCGCGTGCGTCTTCTCCCCCACGACGATGGTGATCGGACCCCCGAACGGCGCCTTCGCCGTCACCTGCACGCGCGCACCCGGCCGTAAGCCGATCTCGCTCAGATAGCGTAGTATCTCCGAGACTTCGTCGGTCACACCGTGCATCACCGCCGTCTCGCCTGTTCCCAATTGCGCAAGCGGCAGACCGGGACGCGGTGGATCCGAACCGTCGGCAGGCGGAATCGGATGCCCGTGGGGACAGGTCTGCGGATTGCCCAGCACCGTCACCAAGCGCTCTTCGACCCGGGCCGATATCGCGTGTTCGAGCCGGCACGCTTCGGCGTGCACCTCGTCCCACGACATGCCCAGCACGCTCGTCAAGAGGCATTCCGCCAAGCGATGCCGGCGCAAGACGCGCACGGCAACTTCCAAACCCTTGGGCGTGAGGCGCGCGTCGCCGCGTGCGCGATGTTCGATGTACCCCTCGGCGGCGAGTTTCTTGAGCATCCCGGAAACCGAAGCGGGGGCGACCCCAAGCTCGGAAGCAAGCCCCGACGTCGTGACGCCAGGCCCCTCTCGCTCCAAGCGATAGACCGCCTCGAGATACTCCTCGGTAGATTCGTCGAAGTGCGTATGACCCGGCATGGATAAAGGGGAGATTCGCCGCGCTAGCAATCTTTCCGGGGCGGCCGTGCGCGCTCGAACTCGGCGAGGAGTCGCGCCTTTTGCGCCGGGGCGGCGAAGCTCGCCTCGATGGCGTTACGGGCCATGCGAACGACCGCTTCGATTCCAAGCCAATCGGCGACGAGCAGGTACTCATCCACGAGGGACGTTCCGAAGAGCGCCGGATCGTCTGCGTCGATCACGCACACCACACCGCGAGCGTCGAATTCAGCAATTGGATGTGGAATATCGGCCGAGACCGCGCCCGTGAGACGGTTGGAGGTGGGGCAGATCTCGAGTGCGATCTTGCGCTCCGCCAGCTCGGCGACGAGTTCGGGATCTTCGAGCGCCCGCACGCCGTGGCCGATGCGCTCGGCTCCGAGCACGTCGACTGCGCCGCGAACGCTCGACGCACCCATTGCCTCCCCCGCATGCGCAACGCAGTGCAAGCCGCGCTCGCGTGCATAGGCGAAGGCCTGCGCGAAGAGTTCGGGTGCCCACTTGACTTCGTCGCCGCCGAGGCCAACGCCGACGATTCCAAACTCCGCCGACATCGAGGCGACGAGTTGCGCGGTCTGCAGCGCTCGCTCGGGTCCAAAGTTGCGCGTGAGATCGGCGATCAGCGCAACCTCCATGCCGTATCGCGCTCCCTCGTCGTCGAGCGTCTCGCGGATTGCCTGGAGCGTGGCGCGCACGTCGAGATCCGGTTGGAAGTACGTCCAGACGGACGGCGAGATGAAGAGTTCGGCGTAGCGCACGTTCTGCGCCGCCGCCTCGACGATATAGTCCCGCGCGATCTGCGCGAAGTCGCTCGGGGCACGCAAGGTCTCCGAGACCGCACGGAAGAGCATCAGGAATTCCAGGAAGGTGGTGAAGTCGTAGAGGCGCTCGAGCTCGATGCCCCTCCGCGGCCCGAGGTCGACCCCATGCTTGCGTGCCAGCGCGAGGAAGGCCGCCGGCCGAACCGTCCCCTCCAGGTGGCAGTGCAACTGGACCTTTGGAAGGGCCTTAATGAGGGCGCGGGCCTCCACGCCTTGGGGACTATCGAGCACCCCAATGGCTACGACCAAGGCCGAGGCCTCGCCCGCCAGGCATTCCCACGCGAGACTTCAAAGGATTTGACAGACGGGGCTCACCCCGCTATAGTCTGATCTTGCTCATCGCGGGGTGGAGCAGTCCGGTAGCTCGTCGGGCTCATAACCCGAAGGTCCCTGGTTCAAATCCAGGCCCCGCAACCATTTCAAGCCCGAGAAATCGGGCTTTTTCTTTGCCTATTCTGCGGCATCCGCCTTACAAACAACAGCGTCGTCGACGACGATCCGGGCCTCGCGAAGTTCGCGGACAAAATCGCCGATTGAGAGCACACGAACACCCTCGGCGAGGAGACGCTCGACGAGGTCGAATGCCAATAGGTCGTTGTCAAACGTGACGAGCATCTGCGCTTCTCCCACACGCGCAGTTTCCAAAAACATGTCGTCCTTGGGGTCACGGCATCCCTGGGGACGTCCCGTGACACGAACGAACGTGCTGTGCCGTGTGAGAAACAAGCCGAAGATGAGGACATCCGCCGCGTCGAGTCCAAGCTCGGGGCGGAGGAGAACTTCCATCGCCTCGTGCAGGACCGGACGACTGAGAACGGGATGGACGTGCCCGTTGATACACGCGTCACGAATGAGACGCGCGCCGGAGGCGACTGGACGGGAGCAAAAGCCGCAACCCAAACTGTCGTATCGAAGACTACGCGCACTTATGCGGCGGGCGATTTGTTCGCTCGTCGCGTCGATCGGACGGCTTCGACGATTTCCGGTCCCGAAAGGTCCGGAAGTCCTCGGCTTTGCGCCCGCGCGAGAATTCCGTCGATCTCCTGCTTCCAATCGCTAGTGCCCACCTGGGCGGCAAGCATGACATCGACCGCCTCACGGACCTTGTCCGCGACCGAAACTCCGGAAGCGGCAGCAATCAGCTTGAGTGCCTTCAGGGTTTCCTCTTCAAAATACACGCTCGTCAAAATACACGCTCGTCCGATGCATTTGGGTCTCGTCGATCGTGTCCCGCGGGGTGGTGTATGACGACACTTGGCGGGTTGCCGATCTCAGCTGTTGACCACGGCTGAGATTCGATGAAGATGATTGTCGCTGACGACCTTGAGTCCTTCGAGCTGCATGTATCGGCGTTGCAATTG
>DATJTD010000084.1:0-5033 GCA_035503775.1 Candidatus Acidiferrales bacterium
CGAACTTCCAGCGCGCAGACAGACCCCCGCGTGCGCCGATGTCGAGATAGACGGGCGGCCTCGACGCGCGCCGCAGTTCGCGCGCTCGAGCTGCGGCGATCGCGCCGCCGACTGCTGCGGCCTTCCAGGCTCGTGAGATGATGTCCACGTCGTCGCTTCCCGAGACTCCGCGTCAGCGGAACATCGCCGCCCGTATTCAGCTCACACAACCCACGCCGGCTTGCACCGCCTGTCTGTCGTTCCGGCTCGCGCAGAACATCTTCGAGGCCGTCATGGCGCAGTGAACCCTCACAGTTGAAGCCGGTACGCCACGGTGAGAATGACGCCGGGCGCACCGGGTACGGAGCAAAGAGTGGTCCGCGCGTGCGTCCTCAGATTGAACGGAGGCGCCGTCAGCACGACGCCGGAGCCGTGCCGAACGCGTACACCCGGCCCTGTTGGCTTGTCCCGGTTGGGGTGGAACGACAGGGCCTCGGGCAAGTGCTCTGTGAGGATGAGCCAGCGGTACTTGTAGAGCTTCGGCACGATGAGTGCGATCTGCGCGTTGCCGAGGTGCTGCAGGACCTGACGCAAAATCGCCACTTCGCCGCCAGGGAGCTCGTCCGAGACCAGATCTACCGTACGGAAGTCGACACCGAGCGACCCGAACATCCGTTCGTTGCGCGCGACCAGGTCGGCCACCACGTCACAGGCCGTGTAAGAGTCGCAGTCTTCCCGTAGCTGCTTTCCAACATGGAAATCCCCGCACCCGAGATCGACCACATCCGGCTTGGTCGGAAATTCCCTAAGGAATTTCCGGACGGCGGCGACATAAGGACCGACCATCGCTTCATTGCGGCTGCCCTCCCCTGAGCAGTAGCCACGCTCGTCACGTCCGCCGCCCCACAACCGCTTGCTGTAGACATCCGTGAATACCTCGGACGGTGCCATCCGCGCGAATCGCGCATCGAGCCGCGCCGCGGCGTGACGCCGGTGAAGCTCGACCACGGCCCTTGGGACCAGCGGCTTTAGAACCTGCTTAAGCTTCATGGTTTCGGGCCCGGAATCCTCGGGCAAAAGTTCCGACCGGATTCTACCGTGTCGAATGTTACAGACAGATTCGCGCGCGACTCCGTGACCGGCTCGGCGACCTCGCGTTTGTGCTTCAGAACCACGTCAGCCGCCGCGCGCGCGTAGCGGTCCCACGTGAACTGCAGCGCGCGCTCACGGGCATTGGCACCCATTTGATCACGAAGTTGCCGGTCGCGGTACAGCTGTTCCAGCCGCGCCGCGATGGCCTCGGAGTCACGGATCGGAACGAAAAAACCGTCGATGCCATCGCGCACGACATCACCGGGGCCGTGCGTCGTCGTGATCACGGGTACCCCGCAAGCCATCGCCTCCAGGATGACGAGCGGCATCCCCTCGATCAGGCTCGGAAGCACGAAGACGTCGGCCTCATGGAAGAGCGCCGGAAGCTCGCTCTGCGGCAAATGGGGCGTGTGCCGGTATAGGGACGTGAATCGCCGGTAGACCTCGTGGCCGCGGAGATAGCTGCCGACGATGTGCAGCTCGCAGTCCGGGCGGCGGAACTGCTCGTATCCTTGCAGCAGATAGCTCATTCCCTTGCGTTGACCGATCTGGCCGACGAAGAGCACTCTGAACGTCCGATCATTTCGTGGCGTGCTGGGAGGAACGAAACGTGCCGTATCCACACCGTAAGGCACGATGGCGATTTTCTCGGCGTGGCAACCGATCGCGACGAACGAATCGCGCACGAATCCCGAACCCACGAGAATGCAGTCGGCGAGCGCGCACTCCACCTCGAGCCGTTCCAGATACTCGCTCGGCAGCCGGTTCGTGCGGGGAAGCGCTGCCGCGAACTCCGGCGCGAGTGCGGCCTCCTCCGCATACATTCTCGCCTGATACCGGTTGTGAGCGATTGGGTAGCTGAGCACGGTACGGCCCCCGCTGCGCTGCATCTCCTCGAACGCACAGCGACCCGTGCCATAGCTAGCGACCACGATATCTGCCGCCGTGGCCAGTCGGCCAGCCGCGCACGCAACCGCTCGCTCCGCCGCGAAGGTGAGCGATTCAGCAATCGATCGTCCGCGCGACTGCGGGAAGAGCGGCAAACGCCCGAACGCCGCCGCTAGAAAGTCCTGCGCGATCCCCGCCTCGATGACCTTGTGGAGCGGTAGTCCGCGAGGCGGAGATCGGCGCCCGAGCGTGCGCGCGTAGATTCGACCGACGCCCGGCACGCGCTCGATCGCCCGCTCCCACCGGCGCCCCTTGTTCGCGTACGGGCGCACATAGCGACGCAGGACACCTCGCCGCTCCAGCTCGACGCCGAGGCGATTGATTTCCGGTGCGCTCAGATTGGCGACGACGACGGATGGCAGAGGCCGATCAGGCATGAAGGGCTCGGCAGTCACTCACGGATCGATACGGTGCTCGAGGACTCTTATGCCATCGACACCCTCGAGGTGCCAGCGGTGCACACCGCCATGAACGCTCTCATCGTTGTGCCAAAGATAGTACTGACCATCAACCCGGACGAGTTGTGGGCTGAAAGCATTGCCTGCCTCGCCCGGTGCGGCGGAGACTCTGTTCCTGCTCGCGTAGACTGGCTCGCCGAACTGCCCGATGAACTGGCCATCATCGAGGAAATGCATCCACTGATCGGCCTCACCCCCGTTCCATCCTTCGCCATGATAGCCATAGATGATCTGCCGCCCGGCGGTCACGACCGTGTTACCCGGATACTGCACGCCACGATCGATGTCGAAGCTACCGTCCGGCGATACGATCTCGCCGGCCCGATTCACTGACCACTTGCGCGTGGGGCTCGCGCGCCAAAGCCAACGCTGCTCACCGGCGCGTACACCGCCCAGATGGAATCCGTTCGACGCGCCGGGATTGAAGAAGACGACGACGCCGGAACTCGTCTGCGGGAAGCGCGCCTCGTTCACCCCTCCGACCAGCGGCACGTCATGATAGTAAGGATCGGCCGGCAACACGTAGGCGACTCCCGCAAGCGGCGCGGGTGCCTCCCATCTGGGATTCGCGGACCCGTCGAATCCCGCCAAGCGGCGCACGTACACCTCGAACGTGCGGCCGCGCTGGACGAACGATCGAATCGATCCGTCCGGATAGAGCTGCTCACCGACCTCGAGATGTGTCCCGGTCGGGCGCAGGCCGCTCGAGCTCAGCTCGAGAACGTCGGCGATCTTGCCGCCTTCGCGTCCGAGTACGCCATACGTCCGGCCGTTGCGGAGCGTGACGACGGTGCGCAGTCCATCGAGGTACCAAAAATAATATTCGGGCAGCCCGGCCGCCCAGTTTCGCACCAGGCGCCACGACTTCCCCAGGGCTCGGGAATAATCGACGGAGAATTCAAGAAAGCGGTCGAATACACGTCTCGGATTGGCCGGATCGACGGCAGCATGATACGAGACTGGCATGTACATGATCTGATCGAGATATTTGCGCTCGGCCGAGAAATGCAGATCGCGCGCGTCACCCGGATCGCCCACCCAAAACGACCCGTCGCTCTGAAAGGCCACGTACGTCGGCCCGGCTGATAGGGAGAGCTTATCCTCCGTGACCTCCGGTCCACCCGACCGATACCCACCCTCGCGGCCAAAGATCCAGACTGGCCGTCCAAGTGCGCTGAATGCGCGCAGCTGCTCCGACCCGGCATCCGCGACGACCACCGTCCCGTCGACGGGCGAGACACCGAGCGCAACCGGGTCGTCGAGACCCGCAGTGACTCGCGCGTCGGTGACCCACTGCTCGCCGCGAGCGTGAAAATGCACGAGTGCCGCTCGACCGCCCGTTCTGCAAAGTGCCCACAGTGTGTCATCCGATGCAACGCCCAGGCTCGTCGGGCGCTCCGCGGCAATCCGACCGAGCAACTCTCCGGTGCGCTTGTCCAGCACCCGGATCTCGTTGCGGAGGGCGTGGGCGACGAAGAGATCCCTCCCCCGCCGTTGCACGGCCAATCCGCTCGGTGCGCTACGGAAGACGCCTCCGCTGTCGAGGTCATCGTCATCCAAATCGATCACGCTGTCCCAGCGATTTCCCCAATGCAGACCCGATGTGACACTGCGGCCGTGCGTGAAGCTGAACTCTGCGCCGTCGTTGACCCGTAGCGCGATCACGAACGTGGACGGATCCCGCATCGGCGATCCCTTGGGCGCCGCAAGGCCCACGTTAGCGAAATAGGCGAGCGTTCCGTCCGTCGCCGCGAAGCGAAACACCCGACGGTAATCATCGTGTGCGAGCGACGTGGGACGCTGCGGGTCCGACGTGTTGAAGCGGTGGATTGCATTCTGTTGTTCGTCATAGCCCACGACGTAAAAGGCGTCGCCCCGGGCATCGATCGCCATGTCGTTGATCGGCCCGAGGGCCCGATAAACGTGGGGGCCGGACATCTCCGCGGATGTGTTGGCGATCACCCCCTCCCAGATATAGCGAACGTTGCTCACCAGGAGCCGAGCGCTGTACTTCGATCCCGGCGCGACTCGAGCGCCGTTATCGTCCCGGCCGTCCCACGTCACGGTGACTGAGCCGACCAGGTGCTTCTCTCCGCTCCACAGGGTTCTCACCAATCGTCCGCCGCCGTCGAACACCGCGGCACTGGTAGTCGCCGCCTCCGGTAGCGTGAATGACGCCGTTCCGGCTACGGCGCTGAATGCCGCGAACCACGCCGCTCCCGCCACGACGACCCGTGCACGACTCATGGAAGCGTTTGCAGAAGATTCATGTCACGAACCCTTCGGTACGCGTGAAGTACTTCATCGTCGGATCGAGTTTCGCGACCGGCTTGGCCGGCACTCCCGCCAGGAGCTGGTGCGATCCTTCGTAGCGATCGTTCAGAAGCGCGTTCGCACCCACGACACAACAATCGGGCACGACCGTGCCGCCGAGGATCGTGCACGCCGTGCCGATGAACGCGTAGCAGCCGATGTTCACCGGCGCCGCATCCTGCCGGCACGCTCGCAGGTCGATGCTGTGGGTCAGTATCTGCGTGCGAAACCCGGCGAGGGTGG
>DATJTD010000085.1:0-20023 GCA_035503775.1 Candidatus Acidiferrales bacterium
TGCAGCGCAGGAGCCGCAGCGAGCGGGGATCGCCGTCATCGCCTTGGGTCATCGCGAACGCGACTACGCCGTCCCGCTGGTCGCGGCGCTGCGTGCCCTGGACGAAGCACCTCCGATCACGATGGATTATCACGACGCCAAAATCGCCGCGCATCTCAAACGCGCCGATCGTGCGAACGCGCGCGCGGCGATCATCATCGGCGAGCAGGAGCTCGAGACGCATACGCTGACTCTGCGCGACCTCGTGCAGCGCACTCAAGAATCGCTGGACGAGGGGGAGACGCTAGGACATACCGCGCGGCGCATCCTCGAACGCTACGCCTTGCTGTGCGGCGGAGTGACGGCATGAGCGGTGACCGCGAACGCATCGGCGAGCTCGCGACGATCCTCGATGAGCATGGACTCGACGCCCTCACCGTCCGCTTCGAAGAGACGACCTACGAACTGGTTCGGCGCGATCAACCGACGGTGACCGCCGTCGCGGCGCCGCTCGAAGCCGGCGCGGGTGCCCCGCTCCCGCCTTCTGCGCCGCAGCGCAACGTCACCCCGAGCCCAAGTGCCAACTACAAGCGGGTCGTCGCGCCGATCGTCGGCGTCTTCTATCGCTCCTCGGCTCCGGGTGCCGAGCCCTTCGTCGAAGTTGGTTCACGCGTGGAGGCCGGTGAGGTCGTCTGCATCTTGGAAGCGATGAAGCTCATGAACGAGATCACCACCGATTACGCCGGAACCGTGCGCCGCATCTTGCCCGAAAATGGGGCGCTGGTCTCGCTCGGCGAGGAGATGTTGTGGATCGAACCGTGACGCTCTCGGGACGCCGCAGCTTTCGCGAGTTGCTCGACGACCGGCGCGGTTTGCTCGACGCCGACCGCTATGAGGCGGTCGTGGAACAGATCGCGCGGACGATCGCGCACGCCTTTGAGTGCGGCCACAAAGTGCTGTGGATGGGCAACGGCGGAAGTGCAGCCGACGCACAGCACCTCGCGGCCGAATTCAGTGGCCGTTTCCTGCGCGAACGACCGGCGCTTGCCTCCGAGGCGCTCAGCGTAAATACCTCGGCGTTGACGGCGATCGCCAACGACTACGGCTACGACCGCGTCTTCGCGCGTCAAGTCGAGGCGTTCGTGCGACCCGGCGACGTCGTCGTCGGCCTGACGACGTCGGGGAATTCGCGCAACGTCGTGCTCGCGCTCGAGGAAGCCAAACGCCGCGGCGCGACCACCATCGCCTTCTCCGGAAACGGCGGCGGTGCGGTCGCGGAGATCGCTGAGATTACCCTCGTCGGCCCCGACGGCTACTCTGCGCTCGTGCAAGAGGTGCACATCACCCTTGGCCACATCGTCTGCGATCTCGTGGAGCAGGCGCTGCTCTGAGATGGCGATGTACAGCAGCCGCGAAGATCGCTCGACGCCCCGCCCCGCCGCCTTCTTGGACCGCGACGGCACGCTCATGGAAGACAGCGGTTACATCGGAAGCCCCGACCGCATCTTGGTCTTTCACGGCGTCCCGCAAGCGCTGCGGCTGCTCGAAGCCGCGGGTTACGAACGCATCGTCGTCACCAATCAGTCGGGGGTGGCGCGCGGCTACTTCGAAGAGACCGACGTCGAACGCGTGCACGAAGAGCTGGCGCGGCATCTCGAGATCGCCGGCTCCACAATCGATGCGTTCTACTACTGCAGTCACCTCGAACTCTGCGACTGCCGCAAGCCGCTGACCGGGCTCGTCCGTCGCGCCGTCCGCGATCGCAACATCGATCTTGCGCGCAGCGTCGTCTTCGGCGATCGCTGGAGCGATATCGAGCTCGCGCGCAACCTCGGCGTCCCGGGGGTGCTGATCAATCCCGGCGCCTACGAAGGCCCCGAACCCAGCTATCAGGCGGATACCCTGCTCGCCGGCGTGCGCTGGTTCTTGGAGCACGTCCATGCCTGAACGGACTCCGTCGACGCTTGCGCCGCCGAGTGCCCGTGCGCTCTTCGAGCGCATGCACGCACGGCGTGTGCTCGTCGTCGGCGACGTGATGCTCGACGAGTGGGTGTGGGGCCAGGTCTCTCGTATTTCGCCGGAGGCGCCGGTTCCGGTCGTCGCGGTTCACGACCATTCGTTCACCTTGGGCGGAGCGGGGAACGTCGCGAATAATTTGCGCGCGATCGGCGCGCACGTCGGCTTCGCGGCGGCGGTCGGCGACGATAGCGAAGGAAGACGTGTCTGCAGGTTGCTCGACGAGATCGAGGTCGACCGCAGTGCCGTCATCACCGTGAGCGATCGGCCCACCACTCGCAAGACGCGCATCGTCGCGCACAACCAGCAGGTGGTTCGTGCCGATTGGGAATCGACCACACCGCTGGGTGCCAGCGATCGCGCGCGCATGGCGGCAGCGGTCGAGCGCGCGGCGGCGCAGTACGATGCGGTGATCCTCTCCGACTACGGGAAGGGGCTCTTCTCGCGCGACATCGTCGACGCCGCGCGCGCCGCGCGCGTGGTGACCGCCGATCCCAAGCCCGCCAACAACGCGCTCTTCACCGGTCTGACGTGCGTCGCTCCCAACGCGCAAGAGGCGGCGAGCGCGAGCGGAATCAAGATCGTCGACGACGCCTCACTCGAACGCGCGGGGGCGCGGTTGCTCGAGCAACTCGGCTGCCGCTACGTCGTGATCACGCGCGGCGAACGCGGGATGGCGCTCTTCGGTTCGCACGGGGAGCGCATGCTCGTCCCCGCGGTCGCACGTACGGTCTTCGACGTGAGCGGTGCGGGCGATACCGTCATCGCGGTCCTCACGCTCGCCCTTGCGGCGGAGGCGCCGATCGAGCTCGCGCTGCAACTCGCGAATTTCGCCGGCGGCGCCGTCGTCGAAAAGCTCGGAACGGCGACCGCCTCGCCGCAAGAGATCATCGCCCTCGTCGAACACGGGCACTAGTGTGGTCGTAGCACTCCACGGACGTCTGCTCGACTTGGAATCCGCCGTCGCTTGGCGCGAGGCGCAGCGCGCGCAGCAGCGCCGCGTCGTCTTCACCAACGGCTGCTTCGATTTGCTGCACGCCGGTCACGTCAGCTATCTGCAGTGGGCACGCGAACAAGGCGACGCATTGATCGTCGGGCTCAACGCGGACGAATCGGTGCGCGCGCTCAAAGGCCCGCAGCGGCCGATCGTGCCGTTTGCCGATCGAGCCGCGGTCTTGACCGGCCTGCGCGCGGTCGACGTCGTCGTCGGTTTTTGGCAGCGGACGCCCGAGGTCTTGCTGGACAGCATTCGCCCCGACGTGCACGTCAAGAGCGCGCAGTACCGTATCGAGGATCTCCCCGAGCGCCTCGTCGTCGAGCGCGGCGGCGGGACGATCGTGCTTGCGCCGCACATCGCCGCCCATAGCACAACCGATCTGGTCGCGACGATCCTCTCGCGTTATGGCGCGGAATGAAGATCGCGCTCACCTGCAACGGCCCCGGCGAATTCGCCGGTTGGCTTCGCCCACTCATGCACGCGTTGTACGAAGCCGATCCGGCGCTCGACGCGACGGTCTTCTTCGTTCCCGACGACTATGCCACCGGGCGTGAGCCCGATGTCGCGCGCGCGCTCTTTCCACGCCTGCGCGTCTTTGGCACCGGAGACTACCTGCGCTTTGCGTTTGGCCGCACGCTGGCCGGTGCGCCGCGCGCCGTCGACGTCGTGCAGTATCTCGGCGGCGATCTCATGCACGCGGCGCGCCTGCATGGGCGCTTGGGCGGTCGTGCCCGCTCGTACAAATTCTGGAGCCGCTCCTACCGCAAGATGCTCGAGCGCGTCTATGCCGTCGATTCCGCCAACGAACGAAGCTTGCGCGCGCAGGGCGTCCCCGAGCAGCGCATCGAGGAAGTTGGAAACCTCGCCGTCGACGGCGTCTTCGGCGAGGTCGAGGGTGGTTTCGGCGCGCGCGACGAGACGGCGATCCCGCCGGACGGCGTTTTGGTGTTACCGGGAAACCGGCGCCACGAGATCGGGAGTCTGCTGCCGTTCTTCGTGCAGATGGCGGTGCAGTTACGCCGTCTCATCCCCGATCTTCCGATCGCCTTCGGGCTTTCGCCCTTTACGACGAGGGATGAAGTCGCTCGTGCGCTCGCGACCGGCGGCCACCCGCTCTTCTGGGGCGCGCGTGGGACGGTCAGCGAAGAAGGCGGGCGTCTGCACCTGGTGCCGGCGGCCGACGGCGTTCCGATCCCGGTCGTGCGCGACGCGATGCGGTATGCGGCGCAAGCGCGGCTCGTGGTCACCATCCCCGGCACCAAGTGCATCGAACTTGCCGCGCTCGGTGTGCCGACGATCGTCTGCACCCCGCTCAACGCGCCGGAGCTGGCGGTGGTGAACGGACCGCTCCAGTACATCGATCGCCTTCCGCTGGTCGGTGTTGCGCTCAAGCGCGCCGCCGTCGTCGCGGTGAACAATCGCTTTGCATACACCGCGCAGCCGAACATCGATGCGGGCGAGATGCTCATGCCCGAGTTGCGCGGGACGCTCACCCCAGGTCGCGTCGCGCGAGCGGCCGCTGCCTACGCGCAGGATGCCGCGGCGCGCGAGGCGGCGGCTCCGCGCCTGCGTGCGCTCTATGCGGCGCATCGCGGAGCGGCGCGGCGCATGGCGCATTCGTTGCTGGAGCACTCGTGCTGAGCGTCGTCATCGCCACCAAAGATCGCGCCCCGTTTCTCGCGCAGACGCTCGCCTCGCTCTCGTCGCAGCTCGGTGCGCCGCCGTTCGAAGTGATCGCCGTCGACAACGGTTCGACCGACAGCACCCGCACGTTACTCGACGAACTCCACGCGCACGTACCCTTCCCGCTCACACGCCTCTACGTTGCCGAGCCGAACCGCGCGAAAGCGCGCAACGCGGGAATCGCGGCAGCGCGAGGCGAGACGGTTGTCTTCGTCGACGACGACGTCTGGTTGCCGCACGAATTCTTGGCGGCGCACGCCGCGGCGCATCAGCAGGGCCCCAGCTGTGTGAGCGGCCCCATCATCAACGTCGCCGCGTACGAAGAGACGCCGCCGCCCAGCGCGGCGAACTATTCGGGCGCATTCTTGTGCACCTGCAACGCTTCGGTGCCGCGCGCGGCCCTCGAAGCGGTTGGCGCCTTCGACGAACGGTTCAACCTCTACGGCTGGGAAGATACCGATCTCGGCCTACGCTTGCGCCGCTATGGCGTACGCAAAGTCTTCGCCTGGGATGCTTTTCTCTATCACATCAAGCCGCCGGCAGCGGAGACGCTCGACGTCCTCTTGCGCAAAGTCCTCGAACGCGCGCGCATGGCGGCGCGTCTTCTCGAAAAAGATGACGGAATTCGCGTGCGCCTCGCCACGGGTGCATATGCGCCGAACCTGGTGCGCGCGCAACTGATGGCGCCGAACTGGGCGCTCCCGCTCTACGCCGGGATCGCGCAAAACGAGCGGCTGCCGCTCGTGCTGCGCCACCTGGCGCGCGCGCAGCTTCTCGACGGCGCATATGCCGGAGAGTTGCGCCGTGCGCTCGCCGCAGCCCGGCAGAGCGGATGAAGGCGCTCGTCGTCTGCGCCGGCGGCGGTGTAGGCGACGTCCTGCTGGCGACTCCGGTCATGCGCGCCCTGCGTGGCCGCTATGACGAAGTCGTCGCACTCACCACGCCAGCACACGCTCCGGTTCTCGACGGCAACCCGGATCTTGCGCAGGTGTGGAGCAGCGAAGGCGGAGTGGCGACGCTGGCGCGCCGGATCGCCGGTGCACGCTTCGATGCCGCGGTCGTGACGTGGGCGACGTTGCGCAGTGCGCTGCTCCCGGCGCTCGCGCACATCCCGGTGCGCGTGGGCCAAGCGCGGCGGCTTTACTCACCGCTCTTCACGCGGCGGGTCGTCGTGCGCAGCGAGCGTGGCGACCGCACGACGCATTGGACGCAGATCTTACTCGATTTCGCGCGCGCGATCGAGTGCGATGTCGCCGACGCGTCACCCGTCTTCGTCCTCGATGAGGCCGCACGGCGCGCCGCTGCCGACGTTCTCGCGGCTGCAGGGCTGGCCGAACCGTTCGTCTTGCTGCATCCGACGCGCGGTATCACCGCGCAGCGACGCTGGCCAACCGAAGGGCTCGGCCGTCTCGGGCAAGCGTTGCGCGCGCGTTTGGGCGGCGCCGTCGTGGTAACCGGATCGGCCGTGGACCGCGCGGTGGCCGGCGATATCGCGTCGCGCTGCGGTGGGATTTCGCTCGCAGGCGAAACGTCGCTCCCGGTTTTCGCCGCTATTGCGGCGCGCGCGCGCTGCGTCGTCGCGATGGATTCGGGGCCGATGCACCTCGCGGCCGCGGTCGGCGCCCCGACGGTAGGTATCTTTGCGCTGCAGTCGGACGAGCCGGATCGCTGGGCTCCGCTTGGGCCGCGCACCGCCACCGTGCGCGCAGACTATCCGTGCCCGCCGCAGCATCGCAAGGAGACGTGCCCGGATTTTGCCTGCGTTCGCGAGCTCGACGTCGCCGCGATCGTCGCCGCAGCGCAGCGGCTCCTCCTCGCGCCGGACTCTCATGCGCACGAGTCGAAGGCCCCGCGCCGTGCCACCGATTGCGTTTGAGAGCCGCCTGCGCTGATGGCGTTGCGCGCGACGATCCAACTCTGCACCTACAATCGCGCCGCGTTGCTGGAACGGGTGCTCGAAGGGTGCTTCGAGCAGACGGTCCCCGGCAACGCGTATGAAGTCGTGGTCGTCAACGACGGCTCCCCCGACGACACCCGCACCGTAACCGATCGCGCGCGTGAGCGAGCGACGTGCGCGTTTACGGTCATCGAACAGCGCAACACCGGCCTCGCGCGCGCGCGCAACGCCGGTATCGCGTGCTCACGTGGCGAGCGGATCATCTTCATCGACGACGACGTCTTGCCGACGCCCGCCTTCGTGGAGGAGCATCTGCGCACGCACGATGCAGTTCCGGCGGCGATCGTGCGCGGCGCCGTGATCAACACCGCAAGCTTCGACGTCTTGCCGCCGCCGGTCTGGTCCCTCAAAAACTACAGCGGGAATTATTTTTGGACGAGCAACGTCTCGCTGCCGCGTCTCACGCTCGAGCGCGCCGGCGGCTTTACCGAGACGTTCACCGAATACGGTTGGGAGGACATCGAACTTGGCTTGCGTCTGCGTGCGCTGGGCGTCCCCTCACGCTTCAACGCGCGCGCCGTCGCCTTTCATTACAAGCCCCCGCCGAAGGCAACCAGTCTCGAAGGGATGCTACGTCAAGCACGCGCACAGGCGCGGACGGCGGTGCAGTTGGGTGCACTTCATCCGCACTGGCGCGTGACGCTTGCGACGGGCGATCATCGGATTTTGCGGGCTGCGGCGAACGCTGCGCACGCCGCGGGCCTGGGGCGCATCGCCGCTCGCGCCGTCAACGTAAACGCGACCGAACTTCCGTTGAACGGGCGCGAGCGCATCGCCGCCTCGATCGTGGCGAGCCTGGCATATTACGAAGAGCTCGAGAGAGCACACCGCGAAGGCGTGGAGCGAGTGCCCCGCGCGGGGGCGTGAAGGCGCCTCGCTGGAGGGCGCCGGAGACGCCCACATGAGGATTCTCCTCTCGCGTCTGGATCGGATCGGCGACCTCGTTCTCTCCACCCCCGCGATCGCCTCGGTGCGTGGCTCGTGGCCGCGCGCACACGTTACGCTCGTCTGCAGTTCCTATAACGCCGCTGTCGTGGAGCGCAACCGAGACGTCGACGAGGTCGTGGTGCTCGAATCGGGGACGACGCCGGCGCAGATGGGAGCGCGTTTTCGCGGCGCTTGCGACATCGCCATTGCGCTGGCGCCCTGCACGCCCGACTTTTTCCTCGTCGGCGCGACCAGAGCGCCGCAGCGCATCGGCTACACGTACCGGCGGCGCTATATCGCGCGCGTGACTGCGCGGCTCTTCCTCACGCATCTGTTGATCTCGGAGGCCGACCCGGAGTTGTGCGAGCGCCGGCCGACCTATCGCGTGCGCCACGAAGTCGATCAGGTTCTCGATCTGGTCGCTCGCGCCGGCGGAGCGCAGCTTCTTCACGATCTCGTCGTCACCACGACCGCGGACGACCGCGCCGCCGTCGCGCACGTCCCGAGCGGCGGCATCGTCGTGCACCTCGCACCGCGCTGGCTGCGGAACGGAAGCACGCTCGCGAGTTTCATCGCGTTGCTGAACCGGTTGCGTTCGTTTGGGCTTCCGGTGGTCGTAACGCACGGCACCGACGTCGGCGAAGCCGTGCCGGCGGTCGTCTGCGCCGGGGCCGCGGATTGCATCGTCGGCGGCATGAGTTTCGGCCAGTGGGCTGCCGTTTTTGGGGCGGCGCGCCTGATCGTCACCGTCGATACGGGTGCGACGCATGTCGCCAGCGCCATGCAACGTCCCACGGTCGTCCTCTTCGAACACCGCTATTTCAATCTCAATTCGCAGGAGTGGGCTCCCTACCACGTCGCCGCGGCGCTCTTGCGCAAACCGGCGGACGAATCGGAGACGGCACTGGCCGCGTCGCGGGAATCGATCGTCACCGCGGTCGAAAGCCTCCTGACCTATGCCTGAATTGTCGGTTGTGATCCCCACCTATAATCGCTTGGAGACGCTGCGCGTCGTTATCCCGGCATTGCTCGAGGGTGACATCCGCCCCGAGCGCTTCGAGATCGTGGTCGCCGATTCGAATTCAACCGACGGAACGGCGGAGTTCCTAGCGGAGCTGCACGCGCAACACCCCAACCTCCGGCACCTGCCCGGTCCGTACAGCGGACGCGCGATGGCCCGCAATGCGGGTATCGATGCGGCGCAGGGCGAGATCATCTTCTTTACCGATTCCGACATCATCGCCTCACCCGATCTGCTCGTGCAGCACGTGGCCCACCATCGCGCGCGCAGCGGCATTGCCGTGGTGGGCATGGAGGTGCAAGTCGATACGCTCGCGGAGTACGAACGCAAGCGCGAGCACCCCGAGCTGCGCCGTCCGTTGCACCCGGCGTGGCGCAAGCACCTCTCGTGGCTTTATTTTCTGACCGGAAATGCCTCGGTGCGCCGCGCCGACCTCTTGCGGGTCGGCAAATTCGACGAGTCGTTCACCGGCTACGGACACGAAGACTTGGAGCTCGGCTATCGTCTCGAGGCGGCCGGCCTGCGCATCCTCTACGAACCGCGTGCCGTCAACTACCACTGGCAGCACATCCCCTTCTCGGAGCAGAAAGAAAAGATGAAACTCGCCGGACGTTCGACGGTGCGCTTCTACCGTAAGCATCCCGATCCGATGGTCAAGTTGCGTCTGGGGATGACGCCGCTCTCGCTCGGTGTTCACCGGATGCTCACGGGCTCGGGCGTCCTCGATCATCTCGAACGCGAGGCGGGCGAGCACGAAGGCCCGGTGCGCAATCTGGTCTATCAGTATCACTACGTCAGCGGAATCAAAGAGATGCTCGGGGGCGCCGATGCCTAAGCTCTCATGTGGCGCGGTCAACCTCGCGCACGTCGGTCAAGCGGTGGAACTCAACGGGTGGGTGCACCGGCGGCGCGATCACGGCGGCCTGATCTTCATCGACGTGCGCGATCACGACGGCGTCACGCAGATCATCTTCGATCCGGATCTCGCCGACGTCTTCGCAACGGCGGAATCGCTGCGCAGTGAAGACGTCGTCCGCGTTGCCGGGAGGGTGCGCGCGCGGCCTGCCGGGACGCAGAATCCCAAGCTTCCCACGGGCGACGTCGAAGTTGCCGTCGAGCATCTCGAGATCCTGAATCGTTCGCTGACGCCGCCGTTCGTGATCGCCTCCGACGACGACGTCGACGAGAATTTGCGCTTGCGCTACCGGTATCTCGATTTCCGGCGCGCGCGCATGCAGCACAACTTAGGCGTGCGTCACCGTATCGTCAAAGCCATGCGCGACTACTTCGATGCCCACGGCTTCCTCGAGATCGAGACCCCGAACCTGATCAAGTCGACACCGGAGGGCGCGCGCGATTACCTCGTCCCCAGCCGCGTGCACCCGGGATCGTTCTACGCGCTGCCGCAGTCACCGCAACTGCTCAAGCAACTCCTCATGATCGGCGGCCTCGGGCGCTACATGCAGATCGCTCGCTGCTTTCGTGATGAAGACCCGCGCGCCGATCGTCAGCCGGAGTTCTCGCAACTCGACGTCGAGATGACGTTCGTGAGTCAGGATGAGGTCATGACGATGATGGAGGGCGCGGTGCGCTCCGTCTGGCAGCAGGCCCTGAATGCGACGATCCCCGATCCGTTGCCGCGCATGCGCCACGCCGAGGCGCTCCGCCGCTTCGGAAGCGACAAGCCCGACCTGCGGTTCGGGCTCGAACTCATCGACGTACACGACGTCTTCCAAGGAGCGGGGATCAAGTTTCTCGAGACGGCCTCAGGCGGCCCGCAAGCCGGTCAGCGGATCGCCGCCGTTCGGTTTCCCGGCGGCGGAACGCTCTCGCGGCGTGATTTCGATGCGCTCACGGAGACGGCGAAAACCTTCGGTGCGGGCGGCTTGATTTGGATCGCCTACGCCCCCGACGGCTGGAAGTCGTCGATTCAGAAACTGCTCGACGACGAGCGGGTGGAACGCCTGCGCACGCGGTGTGAAGCGCAGCCCGGCGACGCGCTGCTCATCGTCGCCGACAGAGAGCAGGCCGCCTCAGAGATCGCCGGGCGCCTGCGCCTGCACGTCGCCGAGCGCTTGAACCTGCTCGATCCCAAGACGTTTGCGTTTTGCTGGGTGATCGACTTCCCGCTTTTCGAGCGCGATGCGCAGAGCGGCGAGATCACCTTCTCCCACCATCCGTTCACCGCGCCTGCCCCGGGTCAAGAAGAACTCTTCGACGAGGACCCGCTGGCGATGCGCGCGCAGCACTACGACCTCGTCCTCAACGGCTACGAGCTCGGCAGCGGCTCGATCCGCAATCATACCGCCGCCTTCCAGCGCAAGATCTTCCGTAAACTCGGGCTGAGCGACGAGGCCATCGACGACCGCTTCGGCTTCTTCCTGGAAGCCTTGCAGTACGGGGCTCCGCCGCACGGCGGGATGGCGCTCGGGCTCGACCGGGTCGTGATGCTCGCCTGCGGTGAATCGAGCATCCGCGACGTCATCGCCTATCCGAAAAATCAGATGGCGCGCGACGTCATGATGGAATCGCCGTCGCCCGTCTCTCCCGCGCAGCTGCGCGAACTCGCACTCGAAATCAAGGTGCCGGCGAAATCTGCCGGGTAAGCCGGCGAGCAAGCCATCGTTCCGTTGTGCCGCCCGCGAATCTGGGTATAGCCCCTCGCAGGAGGAACCAATGAAGCGACTTACCGCACTTGTTTTTATGGCGAGCCAATTGTTCTTGGCCGCAACTCTCTCGGCCCCGGCGCAGACGACCGTCAACAATGAGTTTCAAGGACGCGTCGTGCACGTCTCCACCGACAATATCAAGGTCTATGATCCCTATGCGCACAAGACGATGAGCTTTTTGCTCGTTCCGAAGTTCGACCGCATCTTCTCGAGCGACGGGAAGACCACGTACGAGATGGCGCGGATCCACTCGGGCTCGTGGGTCCGCGTCTACTTCGATCAAAAATTCCTGGGTGCGCGGCACGCCGATCGCATCATCGTCTTCAACTCCGAAGGCGAGATGCGGCGGATGAAGACGTAACCGGGTCAGCCTCTGCGAGCGCGCGTGCTCGCGCGAAGATGGCATCGAACATCGGCTCCGTCAGGACGCCGGTGTTCGTGTTTTGTCGGCTTGGATGATATGTGCAGAGGAGCGTCACCTGCGCCGGTCCGGCTGCACGGGTCGCGAGGAATTCCGCACCATGCGCGAAGCGGGGGCGCTGCGCGAACGTGTAGCCGGCGTGCACGAGCGCGTCGATGCCGGCTTTGGTTCCGATCGCTCCCAAACCAACGACGACACGCAGCTCAGGGAGCGCCGCCAGCTCCTCACGGAGGTACGAATCACAGCGGCGGATCTGCAGCGGCGTCGGCTTGTTCTGGGGCGGCGCGCAACGCACGGCTGCCGTGATCAGGACATCGTTCAGGATCATGCCGTCGTTCCGGTCGCGCTGGATCGGCTGGTTGGCGAAGCCGGCGCGGTGCAGCGCGCGGAAGAGCCAGACGCCGGAGGCATCGCCGGTGAACATGCGCCCGGTTCGGTTGGAGCCGTGCGCCCCCGGCGCAAGGCCAACCAGAGCAATGCGTGCGCCCGGATCGCCAAATGCGGGAACGGGCCGCGCCCAGTACGACTCCTCACGATAGGCGCGCCGCTTCTCACGCGCGACGTCCGCGCAGTAAGCGCGCAGTTCGGGGCAGCGCTCGCAGACGAGCAGGCGCGCCTCGATCTCCTCGAGGCGCGTCACGCGCGCAGGCCGTGCTGCGAAAACGCGTCGCGCACGAAGTCGGTGAAGACTTGCGCAGCGCGACTGGGCAGCGAGGCACGCCGCTGCGCAAGGGTGACCGAGCGATAGATCGGTGGATCGAGCGCGACGACGCCAATTGGCGGCCCCGGCGATTCCAAGAACGTGCGGGGGAGCATTCCGATCCCCAACCCCTCGCTTGCGAGCGCGCGCAGCGTCCACGAATCGGCGCTTTCGAAGGCGATGCGCGGGGTGAAGCCGGCCTCGCGAGCAGCACTGAGCAACTGCACCTGCAGACCGGCGCCGGCAGCATAGACCACGAACTGCTCGTCACGAAGTTCGTCCAAACGCACGACCTTGCGCTCTGCAAGCGGATGGGTAACCGCAACGGCGAGGGCGACTTCGTCATCGCCGAGCGATGTCAGCAGCAGATCGGGATGCGCCTGCGGGTCGGCAACGTTGGCAATTGCCAGATCGAGTGATCCGGCACGCAGATCGGTGAGCATCGCTTGCGTCACGTCTTCGCGCAGCGCAATCTCGATGCCCGGAAACTCACGATGAAACCGGCCGAGCAACCGCGGCAACATCGTCTCGCTGAAGAGCTGCATCGCGCCCACGACGACCCGTCCACGCAAGAGCCCGGCGTATTCGCGCATCGTCGTCTCGAGGCGCTCGGCCTCATCGACGATACGGCGCGCCTCCGCAACGAAGGCGGTCCCCGCATCGGTTAGACGCACGCGCCGGCTGGTGCGCTCGAAGAGACGCACGCCGAGTTCTTCTTCGAGCGCCTTGATCTGCTGCGAAAGTGCCGGCTGGGCGATCGCCAGCTGCTCGGCCGCGTGGGTGAAGTGCCGGGTCCCCGCGAGCGCGAGAGCCGAGCGAAGTTGCCGGAGTTCCATGCATCTATCTTATCACAGGCATTGAAACTATGCGCTTGATTAATTGATCACATTCTGAAAGAATTGGCGCGTGGAACAGATGGACCGTCGAGGGATGGGCTTGCTTGCGCTGGCGCACGTAGCCGCAGACGCCAACCAAAGCTTCTTGCCAGCGATGCTGCCGGCACTCGTGCTGCAGCGACACCTCTCCCTGGCAGGGGCCGGCTCACTGGTGCTGGCGCAAGCAATATCCTCGTCGCTCATCCAACCACTTGTAGGGCACCTTGCGGACCGGCGCCCCCTTCCGTGGCTCATCCTCGTCGGGCTGCTTCTGGCAGGCGGCGGGATGGCGACGATTGGGGTCGCTGGTCCGTTTTGGGAGCTCCTGCTGGCGTCGTTGATCAGTGGGGTCGGCGTCGCGCTCTTTCACCCCGAAGGCGCACGCTTCGCCAACGTCGTCGCGGGGCCGAAGAAAGCCAGCGGGATGCGCTGGTTCGCCCTCGGCGGGAACGTCGGCTTCGCGATCGGGCCGCTCATCGCCACCGCCGCGACGGCACTCTATGGCATGCACGGGACGCTGGTGATCTTCATCCCGGCCCTCGTCGCCGCGGGCTTGGTCTTCATCGAACTCCCGCGGCTGCAGGCGGCTCTCACGCAGCACACCGCAGATAACGGCGCGCACGGCCACGACGACTGGGGCGCCTTTGCCAAACTCACCTTCTTCGTCGGCTTGCGCTCGACGGTCTATCTTTCGATGGTCGCCTTTACGCCGCTGATCTTCGTTCGGGCATTGGGCGCTTCGCCGGCGCTCGGCAACTTCGCGCTCACGGCGTACCTGGTTGCAGCCGCGTTTGGGACGATGGTCGGGGGGCCGCTCGCCGACCGTCTTGGACGGCGCACGATGTTGCTGCTCTCGACGAGCATCGCCTCACTCTTCGTCCTCTGTTACGCCGTCGGCGTCAGCCGCGAAGCCTTCGTGCTCAGCGTCGTTGCGGTGATCGGTGTCGGGTTCGTCCTGGCGATGTCGCAGACGGCGTTCATCGTGCTCGGCCAAGAATATCTTCCAAATCACATCGGCACGGCTTCAGGGGTGACCTTGGGGCTCGCGATCAGTCTCGGTGGCTCGGCCAGCCCGCTGCTGGGCCGCATCGCCGACACACATGGTCTGGCCGCCGCACTGCTGACGACCGCGATCGTCTTGCTCGCGGCGCTCGCGGTCGGCATCACGCTGCCGACGCGCGCGCGAGCTCGTCTCACGCAACGTCGCCTGAGCACCGCCACCGCGTAACGGCAGCCGCTTACACCAGATCGGGAAACGACAACTGCGCGAGCGCCGCATAGGCCGTGATGCCGACGGCCGTTGAGAGGTTGAGGCTGCGGACGCTGTCGCGGCGCATGGGGATGTGCAGCGCACGCCCGGGGAATTCGTCGAGCAAAAACGGGGGAAGGCCCGCCGTCTCCTTCCCGAAGAAGAGCGCGTCGCCGAACGCGTAGTTGACCTCGCCGTACCGCCGCTGCGCGCGTTTGCTGAAAAACCAGGCGCGTCCGGCGAAGTGCGCGAGCGCCGTCTCGAGCGAGGGGTGGACGACGACCTCCAACTTCGACCAGTAGTCGAGACCGGCGCGTTTGAGCTCGCGATCGTCGATGGAAAACCCCACCGGCTCGACGAGGTGCAACGCACATCCGGTCGCGGCGCAGAGGCGCGCGACGTTGCCGGTGTTCGGTGGAATCTGCGGTTCCACCAGCACGAGGTGCAGCGGCGCAGCGCGTAGGTTTGTGGCCTCGCGCAGACGCTGCGCCGGTTGCGTCGTCACCGGTTGGCGATTTGCACGAGTTCGTCACTGCGCGCCGGCGGCGCGACCAGATACGCGATCGCGCCGTGCGTGCGCCACGCGCGTTCAAAGGCGGTTTGATTATAGGTCGTCGCGACGCCCGGCTGCGCGGGGTCGTTGACGATGGGATCGCGCCGTTCGGTGAAGCCGCAGAGCACCGCGAGGTGGCCGTCGGAGTGCTCCACCGGGGCGCCGGGCAGCTCTGCGACTTTCCAAGCGAAGGAGAGCGCGACCGGAATCCCGGCATCGATGAAGTGCGCGGCGTGGGCGAGGTCGCGCAGGTGCGCGACGGTTCCGCGCAGTCCCAGGGCTCCAGCGAGTGCGGTGTTGAACGCCCAATTTCCGGTGCCGCCGTAGCTCTCGTCGCGCACGCGCGCGGCGATCTCGGCGACGCCGAGTTCGATTCCCCAAAAGGCAAGCAGCATCGCGAGCGCCGCGGGCGAACACCAGCCGCGTTCGCTGGGCTGATCGGCGACGTACTGCGAACGCAAGGGAACCGCGAGCGGCGGTGGGGCCGGAGGTGGTGGTGCGATCGGCGCGTAGCGCGGCGTGCTCACCGCGACGGCGTCGAGCGGGACGTCGGCGCGCACCTCGACGGCGACGATCTCCACCGGGCTGCGAATGATGTCGGTCGCGATGCGCGCGACCTCGTCCTGACCGTCGAGCGAACGGCGTTCACGCGGAGAGAACCGGACGTACGGGAGCCACGACGAAACCTGGCCATCGCTGCGATAGACGGCGATCTCGATCGTTCCGCTGGGAGCCCGTGTGTTCCACGAGACGATCGCCTGCGTCGCCGGCGCCGTCCGCAGGATCACCCGCTGTGCGCCGGGCTCCACGATCGTCAGCACGATGCGCGCATGAGCCTCAAATCTCCCACTCCCACGAGTTCCAGTTGTCCGTAATGTACTGCGCGGGCTTATAGTTCTTCAAGTCACTGTTGTAGGCATTGGTCCCGACTTCCCAATAGAAGAAGACGGCGAGCGCGAGCTGGTGGATGCGCGTCTCTTCGATCTGATAGAGCCGTTTGCGTTCTGCGCGGTCGTAGGTGCGCAGCGCTTGCGCCGAGACCCGCGTGATCAGCGGATCGTTGTAGAAGCTGGTGTTCGCGCCGTGCGGCGGGACGAAGTCGCCGCTCCAGAGCGCCTGGTTGTCGGGATCGGGGCCGTTGGTGTCGGTCGACCATTCGAGATCGTAACGCCCGCCGTAGAGCGGACCGTCTTGCGCGAAGAGGAGGCTCACCGGGTAATTTTTGATCTGCACGTCGATGCCGACGGCGCGCAGCGCTTGTTGGATCTGCACCTCGGCGCGTAGGTTCGCCGGACGATTGGTGCCGCCGGAGAGCGTAATGCGCAACGCGAGATCGCCGCGCGCGCGGATGCCGTCGGCGCCCGGGAGGAAGCCGGCCGCGGTGAGGAGGCGCTTTGCTGCCTGCGGATCGTACCGCCACTGCGGGATCGTGGGAGCGGCCCACGAGGTCGGCATGATGTCGCTCACGGCGCGCACGTCGATGCCGTGGTAGGTGGTGCGGTTGATCGTGTCCCAATCGACGGCTTGTGCGATCGCTTGGCGTACGCGCGCATCGCTCAGTGCCGGACGGCTGCAGTTGATGCCGAGGTGCCGCCAATTGGCGATGAGCCGCCGCGCGACCGCGATCCCCGGCAGCGCACTCACGCGCGCGAGGTGATCTTCGCTCACGGTGGGATAGACGTCGATCTCGTGCGTCTCGAGCTGCGCGAGCTGCGTGTCGTTGTCGGGGATGACACGCCAACTGATGTGCTCGAGCTTTGGCGGCCCGCGCCAGTAGCGGGGGTTCGGCGCGAATTCGAGGGAGCTGCCGTGGTTCCAGCGCTGCAGAATCCATGGCCCGCTCGAGAGTGGGTGCGCATTGAAATCTGCGTGATTGAGGTCGGCGAGTTTGCCCAGCAGATGTTCGGGCAACGGCGGAAAGCCCGCGCCACCGTCGGCGAAGATGCCGAGTACGTCGGCATTGGGGCGCGCGAGGTGAATGACCGCCGTGTACGGATTGGGAAGCGTCATCGAGACGATGTCGTCCCAGCCTGCCTGCGTGATCACGTTGTTACGTGGGTTCATTACCGCGCGCCAGGTGAAGCGCAGGTCGCGCATCGTCAACGGCGCGCCGTCGGCCCAGACGACGCCGCGGCGCATATGCAACGTGATGGTCTTGCCGTCGGCACTGATTCCGCCGTTCGCATAGCTTGGAACTTTAGTCGCTAGCTCCGGGAAGAACTCGCCGCGCTGGTCGTAGCGGAAGAACGGCGCAAAGATGAGGGCGTCGGCTTCGTCAGTTGCTGCGGTGTGGCCGAAGAGCGGGTTGAGACTGTCCGGTTCGTCGGGATACCCGATGCGCAAGACGCCGGGGATCGTCCACGGATGCCGGCCGCCGCCCGTCGTATTCTCCGTTCCCACCTTCGTGCAAGCGCTGATCGTGACGGCGAGCGCCGCGACCGCGGCCAGCGCGCGCAGGCGCATCAGCATGGCGCGTTCGCGACCGTCTCGCGGACGCCCAGGCCCGCTCCCTCGGGCAAAAGGAGCTTCCCGCGATCGTAGGTGACGCCGCGAAACGGGTCGTGCGCGGTGAGAAACGGCCCATCGATATCGGCCCAGTCGGCCAGTGGACTCAGGTGTGCCGCCGCCGTCGACAGCACCGCGCTTTCCACCATGCAGCCGAGCATGATCTTGAGGCCGAGGGCGCGTGCCGTGTGGATCATCGCGAGCGCCGCGCGCAGGCCGCCGCATTTGACGAGCTTGACGTTGACCCCGTCGACGCAGCCGACGAGCCGCGCAAGACTGGCGGCGTCGCTTGCGTCTTCGTCTGCGACGATGGGAATCGTGGTGCGCTCGTGCACGAAGCGCAACGCCTCCGGCGTGCCTGCGGGGATCGGTTGCTCGCAGAATTCAATGTCGAAGCGCTCCAGCTCGCGCAAGATACGCACGCTCTCCTCGGGGGTCCATCCTTCATTTGCGTCGAGGCGCACGGTGCCGGCGTAGCGCGAGCGGATCGCTTCGACCGTCTCGATCTCGTGCCCGCGCCCGAGTTTGATTTTGAGGATGGGGTGATCGGCGACGGCGCCGACTTTCTCGAGCGTCTTCTCGAGTGTGTCGATGCCGATGGTGAACGAGGTCACCGGCATGCGCGCTGGATCGAGGCCGAAGAGCCGGTAGAGCGGGCGTTCGAGATCCTTGCCGATCAAGTCGTGCAGTGCGACGTCGAGCGCGCAGCGCGCAGCCGGCGGAATTCCTTCGAGCAGCGTCTCGAGTTCGTACGGATCGTGCGAACGCAGCGGGGTGGCGGCAAAATACGCGCGAATCGATTCGACGCTCTCTCCATAGCGCGGAATCGGCGAGGCCTCTCCCAGCCCCTCGAGGTCGCCGTCGCGCAGGCGCAGGAGCGCCGTGCGCGACGTCGTTATCGAGCTGCGCGCAATGGTGAACGGATGAACCAGAGGCAGCGACAGTTCGGTGATCTCGAGTCGCACGTTGTCGCGATTTCCCGGGACGCACGGCAGCTCCTCGCCTTCCGCTACGCTACAGCCGAAAGCGCAACATCGCCGTGCGCGCTAAAACGTGTAGTAGAACGTCGCGGTGGCCACCGGATAGATGTCGAGATCGCGGGTCGATTGCTCGAGACTCTCTTTCTCCGTCGCGAGATCTGCGGCGAGCCCGAGCGAATTCACCGAGAATGTTCCGGACGCTTGCAGTGTGGTCTGAGGCGCGCCGATGAACGCGGCGCCCACGTCCATACCGAGTCCGAAGTGGTGGTGGACTTTCAGGGGCTGGTACCCGATGCCGACATAGGGCGCCGTTTGGTTCCATTTGAGCGATCCGTAGACGGAGGCACCGGCGCCGAAGGTCACTGGCTGGCCGCCCAAAAAGCCCGAGTACGTCTGTGTGCCCGACGCCACCAGTGCCGCTTGCAGGTTGATGTCCGGCTGCATCGCGCCGACGGTGAAGGTGAAGTTATCGCCGAACGGGTGGTAGTCGACCAGGGCACTGACCGCGCGCACGTTGACTGCGGTCGCATAGGCGTTGTCGTCGGTGTTGACACTGCTGGAGAAGGAGGTGAACGAGCTGCTCACCGAGCCGAGCGACTGATCCACGACGCGAACGCCGATGGTTTTTCCGAAGTTCAGGCCGAGCGTCAAGCCCAGCCCCGGCGTCCCGGCGTCGAGGCCGAGCGACGCGGTGTGGTCGGCTCGTGCCGGTATCGGCGCGAAAAAAACCGCGGCTGCCAAGGCGATACCCGCTAGTGATCTCACAGACGTCATTCGCACACCTCAAGATAGGAATGCGCATCTTCGCCCTTTGCCTACGGCTAGGCGCCACATTCCGGTACTCTGCCCCGTCGTATTGTCCGCAACTTACTTTTATCCGGCTTAACGCGGGCTAGAAACTCTCCTACGGCATCTCGGGCCTTCTGTCAAGTCTTGACGGGGGTGGGATAATCCGGGCAGACGCCGACTGTGCCTTCTCGCGTACATGCTATGGTGCAGGACCAACGTTAAGACCTAAGGGAGCACAAGCTCCGGATACGAACGGACGGGAACGGCTTGCCGATCCCACCGAGCGCCCGGGCCGCACCCACCTGCTACAGGCAGGTTCTCACCCGGCACGCAGACGGCCGGTGCGGTCGGCGTCTCTTGCAGCCTCCTCGAGCGCGGCCTCCGCGACGCAAGCGCGCAGCGTGCGGATCGCCGATTCGAGATCGGCAGGGGTTGCATCCTCAGTGACGCGATCGACGACCAGGAAGCCGCGGAACTCGCGCAAGTGCGCCGCAAGGCCGATCACCTCGTCGCGCTCGCTGCCGGTGCGCAGAGCGCCGACGTCATGGCAGGCAATCACCGTTCGCGCAAGGACGTTCTCCGGGGCCTCGTTCGCGGGAAGTTTGGCGGCGTCGAGCGCGTACCGCAGCCAGGCACTGTCCGTATCTTTGGCGAGCCGCTTGAGGTCGGCGGCGCCTTCGCAGAGGGTTCCGGGAAGATTGC
>DATJTD010000086.1:0-6207 GCA_035503775.1 Candidatus Acidiferrales bacterium
AGGTCACGAAGGAAGAGACGACGATCGTCGACGGCAAGGGCAAGCCCGACGCCATCAAGGGGCGCATCGAACAGATCAAGCGCCAGATCGACGAGACCGATTCCGACTTCGACCGCGAGAAGCTCCAAGAGCGTCTTGCGAAGTTGTCGGGCGGCGTCGCCGTGATCCAAGTCGGTGCGGCTACCGAGACCGAACTCAAAGAGAAGAAGCACCGCATCGAAGATGCACTCAGTGCGACCCGCGCTGCTGTGCAAGAGGGCATGATCCCCGGCGGCGGCTCGTCGTTGGTCCACGCGCTCAAGGCGCTGGAGAAGTACTCGGCGACCCCGCAGACCAACGGACACGCCGCAACGTGGGCTGACGAGAAGATCGGCATCGACATCATCCGCCGCGCGCTCGAAGAGCCGCTGCGCCAGATCGCCGAGAACGCCGGTTACGAAGGCTCCGTCGAAGTGAACCGCGTCAAGGCAGCGCAGCCCGGCCAGGGCTTCGACGCGATGTCGGGCGATCTCGTCGACATGGTGCAAGCCGGAATCGTGGAGCCCTTCAAGGTCACGCGTTCAGCACTTCAAAACGCAGCCTCGATCGGTGCCCTCATCCTCACCACCGAAACCCTCATCGCCGACAAGCCGGAACCCAAGAAGGACACCCCGCCAGGCGGCGGCGGAATGGGCGGCATGGGTGGCGGCTACGACATGATGTAGCCTTCGCTCAGACGCGAAGAGCATTGGAAAGAGCCGTCGGCGCAAGCCGGGGGCTCTTTCCTTCATCCGGGGACTTGGTAACAGCTCAGAATGAGCTGCGCGTAGTCGCCTGCGCGCGCTACCACATTTTCCCAGGACCTCCAGCGCTCGGCAACACCGCGATATTCTGTGAGCCGCACCGTACCGAGGTCGTTCGGATTTGGCTCGGCGAATTGCTTTGCCAGTTGCAAGACCACAGATGAGCCGTTGGATTGCGGGTAGAGAGAATCCAGCGACTCGAGTGCCGACCAAACCGCTAATCCGTCACGTTCAGTTTCGATTCTGTCGGCGAGCGCGACAGCGTCGAGATAGTCCCGGGTCGCGTTTCGAGTGACGACCAGCCACGACTTGATGCGCAGCATCTCATCGAGGGTCGGCAAGGTCACCGGCCCGTACTCCGTCTCGTGCACTTGCGTTTCCAGAGGCGCGGAGCGAATGAGGTTGCGAACTCCCGTTTCAACCCCATCGAGTTCTCCAAGGATAAGCACCGGTGGCCGCAGGCGCTCCGTCCTCCAACCGGCGACGGTCTCGAGATCGCTGAGCACTTGGGTGAAGCGGGAAGACAGGTCAGCGACAACGTGATCGTCGTCATAGGAAAAGCGATGTCCGGCGTGGATTGCGGCGGCGGTACCCCCAACAAGAACGGCGTCCGGCACGATGCGCTGAAGGTGAGCGGCTGCACTTAGTACGCGCTCCCAATCAGCGCTGTTCAATGCTCTCCGGCGCGCCTCATCGAAACTCACGCGCGATTACGGATTGTGCGCCGGGTGCCGGTTACGGAGGCGATTGACGTAAGCCGACCATAGTGCAGAAGTGCCGTAGCGATGCGTCGCTGTGCAAAGCCGTAAGGTCGTCTCTGCCACTGCGCCCCATGGATCGCGATCAATCTGTCGGCGTAGAGCAACCCAATCCTTCGGTCGCCCGCGGTCGAGGATGTCATCGATGGCCGCCGGCGACCAGGGGGCGATACCGGTGAGATGACGATGGAGCACGATGCCGGTGTATTCAGGACTGACGACCTAAAATGCTCCCGGGCTTGCTCCGGGGGATCGATTCGAACGATCCTCTGGAGGTTCAAAGCCTCCCGTCTTGCCTGCTAGACTACCCCGGATTGCGGAGTCGCCCAGGTGTGCCCGGCGTGGTTCGAGTGAGCGAGATCCCCGATCCCACCCTCGTCATCGAATCGAATCAGCACGTGGTAGTACAGGAGTACTCCGTCGCGATATCGAGTTCACGGTACGGCGCATTAGCGATACGGTGAGGACTCGAACCCCAGCTGGGCGTGCCAGCTCTCCAGACGCGCTTTGCGCGTAGATTTTGTGCTCGCCTTCGATTCTTCGACTACCGACTCGCTCACTCGATGAGGTTCGTGCTCCAGTTGGCTTCTTGAATTGCGACATCTAGCAGCCGATGGCGTTGGGAACATTCGTCGACCTTTTTGCGAAGCTCCGCCGGATCAACGGTTCGAACGATTCGAATTTCAGAGCGCATGTAGCGTTGCTGCATCTCGCTGGCCGCCTTCGCGACAGCCTCGAACGGCTTGCGAAGGTCGAGGTGATAATCACGTTCGGCCAGCGCGTCGACCAGCGGCTGGCCCGTCGGCAGTTTGGTCGCCACGTTGGTCCGGTTGATTTTCTGAATGAGCTTCAGCGTCTGTGCGGCAATACGCTCGATCTCGGCAAGCAGCACATCCGGGGCGTCAGGCGCCACCGCGCCTTCTTGCGTCTGCGCGCTTGCAATTGCACGGAGACGCAATTCCTCGATTTTCTTGCAGTTGTCGGAGCGCAGCCGTAGTGCTTCGCCAAGTTTCATAATGGTACTTTTCCTTTATGGCGTTCATGTCCCGAAGTTGTTGGTCGAGGCGGCACGATTTGAACGTGCGGCATCTGCGTCCCGAACGCAGCGCTCTTTCCTGGCTGAGCTACGCCTCGACGGTTGCGGTGGCCGGACTCGAACCGGCGCCGTAACGGCTTATGAGGCCGCTGCCCTGCCACTGGGCGACACCGCATTGATGGAACCCTCGGCCGGAGTCAAACCGGCGACCTCCGCATTCGCAACGCGGCACTCTTTCACTGAGCTACGAGGGCAATATCGTCTAAAACATTGCATGAACACACAACGCACGTGCGCTGACGTCCACGCGTGGGTGTGAAAATACAAAACGGCCAGGCGATTCCGCCTAGCCGTACGTTCGACTCTTGCTACGAGGCGAGCGTATTAGGCGGAGTTGATCTTTTGCGAGCGGTTATATCCGCGCGCTCTAGCACGCAACACGGCGGGCATGACGAAGCCGTGGCGCGCCGAGCCGGCGTTCCTCGATTTCGATGGTCGATGTCCGATCCAAAGGTGCATGATGGGGTCGACTCTACCAGAAATCCGCCCATTCGCGCAAGTGGGTGCTTATACGACCGCGCATGATCGGTGAATGGATCGTGTGCCGCAAAGTGATATTTTCGCGACGATTGTGGCTATCCGCGGCTTGACAACCGGCCGGCACAACCGGTATGCTCCCTCTCGTGAAACAGACGCGTGTTCCGCTGCAAGCGGTGTGCTGGCTATCGACGGGGTTCCGGAATCCGGAGCACGCGCGTCGTTATACCCCCGCGCCGTCAGGCATTGCGCTCGATAGCACTGTCGGAACAGGCCATCTCGTGATCACGTGAGATAAGTTTTCGCTAGGATTCACTCTTGAGAGGGTGGGCGGAAACGCCCACCCTCTTTCGCTTCCCTCGTGTGTGGTGATTGAAGCCAAAGCGGTCGTGGCACCGGCTTGTGAGGCCGGGCAAAGTGAGTTCGAGTCTCACCAGTCACCCAAGTCCGCTCATTGAAAACTGCATATCGTACTGATGATTTCGCACGGGCTCGATGCGGGAATCGAAGATTCGCCGCCTGGAGAAACCCTCTGGTTTCGTGCGCCTTGCTCAAGGTTCAAATGAGCGATTGTCATCGCAGGATGGTCCGAGCGTGAATCGAGTGCGCTCGCGGAATGCGATGAAAAGACTATGCGGCTGACGCTGAGGCAGCGGCGCGGTCTCCAAAACTGTGTGCATTTCGTTCAATTCGAAACGGCCGTGCCAAGGACTCGTGGGCGAATGGCAAGCCAACGCGCTGCTAACGCGTCGAGTCGTCGCGCCGCGATGACGTTCACGTTCGAATCGTGACGGGTCCGCCATCGGAAGTAGCTGAGATGGTTCTAGCGCCTCGCTGAAGACGAGGAGTACGTCGGCTCGACCCCGACCTTCCCGGCCAATTCGAAGCCTTCATCGGAGGTATGGTCCGATGACACGACTGCTGTCTTGCACACAGCGAATCTCATTTGAATTCGAGTACCTCCACCATCACCGCCATAGGCGCAAAAGAAAGGAGCACAATTCGATGAAAGTCATCAAAACCGGAAAAGCGCCGATCAAAGCCTGGATTGACGGTGTCGAATTCGAAGACGACGCGCTTCGTCAGCTCCAAAACATCGCTGAACTGCGGTTTGTGTTCTCACACATCGACGTTATGCGTGACGTCCATGCGGGTACCGGTGCCACGGTGGGGGCGGTCATCCCAACGATCGGGGCAATTATTCCGGCGGCAGTTGGTGTAGACATTGGCTGCGGCATGATCGCTCAACGAACGTCCCTCCGTCAGGAAGAGCTGCCCGACGACCTCCGGCCGATCCGTGACGCACTCGAGCGCACGATACCGGGCGGTTTCGGCAAGCACAAACATGTGCCGGCGTCGGTAAGCGCTGCTTGGAAAGCCTTAGCACCGGCATTCGATCGGATCGTAGCCAAGCATCCCGTAATTGACAACGGAAAGCCTATCGAGCAGCTAGCGACTCTCGGTGGTGGAAATCACTTCGTAGAGCTCGCGATCGGCTAAGCCATGACACACCATGCCGAGCAGCACGAAGGGCGTGCAGCCCGTTGTTACCGGGAAGGATCTGGTTCGATTCCAGACTTGGCAGCCACCCCAGGTTGGCACAGCGGCAACTGCATCGCGCTGTAAACGCGAGGCGCCATCGGCGCTCCGGGAGTTCGAGTCTCTCACCTGGGACCAATTTCGTTGGCGTACCTTTCGAGTCACACGTAGCTCAAGCGCGCGGAGCCGGATCTTCGGTTTTCACCCGAAGGAACCCGATGCGCGACCAGCTCCCTTCGGCGCGTAACTCGATGGCAGAGCAGTCGGCCGATAACCGACCGACCCCTGTTCGATTCAGGGCGCGCCGACCAAGTCTCCGCGGGTCGCCAAGCGGCTAAGGCACCGGGCCTACACCCCGGCATCTCGTGCGTTCGAATCGCACCCTGCGGACCAAAACTCTTGCGGACCTCGTACAGTGGCAGTACGCCGGCGTGCCAAGCCGGGGAGGCGCGTTCGATTCGCGCGATCCGCACACGCGGGCGAAGTGCTGCAGTAGCACGCGAACCTTCCAAGCTCGAAGTGCGGGTTCAACTCCCGCCGCCCGCTCCACGTTCACTCGCCTCATACATCACACCAAAACGAAAGGAGCCCGCGCATGAGCGATGTTCTCGTTCTCAATTCTACCTACGAGCCGCTGAATCTGACTCGCCTTGCGCGTGCTGTGCGCCTGGTCTTTGCGGGGAAGGCGGAGGTCATACACGACTGTGGGCGCATCGCGTCGCCAACGCTCGTGATCCCGTTGCCTTCGGTCATCCGGATGCTGTACTACATTGCCCGCGCCCGAAAACGCGTCCCGCTGACGAAGAAAACGTGCTGTTGCGCGATCAGTATCGCTGCGCGTATTGCGGAGTTCGGGGAGAGGCGAAAACGATGACCGTTGATCACGTGATTGCGCGCGCTCTGGGCGGCACCTCACGTTGGAGTAACCTGGTCGCGGCGTGCGCCGATTGCAACGGGCGCAAGCGGGACCGCACACCGGAGCAGGCCGGCATGCTCCTTCGTCACAAACCGTACGAGCCGCGGTATATCCCGTTCGTCGTCGTCCGGCGCAACACCGAACGTGACGAGTGGGGCAACTACGTCGGGCTCTACGACATCAGCATCGAGCAACGCGTCACGCCGGCGTAACGAGCCGGTCGACGGTTGCCGTCTTGGGCCGAACGTTTCGGGTTATCGCTGAGAGCGAACAGGTCGCCGGTTCGAGTCCGGCCGCACGCTCTCAAAGCGCGTGTGTAGCTCAGAGGAAGAGCAGTTGCTCGCAAGGGCAGTCCCGGAACATCAATTGCCTAAGACGCAGTTTTTTTGCTGCGGGCCGAACGATTCGTGGGCTGCGGCTCTGCCGCGGCTACTCCCTCCGCACCACACGTCCGCAGCGCCATCACGTAACGAGCGGGCCGAACGCCGACGGTTATCTCCCCGGCGGCCACCCAAAGTGTACCGGCCGTGGCCGGTTGAAAATGTACCAGGGGTCGGTGGCCACTTTCGGCTTGAAAGTGTACCACCGGTGAGGTGATCCAGCCCGAGCATGCTGGGGCGGCGTCGCAAGACGCCGTTT
>DATJTD010000087.1:0-15306 GCA_035503775.1 Candidatus Acidiferrales bacterium
GTCAGCCAAGCAGAGCTCATCGCCGACCTCGGTGTGCTGATCCGCATGTGGCATGGGATTCTCGAACAGTACAAACACGCTCCGGCGCCGTCGCTCATCCACAAGGACATGAACCTGGTCTACAAGGCGGCGCGTGACTTCATCACCCCGCAAGTCGACCGCGTGCTCATCGACGACCCTGAAGAGTACGAAAAAGTGCGCGACTTCCTGCGCCTGCTCGGCCCGCAATACGTCGAGCGCATTCAGCTCTACAACCACGGCCGCTCGCTCTTCAAAGATTACAAGATCGACGACGAAGTGCAGCGCCTCTTGCGCCCGAAGATCAACCTGCCTTCGGGCGGCTCGATCGTCATCGAATCGACCGAGGCGCTCACCGTCATCGACGTGAACTCGGGGAAGTTCACCGGCGGCAAGAACCTCGAAGACACGATCGTCAAAACCAACATCGAGGCGGCGGCGGAGATTGCACGGCAAGTGCGCCTGCGCGACATCGGCGGGATCATCGTTTGCGACTTCATCGACATGTCGACCGAAGGCGCCCGCAACAAGGTGCTCACGACGCTCGAGAACGGCTTACGCCGCGATCGCACGCGCACCACGATCCAGTCGTTCTCGGCACTCGGGCTGCTCGAATTCACTCGCAAGCGCATCGGCAAAGACCTCTCCGGCCAACTGCGCGGGAAATGCCCGACGTGCGAGGGTTTGGGCACGGTGATGTCACCCGAATCCGTCGCTATCGAAGCCTTCCGCGACGTGCGCAAGATCGGCCACGACCATCGCAACGGCAAGACCGAGAAGCGCATGATCGACGTGACCTCGGCACCGCTGGTCGGCGCGCAGATCGAGTTCTGGTACGAGACCGAACTGCAAGCGCTCGAACAAGAGACCGGTGCGAAGATCGACATTCACGTCGACCCCGCGCTGCATCCCGAGCGCGTGAAGATCGCGCCGGCCGATCCCAAGACGCCGCCTGCGCCCCCGCACGTGCGCGTCGGCGACGAAATCGAAGTCGATCTGTTGCAGACGCGGCTTCCGAATCCGACCTCTGCACTCGCGGTCGTCGACCGCCGCTTGGTCGAAGTCGAGAATGCAGCTCCGCTCGCCGGGCAGACGATCAAGATCAAGGTCATCGATATCGATGAAGAAGGCTACATCTTAGCCGAACCGCGCGCCGCGGTCGTCGCCGATCTCGGCGAACGCAAGCGTCGCCGCCGTCGCGGCGGGGCGCGCGGACGCCAGAAAGAACTCACGCCGGCCGAACAAGCCGAAGAGCTGCGCGAACTCGCCGAAGAGGCCGCAAAGGGTCTCGAGGAACGTCCGCCGCTGGGCATCTCGACGGGCTCCGAGCCCGACGTCGAAGACGCCGAGGCACGTGCCCGGGCAGCCGCCTTGCGCGCAAGCCAGGCCCAAGTGCCGGGACAGCCGGGACACGGCGTGGTCCGCCTTCCGAACAACGTCGTACCGCTCGAATCCGCTACCGGTGCCGGTGGGGAAGAGGGCACGGTCCGGCGCCGGCGCAGACGCCGCCGTCGTCGTCGTCCGGGAGCAGGCGACGCTGCTACCGGAACCGGCATCGCTCAGCACTCCTTTGCGCCGCCGGCAGACGATGAGGAGGCGATCGAGGGCGAAGGCCCCGAGACAGCTCCGGCCGTCTCCGCCGCCGCTACGACCGTCCCGTTAGCCGCTGCCTCCTACGGTGGTCGCGAGGAGGGAGGCGGTCATCGCCGCCGTCGCCGGCGCCGTCGCCGCGGCCGCGGTCAGCTCGTGTTGACGCCGGAGACACAAGCCGTCCCGGAGCGCCACATCTTCCGCGGGAACGCGGATGGCAGCCTCGAGGCGACGGGGGAGACGGCACCGCCGGAGCCCTCACGCGCTATCGCGGCCGTCCGGCAAGAGACTGCTGCAGTCGCCGTTGAGCCGCCCCCGCCAAGCCTCACCGTCGCCCCCGAACCGCCGCGTATCGCCCGCCCTGCGCGCCGCCGCCGCGGCGCCGTGGAAAACGACGACGTCAGCATAGCGGTTGCTGCGCTGCCGCCGCCCGCGGCGGAACCAGCCGCGTCGCCCGCCGACGTGCCTGCACCCAAACGCACGCGCACGCGGAAAGCCGCCGTGACGGCCGAGAACGCAGAACCCACCGAAGAGGCAAAGCCGAAGCGCGCACGCCGCACGGCGACCGCCGCAGCCAAAACGAAGACGACCAAGGCTCCCAAGTCGGCGACCACGAGCGCCACCAAGAAAAGCTCGGCAAAGAAGACGACGACCCGCAAGGTCTCGACGCGCAAGAAAAAGACCTAATTGATCGAGATCTTCGTCGATTACGACGGCACGATCACGGACCAGGACGGCTTCGACGCCCTGGTCCGTTTCGTCGCCGGCGACGGCCCGTGGGAGGCGATCGAAGCGCGGCTCGATCGCGGTGAGATCAGCGTTCGCGAAGCCCTGCGCGAACAAGCCTATTTCATCACGCTCTCGCTGGATGAAGCCGCAGAGGTGTTGCACGAGCGCGTTCCCTTCGACCGAAGTTTCGTCGACTTCGTCGCATGGGCACGGGCGCAAGAGATACCGCTGACGATCGTCAGTTCGGGCGTCGATGAACTCATCGCGCGGGCGCTGCACAGGCACGGATTGGCGGACGTTCCGGTGGTTGCCAACCGGGTGGAACGCGACGCGCAAGGGCACTGGATCATGCACTTTCGCGACGCCGTCCCCAACGGAACCGACAAGGCGGCGCTCGTGCGCGCCGCGCAAGAACGTGGTGCGCGCGCCGTCTTCATTGGCGACGGTCGCTCCGACTTCGACGCCGCCCTCGTGGCCGACGTACGTTTCGCCAAATGCGGCGCAGGGCTCGCGCGCTTCCTCGAACGAGAGAAGGTCGATTTCTCGACCTTCTCTTCATTTCACGAGATTCTCGCGCAGTTGGCGCCGGTCTGCCGCTAGTTCGACGCTGAGGTCGAGATCTGCGCGAGCCGCCGCTCGAGATACGAGACCGCTGCCTGCATCTGCGTGTCGGTGTTGAGATCGCCGAGGATGGCCTTCTTCGGGTCGGGCGAGACGATGTCGGGTTGAATGCCGACCATGTTGATGTCGCGGCCGCGCGGCGTGAAGTAGCGCGCGGTCGTGATCTTTACCGCCGAGCCGTCGGGCAGCGGATGAATCGTCTGTACGACGCCCTTTCCGAAGGTGCGCTCGCCGACGAGTTCGCCGACGCCGTTGTCTTGAATAGCGCCCGAGGTGATCTCCGAAGCCGACGCCGTGTACTCGTTGACGAGCACCGCGAGCGGCTTTGACGGAATTGCAACGTCTTCGGCGTCGTACTCCGTGTTCGTTCCGCTCCGGGACTCGACCGAGACGATCGCGCCGGAGGGAATGAACTTCGAGCTGACGTCGATCGCCGTATTCAGATAACCGCCGCCGTTGTCGCGCAGATCGAGGATGTACGCCTTCGCGCCCTCGGCCTCGAGCTTGTTGAGGGCATCGGTGAGCTCGGTTGCCGTCGTTGAACCAAAGACGGTCAGGCGCGTGTACCCGATGCCGTTGTCGAGGAGGCGCGCATAGACGCTCGGCTCATGAATGACGGCGCGAACGACGGTGATCGGCTCGGCAAGCGGTTTCCCGTCACGCTCGATCTCGATGTGAACGGTGGTGCCTTCTTTGCCGCGCAGCATCTTAGCATCGTCCTCGGTCGTGAGGCCCTTGGTCGTCTTTCCGTCGACGCTCGTGATGATGTCACCCGGTTTGATTCCCGCCTTCTCGGCCGGCCCGTCGGGGATGACGTCGCTCACCGAGAGGTACTTGGTGTCGTCGTCAACGTGAATCGCGATGCCGACGCCCGAGAAGTTTCCGCCGTCGAGGCCCTCGTTGAGGGCCGCGTAATCTTTGGGGCTCAGAAAGACCGTGTAACGGTCGTGAACCGAATTCAGCATGCCCGAAATTGCCGAATAGGTAAGCTCACGGGTCGAGAGCTTCGCGCCGTAGGTGGTCGTCGCGTCGTCCACCTCTCGCTCGAGCGTCCGCACGTTTTGCCCATCGTCGTCGGTGGCGTGCACGGCCGGGAGAGCGGGGGCGCTCACACCGTTGAGCTTGAGGTAGCCGATCAGACCGTTGCGCGCGCCGTCGAGTAGCGCTTGCGGGTCGACTTTCTTGTAAAACTCCGCCGTGACTAGCTCGTAGCTGGTCTCGAGTTCGTTGTTGTCGATGCTCGTAAGCGGCGCGGCTGGTAGGGAGAGCGGCGCAAGCAAGCTCCCCAGGAGTGCGGAGGCGGTGAAGGCGCCAAGGAGTCGGATGTTCACGGCGTTATGGTTTACCTGCGGGCGACTCGCCGCAAGTAGTCCTTGGCGGCGAGGAGTTGGAGGTCTTTGGGGGTGTCGATGACTTCGGGCTCGACGGGCTGCTTGATCACGATATCGGGTTCTATACCCTTGTGCTGGATATCTCGGCCAAGCGGCGTCACGTAACGAGCGGTGGTGATCTTGAAGGCGCCCTCTTGCGGCCCGAGGTCGTAGATGCTCTGGACGACGCCCTTCCCGAAGGTTCGCGTCCCCAGCAGCGTTCCAACACGGTAATCTTGGATAGCACCCGCGGTGATCTCGGAGGCGCTGGCGGTATACTGGTTGACGAGGACGACGAGGGGTGCCGCTCCGATGGAAACGTTGGTCGCGACCCTGGTGTCTCGCGCGCCGTCGCGATCGATCGTCGAGACGATCGTCCCCCGCGGGATGAAGAGGCTCGAGATGTCCACGGCTGCATCGAGCAAGCCGCCGCCGTTGTTGCGCAAGTCCAGGATGTACCCGCGCGCGTGCTTCGCCTTCCCGGCGAGCAAGGCTTTGCGCACTTCGTCGTACGAGGTCTGCCCGAAGTCGGAGAGCCGGACGTAATCGAATCCGTCTTCTACCTTGGCGTACACCGAGGGGACGAGGATGTGCCCTCGTGTCACCTTCACGTCGTGCACGGCGCCGCCGGCATGGTTGCGAATGAGCAGGACGACGACGCTGCCGATCGGGCCGCGGATGAGGCGCTCGACCTCATCGAGCGAGAGGGTCCGCGTCGGCGTCCCGTCGATCTGCAAAATCTCGTCGCCGGGCTTGATTCCGGCTTTGGCCGCGGGCGTTCCGTCGATCGGATCGACGAGCACGCTCTTGGTCTGCGGATCCTGACCGATGTAGACGCCGATGCCGCCGAAGTCGCCCCCGCGCAGCGACTCTTCGAGCCCGTTGATCTCGTCGGCGTCGAGGTAGGTGGTGTATGGATCCAGTGAGTCGAGCATCCCCTTTACTGCCGCATCGGTGAGCCCGGTCGAGGATACACGGCTCCCGTAGAGCGATTCGGCCAGTTCGAGGTTTTTGTCGAGCAACCGGCCATCGCGCTCGCGGTCTCCGGTGGCGACGAAATGCGGGATCTGCGGATTGCGAACGCCGTTCTGTTTGAGATAGTACGCAAGTGCCTGCTGCTCGCCGTTGAGCAGCACCTGTGCTTCGATCGGCTTGTAGTAGACGTCTTCGACCTTGGCAAAAGCCAAATCGAGGAGGCGTTGATCGGAGCCCCCTGCACTCGCAAGCAATGCGCGCAGATCGAGCGGTGCCGCTGCTCCTGCGACGAGCGAATCGTCGGCTTGGTCGGCTCGCTCGTGCGCAAGGAAGAGGGCCCCGCCGAGCGAGGCAAGTGCAATGAGCAGGACGGCGAGGAGAGCGCGAAATCTTCCGTGCAAGCGAGCGTCGTTTCTGGAATCGGGCGCAAGACGTGGGGACGTGGTACCTTTGACGCGTACGCCTACGCCTCCGGTTGCGTTTGCCGCCACTTCATCGAAGTTGAGGCGCGATCAGCGAAGTCGCGAGGCGGGATCGACCGGTTGCCCGTTCACCCGCACTTCGAAGTGGAGGTGCGGCCCCGTCGCGCGGCCCGTCATGCCGACCGCCCCGATCGCCTGGCCACGCTGTACCTCTTGATGATCGGCGACGAATATCTGCGAGAGGTGCCCGTAGAGCGAGGAGACCCCGTTGCCGTGGTCGATGATCACGGCGTTTCCGTAGCCGCCGTATGGCGCCGCGTAGATGACGGTGCCACCGGCCGCCGCCGTGACCGTCGCCCCCATCGGGGCACCGATGTCGATCCCCGTGTGGAATTCGGTCCCACCGCCGTAGGGATCGCTGCGGTAGCCGAAGGGTGAGGTGATCGGGCCCGAGACCGGCCAGCTGAATTCGCCGGTTGAAGGAGGTGCGGGTGCGGCGCGTCCGGCCAAGAGCGCCGCGCGGCGTTCCGCCTCGCGGCGCACCGCCTCCTCGCGCTGGCGCTCGACGATCATCGCTTCGAGGGCGGCCTCTTCTTGCGCCGAGAGCTCTTCGAGGTTGGTCACTTCGGCGGCGACGTTTTGTTGCTGCGCCTGAGCCTCACCGAGCAGGCCTTGGCGCGTCTGCGCAAGCGAATCGAGCTGATAGCGCATCTGTTGCTGGTGGTTGAGCGAGTTTTCGAGTTCATTTTCGGCGCCGTCGAGCGCAGCCTCAATGGCAGCGACGCGCTCTTCGGCGGCGCGCCGTTCGTGAATCGCCTTCTCGTTTTCGGTGATGAGGTACCGGATGTCGTCCCACCGTTCCACGAAATCGCTGAACGACGACGACGCGAGGAGCACGTTGAGATATGCGACGTCGCCGTGTTCGTATGCGTCGACCAGCCGCCGCCGCAACGCCTCGTCGTGGCGCTCGAGGGTCGCCTGCGCGGCGGTGAGCTGGAGCGTGTTCCACGCGAGCTTCGTGCGGTTGTGAGCGATCTGTACCGAGAGATCGTCGAGCGAGGCGTGCACGTCGGCGATGCTCTGACTCGTCTCGGCGAGCTGCCGTTGCAGATCGGCTTCGCGGAGTTTGGCAAACTGGAGTGCGTCTTGCTCCTGTTGTAGCCTGAGGTGCGTCTCGTGAATGCGCTGCTGTTGCGACTCGATGCTCTCTTTGATCGTGTTCGCCGGAACGGCCGCCGACGCGAGAAGTGCGAGGGCGGCAGTCGCCGCCGCGATGCGCCTGAGCGCCTTCACGTGCGCAAGTAGTGGTCGACTGATATCCACGAGGAGAGGATGCCGACGCAGGCGCCCGTCCCCAGCAGCGCGAGCGAGAAGACCAGCTCGTCGTGTCCGGCGATAGAGAGTGGAATGAACGGCAGCGCGGCTTGGAGCTTGGGCAGGTATTCCGCTTGCGCCGCGGCCAGCAACCCGATCGCGATCAATGCGCCGACGACGCCGTGAATGAGGCCTTCGCAGATGAATGGCCCGCGGATGTAGGCGGCTGACGCACCGACGAGCTGCATGATGCCGATCTCGCGACGGCGAGCAAAGACGGTGAGCCGGATCGTGTTGGAGATGATGATCGCCGCCGTGAGCACGAGCGAGATGACGACGATGAGCCCCAGACGCGAGAGAATATCGCCCATGCGCAACATTTTGGTTACGACGTCTTGCGCGTAGACGGTGGTGGCGACCCCGGGCATCTTTTGGATGTGAGCGGCGACCTGGGTCACGAGTGCGGGATCGACGACGCGGACGCGCAGCGCGTCGGGAAGCGGGTTGCTCTTGAGCAGCGACATGTCGATCTGCCCGCGCAGGCGCTCGCGCATGAGCGCCAAGCCCTCGGCGCGAGAGATGTAGGTGACGCTGAGAACTCGCGGATCCGCTGCGATCTGCACCTCGAGCTTGCGCGCGGTGACCGGGTCGACGTTGTCGTCGAGGAAGACCGATATCTCGATCTTGCGCACGATCTGGTCGCCAATGGTCGTCAGCGTCTGACGGCCGAAGAGAAACGCGCCCAACATGAGAATCGTGACGGTGACCGTCCCGATCGCCGTGATCTGCATGACCGGGTTCCGCGTGAAGCTGCGCCGCACTTCGCTAAGGAAGAACTGTACTCTGCCCCAATCCACCATGCGTTCCGTTCGCCAGAGAGTAGTAGCCGCGATCTTCGTCGCTCACGATCTTGCCGTCGGCCAGGCGTATCACGCGCCGGCGCAACCGGTCGACGGCGGCCGCATTGTGCGTGGCGACCAGCACCGTCGTCCCTTTGAGGTTGATGTGCAGAAGCGTCTCCATGATCTCGGTCGAGTTGGCCGGATCGAGATTCCCGGTCGGCTCGTCGCAGAGCAGAATCTTGGGATTGTTGACCAGCGCGCGCGCAATTGCGGTGCGCTGCTGCTCACCGCCCGAGAGCTCGCTGGGATACATCTCGCCCTTGTGCGAGAGTCCGACGCGATTGAGCGCCCGGGGGACCAAGCGCAGCAGTTCGCGGGTGTGCGTTCCGGTAACTTGCAACGCAAAGGCGACGTTCTCCCAGACCGTCTTGTCGGCGAGGAGTTTGTAATCCTGAAAGACGACGCCGACGTTGCGCCGCAGATAGGGAATGCGCGAACGCTTGAGGAGGTCGACGCGCACGCCGTCGACGACGACTTCGCCGCGGGTCGGGACTTGCTCGCGATAGAGCAGGCGCAAGAGGCTCGATTTGCCCGTCCCTGAATCGCCGACGAGGAAGACGAAGCTGCCTTTGGCGATGTCGAGCGTGAGGTTGTCGAGCGCACGCGTGCCGTTGGGATAGATCAGCGAGACGCCGTGCAGCGAGATGACGGAGGGCGAACCGTCTTTGCGCGCAGGCGAGGTCTCCGAAGACATTAGAAGAGGGTTTGGCGTCGCCGGAGACCGAGACCTTCGTGCAAATAGGACGGGACGTGCAGTATGGACTTCGATTTCACGCCGGAACAGAAAGCAATCCAAGCACTCTGTCGCGACTTCGCGCGCGAGGAAGTTGCTCCGCGCGCGCAAGCGATGGATGCGGCGGCGGAATTTCCCTACGACCTGGTCGCGAAGATGGCCGATCTCGGCTTACTGGGCCTGCCCTTCCCCAGCGAATGGGGCGGCGCCGGCGCCGACACCGTCTCCTACGCGCTGGCCGTGATGGAGATTGCGCGCGCCGACGCGTCGACCGCCATCACGCTCGCCGCGCACGTTTCACTCGGTACGACGCCGTTCTATCTCTTCGGCACCAAGGCTCAGAAAGAGACCTTTTTGGTTCCGCTGGCGCGCGGCGAAATGCTGTGGGGCTTCGGGTTAACCGAGCCGCAAGCCGGCAGCGACGCGGGCGGTACGCGCACCCGCGCAGAGTTGCGTAACGGGCAGTGGATCATCAACGGGGCCAAGGCCTTCATCACCAACAGCGGGACGCGGCTTACCGGCGGCAGCACGATCACGGCGGTCACCGGACCCGGCAACGGCCGCAAGCCGGAGATCAGCACCCTGATCGTGCCGCAGGCGACTCCGGGCTTCACGCGGGGTGCGCCCTACAAGAAGATGGGCTGGCGCGCTTCGGATACGCACGAACTCTCGTTTGCCGACGCGGCGGTGCCCGAAGATCATCTGCTCGGCGAACGCGGGCGCGGTCTGCAGCAATTTCTCGAAGTGCTCGACGGCGGCCGCATATCGGTCGCCGCCCTCTCGGTCGGCCTCGCGATCGGCGCTTACGACGAAGCCTTGCGCTACGCGAAGGAACGCCAGCAGTTCGGACAGGCCATATCCAAATTCCAGGCGATTCAGTTCAAGCTCGCCGACATGCTCGCACAGATCGAGCACGCCAAACTCATGGTCTTCAAAGCCGCCTGGGAGAAGGACAACGACCGTGACTTCGCGCTCAGCGCGAGTTTGGCCAAGCTGTACAGCGCCGAAATCTCGCGCCACGTGGTCAACGAAGCGGTACAGATCCACGGCGGCTACGGATTCATGGACGAGTATCCGGTCTCGCGCATGTACCGCGATCAAAAGATCAACGAGATCGGTGAAGGAACAAACGAGATCCAACGGCTTGCGATCGCACGGATGCTCGGGCTCTAAAAGTAGACGTCCGCATAGCGTTTGTGCGGTAGGGATCGCACCTGACGGCGCGGTAGCGATGCCACGTGAGACCAGCCGCACTCTTGCTGGGCGCACTGCTCGTGAGCGCACCTGCGCTCGCCGCCGATGCGCCGCTGACTTATCCCGCCGCAGCGCGCGGCACGGTGACCGATACGTATTTCGGAACGACGGTCGCCGACCCGTACCGTTGGATGGAGGCGCTCGACGCACCGCAGACGCGGGCCTGGGTTGCTGCCGAGAATGCACTGACACGCGGTTATCTCGATGCGATCCCGCAGCGTGCCGCGATTGCCGCCGCGTTCGGCAAACTCTATGACTATCCCAAAGTCGGAACACCGTTTCACTACGGCGCCCACTGGTTCGTCTATCGCAACACCGGTTTGCAGACGCAGGACGTTCTGTACATTCGCGACTCCGAATTCGGACCGGACCGTCTCTTCTTCGATCCGAACCTGCTGTCCAAAGACGGTTCGATCCAAGTCTCCGATACCGATTTTACGCGGGACGGTACGCTGATGGCGTATGCGACCTCGACCGGCGGTGCCGATTGGCAGACGTGGCACGTGAAGTCGGTGCCCGATGGGAAGGACCTCCCCGACGTCATCCAGTGGTCCAAGTATTCCGACGCGACCTGGGTGGGAGATCAGGGCTTTTATTATTCCGGCTACGACGAGCCGCGCGCGGCAAATCAAACGCTGGCGACCCTCGATGTCCAGAAGATCTGGTTCCACCGTTTGGGGACGCAGCAGAGCAGCGACCGGCTCGTCTACGCATCGACGGCACGCCCCGACGAGTTCGTCTCGATCGGTGCGCTCGAAGATGAAAGCTATTACTTTCTCTTTCGCAGCAAAGGCGACGGTAACAGCCTAGCGTGGAGGCGCGGCGACGAGCCGGATTCCGCCTTCCGCCCGGTGCTGCCGCTCGATCCGAATATCTCGTACACGCCGATCGGTCATGACGGCACGCGAATCTATTTGGAGACCAACGCCGACGCGCCGCGCTTTCGTGTCGTCGCGCTCGACCTGCGCGATCCGGCGCACACGCTGCACGACGTCGTGCCGCAGACGGCCGATGCGCTCGACCAGCTGAGCTTGATCGGCGATCACTTCTATCTCGAATACCTTCACGATGCGCATTCGGTGGTCAAGATCGCCGATCTCACCGGGCAGCTTACCGGAGAGATTGAGCTTCCGGGCATCGGAGCGGCCGGTGTTCCGCAGACGCAGCGGCGCTCCGATCGCATCGCGTATTACACCTATACGTCGTACGCGTATCCGAGCGTGACGTACCGCTACGATACGCAGACCGGCGTCTCGACGGTCTACCATCGGGCCGAGGTCGCATTCGATCCGTCACCGTACGTGACCGAACAGCTCTTTGCGACCTCCAAGGATGGGACGCGCGTACCGGTCTTCGTGACGCATCGCAAGGATATGCCGCTCGACGGCAGCACCCCGACGATCCTCTACGGCTACGGCGGCTTCGATATCTCGCTGACGCCGTATTTTTCGACCCGTACCGCTCTGTGGTTACAGATGGGCGGGGCATATGCCGTCGCGATCTTGCGCGGCGGCGGCGAATACGGCGAGGCCTGGCACGACGCGGGGCGCTTAGCCAACAAGCAGCACGTCTTCGACGACTTCATTGCGGCGGCGCAAATGCTCATCGATGCGAAGATCACCTCGACCCCCAAGCTCGCCATCAACGGCGGCTCCAACGGTGGTTTGCTCATGGGCGCCGTGATGACCCAGCGGCCCGACCTCTTCGGGGCCGTCGTCACCGAGCAAGGCCTCTACGACATGCTGCGCTACCAGCTGTTCACCGTGGGGAAGGCCTGGATCCCCGAGTACGGCGCTGCGGATGCGTCGGCTGCGCAATTTCAGACGCTGTACGCCTATTCGCCGTTGGACAACATCAAAGCGGGGACGCACTATCCGCCGACCTTGATCGAGACGGCGGACCACGACGACCGCGTCTATCCGGCGCACTCGTTCAAATTCGCGGCGGCTCTGCAGTACGCGCAAGGCGGCGACGCACCGATTCTGTTGCGGGTCGAGACCAACGAAGGCCACTTCTCGGGATTGACGACCGAGAAGAGGATCGCACAAGTCGCCGACTTCTACGCCTTCCTCGTCAAGAACCTGAATTTTACGCCGTCGCTCTGACGGCACGTTTTGCGTCTGCCAAGGTCGGCGCAAACGTGCCGCCCAAGTCTGGAGTGTGGAGTGCCACACGCTTGGCACTCCCGGATGATACGATCGGCGTGATCATCGGGATGGGAGATGGCCATGGTGCGTATTCTGATCGCGATTGCCGCGGGGCTGGCATTGTGCACCTCGGCGGCAGTTGCCGAGTTGCCGGTGGGTGCGCGAGCACCGCTCTTCGCGGCGCAAGCCTCGCTCGGAGGGAAGGTCTTCACCTTCGATTTGAAACGAGCGCTCACCCAAGGGCCGGTCGTCTTGTACTTCTATCCGGCGGCTTTCACGAAAGGCTGCACCCTCGAGGCGCATGATTTCGCGGCGCACATCGGCGACTACCGGCGCTTGGGCGCCGTCGTGATCGGCGTCTCGGAAGACGACATCGCGACTCTGCAGCGCTTCTCGGTCTCGGCCTGCCGAAGCCGTTTCCCGGTCGCCGCCGATGCAAATGGGAAGATCGCTCGGGCCTACGACGCGGTGCTGCGAACCGTTCCGCGGATGTATGCGAACCGTACGTCGTACGTGATCGCTCCCGGCGGCCGGATCGTCTACGCCTACACCTCGCTCAAGTTTTCACAACACGTCAGCAACACGCTGCACGCGCTGGCGCGCCTAGAGGGGAGATCGTAAAGCGTGGTCGACTCGCACGCAGTCCTCTGGGTCGCACTCGGCATCGTTGTGGCCATCAGCGTCGGCCTCGCGCTTCGCGGAGCCACCCTCGCCAAAGAGCTTGCCGCCGGCCGTGACGAGCGTGCGGCGCAGCAGGAGCGAACGCTCGAACTCGAACGGGCGCTCGCGGCGGCAAACGAGCGGGTGCGCGCCTGCGAGGAGTCGTTCGGCAACGAAAGCCGGCGCAATGAGTCGCTCAAAGCGCAGATGGCCGAGCTCTTCGCCCAGATCGGCGACAAGCAGATCGAACGCGGGACGTTGCAGCTCATGCAGCTCGCCGGCGAGCGCTTCGAAAAGCAGAAGGCCGAGGTGCAGGGCGAGCTCGAGACGCGCAAGGCCGCAATCGACGCATTGCTGGGGCCGTTCGCGCAACGTTTACAACTGCTCGATGTCAAGCTCAACGAGATCGAGAACAAGCGCGAAGGCGCCTACGCCAAAGTCACCGAGCAGATCATCGCGCTCACCCAAGCCACCGAGCAACTACGCGGCCACACCGACGTCCTCAAGACCGAGACGGTGAAGCTCTCGTCGTCGCTGCGCAACTCGGGGGCACGCGGCCGCTGGGGTGAGTTCCAGCTGCGCCGGATCGTCGAGATCGCCGGCATGAACGAGTTCTGTGATTTCTCCGAACAGCTCACCGAGCGCGATGAGGCGGGCCAAGGACGTCCCGATATGACGATCCGCGTCCCGGGAGGCCAGAAGATTCCGGTGGATGCGAAGGTGCCGCTCGCGCACTACCTCGATGCTTGCGAGGCGGTCGACGACGCCAAACGCGCCGCGGCGCTCGGGTCGCACGCGCGCGCCCTCTTCGGCTACGCGACCGATCTCGCCAAGCGCGACTATACCCGGCACGAAGCGATGACGGATTTCGTCGTGATGTTCGTTCCCAACGAGGCGGCGCTGAGCGCGGCGCTCATTGAGGAGCCGGACCTCTTCGACAAGGCGATCGCCCGGGGCGTCTATGTCGTCGGTCCGCTGAGCTTGGTGGCGCTCTTGCGCGCCTACGCCGCCGGCTGGATCATCGTGCAGCAGGAACGCAGCGCACGTGAGATCGCCCAGACGGGGCGCGAACTCTACAAACGCTTCGCCGTCTTCGCCGATCATCTCGGAAAAGTCGGGACGGCGCTGCGCAACGCCAACACCGCTTTCAACGGCGCCGTCGGCTCCTACCGCGATCGCCTCGTTCCCCAGGCCCGGCGTTTCGAAGACCTCGGGGCGAGCGACGTGATCAAGACGGTTCCCGATCTCGCCGAGATCGACACGGTCCCCGTCGCGCTGCCCAACATCGTGATCAACGCGATCGTACGTTCCGAATCCGAAGTCGACCCCGGCGAGCGTGACCAGACGCTTCCGTTCTAGTGCAGGTAGAGTTCTCCACAAGCGACATCGTGTGTCCGATCGGTATCCGAGATGCGGATGTCCACGACGTAGTTTCCCGAGAGCAACCGGCTGACCGGGAAATTCACGATCGTATCTGAGCGCCCCGTGTGGAGGGTACGATCCACGACGTCGTGTAAGACGAGCGCGGGCTGCGGGTCGAACGCGTCGCAGCTGTGGCCGCGGTGGATCTGCGCCGGTTGCGGGTGGTCCGGAAAACTCCGTAGGTCGATGACGACGTGCGTCTTGTTCGGCCCGACGGGGGTCAGTGAGACGACGCCGACTTCACCGGAGTTGTTCAATTCTTGAACGCCGCGAATGACCGTCGGCCCCAGACTGGCGTACGGCAGTGGTACCGAGGGCGGGGGGTTCGGAACGCGGACGGGAAGTGGGCCCGCGCCTGGCGAGCTAGTGTCTACGGGAACCTGCGCTTGTGCCACGCCGGCCAGCAGGGGCGCAGCCGCAAGGAAGAGAGCAATAAAATAACGCTTCATAGCTCGCTCTATACCCGGAAGCCGGTAAAGAATGCAGCTGACGGTGCGTTTCCTTGCTTGTAGGACTATTGAAAATTCCGGGCGTGAACCTGATCGGTGATACCGTGCGTGTCGAGCGCCCAAAAGCGATGTGCCAGGACGTCGAGACAGCCCTGCTCCTTCTGCAAAATCCCCTCGATGATGAGGGCGGAGGAGCGGATGATGCGGCGCTCTCGTTCGTAGATCTGTGGGTTGACGATGACGTTGATCAGGCCCGTTTCGTCCTCGAGCGTAAGGAAGACGAAGCCTTTGGCGGTCCCCGGGCGCTGGCGCGTGATGACCATGCCGCCGACTTTGCAGATGAGATGGTTGGGCATCGCCTGCAAACGTTCGGCCGCGATCACGCCGTGGGTGTCGAGCTGCGCGCGAAAGTGTGCGATCGGTTGGAGATTCGTGGTGAGGCCCAGGCCCCAGAGATCGAAACGGGTGTGTTCGAGCGGGGTGAGGCGCGGGAGCGCCGCCGGAGGCTCATCTTCGATCTCCATCGCACGGCCGAGCTCTCCACGTGCTTCCCGTTCGTCCAGACCACGGAGCGCCCACATCGCCTCTCGCCGCGTCGCGAACCAAGGCGCGAAAGCGCCGGCGATGGCAAGGTTCTCGATCACTTCCTTCGAGAGCCGGGTGCGCCGTGCGAAGTCGGCGATGTCTTCGAAAAGGCCGC
>DATJTD010000088.1:0-21535 GCA_035503775.1 Candidatus Acidiferrales bacterium
CGGCACGACGCTCCGCTGGACTTGGCGACGATGCCGTCTTCGAGGCCGTCGTCTGTGGGCTCACGGGCTACGAGGAAGGCGAGCCGCAACCGACGTTGCAGACGCGCGCGCGGCGTCTGCGGGTACTCCACGATTCGGAGATCGCCCTTACCGCAGCACTCGATGGCGGTGCGGGCATCGTCGTGATCGGCGGAACCGGAAGTGTCGCGCTCGGCCGCGACGAGGGTGGCACGCGCGTGCGGGTGGGTGGCTGGGGATTTCTCTTCGGCGACGAGGGGAGCGCATTTTGGATCGCACGCCGTGCCGCGACGCAGGCGATGCACCGCGTGGACCGCGGTGAAGACTCCACGCTGGCCCGCGCGCTCCTTGCGCACACGGCGCTCCCATCGCTGCGTGCTGTACAGCAGGCGTTCGCCCATGGCGAACTCTCGCGCAGCGCGCTCGCTTCGTTTGCGCCGGTGCTCTTGCAGCACGCGCGCGCCGGCGACGTCGAGGCGCATCTGATCCGCAGCGAAGCCGCACGCGCGCTCGCCGAGCTCGCCGCCCGTGCGCACGCGCGCTTGTCCCGCGTGCCGCAACGTCGCATCTCGTACACCGGGGGTCTCTTCGCCGACGAGCCGCTGCGCGCGACGTGGCGCGAAGCCGTTGCCGAGCGGATTGCCGGTGCCGTGGTCGTGGAACCCCGAGCCGAGGCGGCCCTCGGTGCACTGCGCCTCGCCCGCGAGATGGTCCTCGCGTGACGCCTCTGCTCGAGCGGCTGCGCGGTGGCCTGATCGTCTCGGTTCAAGCAAACGAGGATTCCATCCTCAACGGGCCCGAGACGATCGCTCTCCTTGCCCGTGTCGGGGAGGCAAACGGCGCCGTCGCCGTCCGCATCGAAGGGGCGCAGCGCATCCGCGCCGTCCGCGCCGCCATCGCCCTTCCGATCGTCGGCCTCATCAAGCGCCGCTACGAGGGCTTTGCGCCGTACATCACGAGCACGCACGAGGAGGCCGTCGCTGCCGCTGCCGCCGGTGCCGATGTCGTTGCTTTCGATGCGACCGAGCGTCCGCGATTTTCCGGCGCCGATCCCGAGTCGCTCGTCGCGGCGATCCACGCCCGCGGGTGCCTCGCCCTCGCCGATTGCGCGGTCCGCGCTGACGGCATCCGCGCAACGCAAGCCGGTGCCGACCTCCTCGCAACCACGCTCGCCGGCTACACGCCGGCCACGCAAGGCCGCACACTCCCCGACCTCGCTTTGGTCGCATCGCTCGCCGAGCGCCATCCGTTCGTCATCTGCGAAGGCGGCATCACCTATCCGAGCCAAGTGCGCGCTGCGCTGCGCGCGGGAGCCGCCGCCGTCGTCGTCGGCACCGCCATCACCAACATCGACGTCCTCGTCACCCGCTTCGCCGCTCACGCCGACCCGCGAACGCCAAGCAAGCCACATACGTCATAGGCCCCCGCCAAACGCGAAAGCTAGGATAAAAGCCAACGCCCCGCCCCCGTCTTTCCATTGAACGACAGCTGATCCGTTAGCGTCAAAGCCACACCCTGGCAAGCCGTCCACGGATGGCGGCGAAGCCGCCGACAGCCAACCGTCGCGCGAGCGGGTCAATGACCCGCAGGTGCAAGCAGGATGCTTGCCTGCCGCCAAGCACAGGAGGTGCAACATGGCGGCCGCGACACGAAGTCGCCCCATGGAGAGCCGCCGGAGTCGGCGGCGGGGGTTTGGGGGGCGACCCCCCATATAAAGGGAGAAATGGCTCAGACCGTCACGCCGCAACATCAGCCGGTGCGAGTCGATCGCACGTTCTGGCTCGTCACGCTCGGATTGACCATCATCAACGTCATCCTGACCGTCGTGATCATCGCGCTCCCGATGGACTACCTATTGCCCGGTGCCTCGCTGCACGTCGCGGATCGCGGCGACGACATCGACTTCCTCTACAAGTTCATGTCCGTCTTCGGCAACGCGATCTTCGTGTACGTGGTGGGCTACATCATCTACTTCGCGATTGCTTTCCGTCGCCGCCCCGACGAGCCGCTCACCACGATCGGCGTTCAAATCCACGACCAGCCGAAGCTCGAGTTGTGGTGGACGATCGTCCCTTCGATCCTCATCATCATTTTGGGCGCGATGAGCGTGCGCGTCTGGTACAGCGTCCAGTTCGGCACCGGTGCCCCGGCGCTCACGGTGGAAGTGATCGGGCACCAGTTCAACTACGAGTTCCGCTACCCGGGCCTGAGCGATTCGTACTTCTCGACGACCGCCCCGATGCATCTGCCCGTCGGCCGTTCGGTCCGGGTGCTGGTCACCTCAGCCGACGTCATCCACTCCTTCTGGGTCCCCGAGATCCGGCTCAAAGCCGACGCCGTCCCGGGCCTCGTGCAGAACCTCAATTTCACGCCTCAGCACGCGGGAACGTTCGACATCGTCTGCACCGAGTTCTGCGGCGTCAACCACAGCCGCATGCAAGCCAAGCTGATCATTCAGTCCGCCGACGACTTCACCGACTGGCTCGACGGGATGAAGAAGCAACAGGCCAGCAGCGGCGGCGGCGGCGTCGTAGCGCTCGCCGCGGGCGACCCGAATGCTGGGAAGGCCCTCTTCGCCCAAAAGTGCTCCGTCTGCCACCAGATCGCGCCCTTCGACCAGAAGCTCGTTGGCCCGGGGCTGCTGCACCTCACCGACGATCCGCAGCATCCGACACTGGTGACCGGGCAGTCGCCGACGCCGGATCATATCGCCGCGATTTTGCACAACGGCTTTACCGGTCCCATCGGCACGATGCCGAATCAGGCGGCCAACGGTCTCTCCGCCGGGGACATCGCGAACCTGGTCGCGTATCTTGTGAGCCTCAAGTAGGAGCCTGAAAACAGTGTCAACCACCGCCATCGGCGATCACGAACACGAAGAACACGGCGCGCACGACCACATCCATCCGGCGCCCGAGGGATTCATTCGCAAGTACGTCTTCTCGATCGACCACAAGGTCATCGCGGTCCAGTACTTCGCGGTTGGATTTCTCTTCTTCGCCATCGCCGGGCTGCTCGCCGAACTCGTGCGCATCCAGCTCCTCGTGCCCACCGGCGCGATCATGGACAATAACACCTACAACGGCGTCTACACCTTGCACGGTTCGGCGATGGTCTGGATGGTCATCATTCCGTTGGTCACCGGTGCCTTCGGGAATCTGGTGATGCCGCTGCAGATCGGGGCGCGCGACGTCGCCTTCCCCTGGCTGAACATGATCAGCTTCTGGATCTTCCCGGTGGCAGGTGCGGTGCTCTTCTGCTCGTTCTTGGCCGGCGCGCCGGATGCGGGCTGGACCGAGTACCCGCCGATCTCCGTGCAAGGGCCGCCGGGCACGAGCTTATGGTGTATCGCGATCTTCCTGATCGGCATCAGCTCGACGATGACCGGCTTGAACTTCATGGTGACGATCGTGAAGATGCGCTGTCCCGGCATGACCTGGACGCGCATGCCGCTCTTCACCTGGGCCACGTTCGCGACCGCGCTCATGAACATGGTTGCGACGGTCGCCCTCTCGGGCGCGCTCTTGGCACTCTTCCTCGAGCGCCAGTTCAACGTCCCGTTCTACGATCCGGCGCGCGGCGGTAGTCCGGTGCTCTGGCAGCACATGTTCTGGTTCTACTCGCATCCGGCGGTCTACATCATGATCTTGCCGGCCTTCGGGATCATCTCCGAAGTGCTGCCGGTCTTCTCGCGTAAGCCGATCTTCGGGTACAAGATGATCGCCTTCTCGTCGATGGCGATCGCGTTGCTCGGCTTCACCGTCTGGGCGCACCACATGTTCACCAGCGGTATGGCGCCCTGGCTGCAACTGCCCTTCATGCTCATCACGATGGTGATCGCGGTGCCGACGGGGATCAAGATATTCTCGTGGGTCGCAACGTTGTGGGGCGGCCGCATCCACTTCTCGACCGCGATGCTTTTTGCGACGGCCTTCCTCATTACGTTTACCTTCGGCGGGATCACCGGCATCTTCTTGGCTTCGGTGCCGGCCGATCTCCAGGCGCACGGGACGTACTTCGTGGTTGCGCACTTCCACTACGTCCTCTTCGGCGGCAGCGTGATGGGCATCTTTGCCGGGCTGTACTACTGGTATCCCAAGGTGACGGGGCGGCTCATGAGCGAGAAGCTCGGGAAGCTCCACTTCTGGATGACCTTCATCGGCTTCAACGGGACCTTCTTGCCGATGCACTGGCTCGGTCTCGAAGGGATGCCGCGGCGCTACGCGACCTACGTCGCGTTTGCCCAGTCGTATCCGATGGCGCAGTTCTGGAACGACTTTGCGACCTGCTCGTCGTTCATCATGGCGCTGGCGCTCCCGGTCGTGCTCTTCAATATGTTCTGGAGCCTGCGCCACGGCGTGCGCGCCGGCAACAACCCGTGGGGCGCGCGAACCCTGGAGTGGATGATCAGCTCGCCGCCGCCGTACTACAACTTCAAGAACATCCCGATCGTGCTCGGCCTTCCGTACGATTTCGGTGAGCCGCTTCCGTACCGCAACCTCGATCACGAGACCGACCCCTATCCGACGCCGCTGCCGGCCTCGATTCACACGCCGCCGGCGGTCCCCGCCGGGGCCGGGGTGTAGCCGATGGCCGTTGCAAACCTCGCCGGTCACGACGCGGTTGTCGCGCGCTACAAAGACGTCGATCCGGTGTACGGCGAGACGCGTGACATCCGGCTGCTGGGCTTCGTCTTCTTCCTAATGAGCGACGTCGTGCTCTTCTCGATCTTCATCTTCGCTTATCTGTACTTGCGCAACTCGGTCCCGGACTGGCCGCCGATCACGCAAGGGGGCCACCAACTTCCACGCTTCGACGTCGCCCTCGCCACCGTGAACTCGGTCGTGCTCTTCGGTTCAGGCGTAACGATGCACTTCGCGCTGGAGAACTGGAAGCACCTCAATCGCGACAAGTTCAACATGTGGCTCGGGCTGACGATCCTGCTCGGCGCGTGCTTTTTGGGCGGGCAGGCATATGAGTATCACAGCGTCGCGGTAAGCTGGGCGGGAAGCACGATGGGTGCGACCTTCTTCACGTTGACCGGGATGCACGGCTTCCACGTCTTCATCGGGTTGGTCTATCTCTCGGTCTTGGCGATCCAAGCGAATCGTGGCGTCTACACCGGTTCGAAGTACTTTGGCCTCACGGCCGGGACGTTGTACTGGCACTTCGTCGACGTGATCTGGGTTGCGCTTTTCTATCTCTTCTACTTGATGTGATGGGCAAACTATGACGGCAGCGCTGTTCGAGCGAGGGATCGCGTTTCTGGGTGCTCTACTCGTGGGAAGCACGGCGATCGTGCAACTCAAGAACGACTGGAGCGCTCACGGTTTGGACGCCGTGGTGACCAAATTGCTCCTGGGCCTCATGGCCTTCGGTTGCGTGCTCGTCTTGCTCGCAACGATCCACGTTTTGGGAGGCAGCTAGCCATGTACCGCGATATCGCTCACGCGCCCATTCCAAATCCGAACGATCCGGTGACGATCCCGGTTTCTGCGGGAGTCCCCGGCGGCGTCCGCGTTGCGCTGTTCTCGTGCGTCGGCTTGGTGATTCTGATTTTAGGGCTCGTTATCGTCGCCTCGGCGGCCAATCATGTCTGGCCGGCAAGTGATTCGCTCAAGGTTCCCCTGAGCTGAGCCGGCCCCGCTGCTACGTGCGCGGCGGTGAGGTCGCCCCAATGCCGAGCGGTGGGAGTTCGGCCGGAAGGACGCCGGTGGACTTGCCGTCGAGGCGGTGGACGCCGCCGTAGCTGCTGAATTCGATGAGCGCCGGGCGGATATGATCGGGAATACGATCGGTATCGAGCGGCCATTCACCCAGGACGCGGCGCGTCTCGTCGAGCACGGCAACGTAAGCGAGCGCGCGACGGTCGTGCGGATGCGACTTGCGATATCGGACGTAACCGTCGACGACGTAGATCGGCGAGAATGTGTGAAGGAGCGCGCGTACCGGTTCGACCATCAGCAGAACGGCATAGACGGCGAAGGCGAGGACGGCGCAAGCGAAGATCGGTGAGAGGACAAGCGCCTCTTGGTGCGGCCGCACGAGCACCATACCGACGGCGAGTCCGATGAAGACGAGGCTCAGAATGATCGGTTCGATGGCAATGAAGAGGCGCCCGAAGAATCCGCGCCAGACGACGCGGCGCTCAGCGGTGGTCCACGCGCGGCGTGGCAGCAGCAGCTTCTCCATGTGCCTGCGTTCGGCGCGCCAACTCGCCCTCCTCGCCGTCGTCTTCGCCTTTTGTGCTGCCCGCGTCGCGGCAGCCGAAGAGATGCAAGGTCTGGTGTTGGCGGTGCAACGGGGGAACGGGCGCGCCATCGTCCACGAGGGGGTCGGTCCGCAGGAGCTCACCGCGACGTTCGCGATCGCGCCGCCCGCCATGGCGCGACGCCTGCACGCCGGTGATATGATCGAAGCCCAACTCGACCGGACGACCAAGCCGCCGACGCTGAGCGCCATCCGCATGCTTGGTGCCGAGTCGCTCACGAATATTCCGGCGTCCAGCCAGCAGCCGAAGTCGGCGCTCCGCGACGTCACTCCCCTCGTCGTCGGCAATCAGGTACCGCAGACGCCGTTCATCGACGAGCACGGTCGCCCGTTCACCTTCGCATCGTTGCGTGGCGAGCCGGTCGTGCTCGCGTTCATCTACACGCGTTGCACCGACGAGTGCCCGCTGATCTCGGCAAAATTTCACCGGATACAGACGCTGCTCGCCGGCACGACCACGCAGCTGGTCGAGGTATCGCTCGATCCGAACTTCGACACGCCGGGAGTGCTGACGCGCTACGCGCACACCTTCGGCGCCGATCTGACGCACTGGACGTTTTTGACCGGTAATCTCGATCGAATTCTCGATTTCGCGGCACGCTTCGACGTCTCGGCGATCGCCGATCCCCGGTACGGCATCATCCATTCGCAGCGGACGGTGATCATCGACCGCTACGGCGTCATCACCCAGTTCATCGACGACTCGTCGTGGACGCCCGACGAGGTTGTCGCGGCGGTGCGCAACGTCGAGCACGAGAGCTCGAATCCAATCGCGCGCTTCAACCTCTGGCTGTCGGCGCAAGCCGCCGCAATCTGCGGTGACAGCAGCGGCGGCTTCTCCGGTTTGGTGGACCTCATCGCGACCGCCCTCATCCTGACTGCGTGTTGCTGGTTGCTCTATCGCATCGGCCGCCACATCTTCGCCGCCGAGCGCTGAACGCGAATCGTTAGGTGGACGGCGCAGTCTGCACGCGTTCGGCGCGTCGCGATTTGAGCAACGACGTCCCGAGTGCGGCGATCACCGCGACGCACGCGAAAGCGAGGTAGGTCGTGCGGTAGCCGGAGGCGTCGTCGAGCGCGCCGCCGAGGATGCCGCCGGCGAGTGAGCCGCCGACGATCTGGCCGATGATCAGAAAGACCGAGAGCAGACCGATCGCCGTTGCGCGTAGAGTGCCCGGCGCTTCGTTGCCGATGATGTAGCGTGTCGGTGCACCGAGGAGCGCACCGAAGCCGACGCCGGCAACCGCGATCCCGCAGATCGCCAGCGGCAACGTCGTGAGCATGACGGCGAAGAGTGCCAGCCCAAGCGCGGTGCAGATCGCTCCGAACGTGAGAACGGCGCGGCTTCCCACGGCGTCCAGCCCCTTCCCCGCAACGGGAATCACTGCGACGAAGACGATCGCGCCGATAGCGGCGATCGAGCCCGCCGCCGCATACGAAAGACCGTCGGCGGCCACCAAAGCCGCGGGAATGAAGAACAGCGCACCTTCAAGCAACCCGATGAGCACCTCGAGCGAATATGTCACGACGAGTTGCCGGGTTGCAAAGAGCGAGGGTGCGATGACCGGTGCGGCTGCGCCACGTTCAATGCGCGCAAGCGCGATGAAGGCGATCACGGCGACGACGATTCCGCCGATGCTCCAGGAGCCGGCGATCGTCGCGGCATGCGTGTCGATCTGCGTCAGCCCGACCATGATGCCGAGCAGCCCAATTGCAAGCGTCACCAGGCCCGCGACGTCGAGCGGCCCTCTGGCACGCGCCGCAACCGTCGGAAGATGTTTGCGCGCGAGCACGATCACGACGATGGCGAGCGGAACGTTGGCGGCGAAGATCCAGCGCCACGAGAGAAAGTGGGTGACGACCCCACCGAAGTTGGGGCCGATGATGCCCGCCAGGCCCCAGACCGCGCCGAGCAAGCCGAGCGCCGATCCACGCCGCTCTTGCGGTACGCGATCCGCGATCGCCGCCGCCGCAACCGGGAAGATTCCGCCCGCGCCGGCGGCTTGAATCGCACGTGCGAGCAGCAAGACCCCGAAGCTCGGTGCGAAGATCGCAAGGACGCTGCCCACGGCAAAGATGCTCACGCACGCGATGTAGATGGAACGCCGCCCGTACGTATCGGAGAGCTTGCTCATCACCGGGATGCTCACGACGTTCGCAAAGAGGTAGAGCGTGAAAACCCACGCCACGTCGCGTGGCGCGACCGCGAATTGCCGGGCAATTGCCGGCAGCGCTGGCGAGAGCACACCGAGGTCGAGTGCCCCGGCGAAGACGCCCAGCGCGAGGGTCAGTAAGAGCGGTAGGTGCGAACGGTCGAGCGTGTGACCGGCGACGACGTGCGGCGCCGGATCGGATCTCTCAGAAGCCGCCTTCGAAGCCGCCTTCACCGGATCAAGCGATGATACGGTCGGCTACCATGACCAGACACATGAGGCCGAGATAGACGAGCGAGTAGGAGAAGAGCGTCCGCGCGAGCGGCTTGGTGGGTCCGCCGAAGAGCCGCCACGCGTCGACCAAAAAGATCGCGCCCAGTACGGCCGCGGCGACGAAATACCAGAGCCCCATCACCCCGAGCGGCGTGAGCGCGAGCGAGAAAACGACCAAGATCAGCGCGTAGACGAATATCTCGATCTTGGTTCGCTGCACGCCGCGGACGTTGGGGAGCATCGGGATGTTCGCTTTGTCGTAGTCGGTATCGACCATGAGCGCCAGCGCCCAAAAGTGCGGCGGCGTCCAGAGGAAGATCAGTGCAAAGAGCGCGACGGCGGGCGCACCGATGTGCCCGGTTACCGCGGCCCAGCCGACCAGTGGCGGAACGGCGCCCGCAGCTCCGCCGATCACGATGTTCAGGGTGGTCGTGCGCTTGAGCCAGAGGGTGTAGATGATCACGTAGTACGCGTTCCCGGCAAGCGAAAGCCAGGCGGCCAGCGGGTTCACGCAGATGTACAAGAGCGCAAACGAGATCGTTCCGAGCAGCCCCGCAAAGATCAGCGCTTCGGTCGGCGTGACGCGCCCTTGCGGAAGCGGGCGTGTCATCGTCCGTTTCATGACGCGATCGATGTCGCGGTCGATCACGCAGTTGAAGACGCCGCCCGAGGCTGCCGCGAGCGCCCCGCCGACGAGCGTGCACAAGGTGAGACCCAGCGGCGGAAGGCCGCGTGCCGCCATCACCATCGCGGCCAAGGTCGTGATCAAGAGCAAGACGATGATGCGGGGTTTGGTGAGTTCGTAGTAGTCGGCGACGATGCTGCGCGGTCCGCTGCTCGTTACCGGGGCGGGACGCTCGACACGTGAGATGGTCGAGCTCACGAGATCGGCGCAGTCCGCGCCGGCACTGCCGTACGCTGCGCTTCGTGCGCCGGCTCGCGCAGCGGATCGATCGTCGCGAAGACCGCGGCGGCGACGAAGACGATGAAGGTGAGCGCGGCGTTTGCGGCGTGCGCCTCGCGCAGCGCCGTCGGGAGACGCCACAATACGTTGGCGGCGCCGAGCGCGATTTGCACGAAGAGCAACGCCGTCCCCGCGACGGCCGCCCCGCGCACGCGCGCCGAGCCCGTCTGCACCGCCGAGACCGTCGCCATGCAGGCCGCGATCGCAAATGAGGCAGCGCCGAGCCGGTGCAGCATCTGCACGAGTTGCGCCGTTCCGTGCCCGGTCAAGGTGCCGTCGCAATCGGGAAACGTCGCGCACGCGAGGCCGGCAAAACTCGAGCTGACATACGAGCCGATGCACATCGTGATGAAGCCCAAAATCGCGGCGAAGGCGAGCGCCGCCGGCGTTTCGCCGCGCGGCCGTAGAGCCGACGGCGCGGGAGCAAATTGCGCGAGCAGCGCGACGATGGTGAGCGTCGCGAGGAGCGCCATCGCCGTCCCCCAGTGGAGCACGACCGAGATCGGGCTGTTGCCCAGCCGGACTGTTGCTCCGCCCAACAAGACTTGCGCGACGAAGATCCCGCCAAGCGCGGACAGCGCCGGCGTCAGGCCCACGATCTGGCGCCGGACGCGCCACCCGGAGACGATCGTTGCAGCCACGACGAACGACTCAACCAGCGCAAGCATGCGATGCGACCACTCGAGGACGACGCCGCCGACGAGGGTTGGAACGATCGCGCCGTGACAGAGCGGCCAATCCGGGCAGGTCATCCCGGCGCCGTTGATGCGGATCCAACTCCCGACGACGGCCAGCACGAAGGCCAGCGCGGCAGCGGCCGGCGCCAGACGGCGAAACGCTCTCACAATATCGTTCAGTCTATGGGAGGCGGCAAAGCTCGTACAACGACCTTTCCGCAGACGGACGCCGGCGCAGGCGCCTAGCACCCGGTCATGATCTGCTGGCTAGCGGCCCCCGCTTGCGATTCGTTGTCGTTGATCTGGATGCCGAGTTTGACCAGGGCGTCGGCCCGCTCTTGTGCGACGAAGCTCGGCGTGCTGGTATCGAACGGGGCCGACATGTTGTCGCCCATCGGGCCTTCGGTCGGGATCACCGAGGTGCTCAACATCTCCTGGGCGTGCGGAAGCGTTCCGTTGTTGATTCCCTCACCCATCGGCGTCGGCTGTGCGTTTGGGACGGCATCTTCCTCGCCCAGGGCTTCACTGGGGTCGTCGTAGCCGTAGGCGCCGAGGAACCGGTCGATCTGTCCGGCGACGCTCTCCTGTTGGGCGAGCACCCCGCTCAGGGCGTTGGCGAAGGCGACGAGCCCTTGCTGCTGCGCGGGATCGGTCACGCTCGATTGAAGGGCGCCGAGCGCCTTGAGTTCAGCCTCCCCCTTGCTCGTGTCTTCGCGCAAGCTGCGGGCTTGTGCCAAGAGATCGCGCACGGCCGCCGACTTCGTGGTTGCCGTTGAGAAGTCGAGCGCGCGGAAGCTCTTGATCGTCGCCACGATCGTGTGATCGTTGCTGAAGACGTGGGAGATGGCGACGTTGGCGTGACCGATGATCTCCCCGCAGATGGTCGCCTTGGCGTGGCCGATCTCTTGCAGCTGTGTCGCGGACGGCTGCGGCGCCGGCACTGAGGGCTGCGCGGCGGGTGTGGAGTCGGCCAACGCCGGTGCGGTGGCGACGGCGAGCAGAAAAAGCGTCGATCGAATCACGGGAGATGACCTCAGCGTTACAACCTCGGGCGGGACCGGGCAATATTCGCACGTGGGATATACAAGGCCCTGGGAAGCCCCGCGCGAAGTGCCGCCCGCTATGAGAAGCGACGGGCGGCATGCGTGGGCGCGTGGCCTCGCGGCCCTCGTGCTGACGGTGCTTTTGAGTGGTTGCCGCGAGGTGCGCGTCAACGAATTCCGCACCGGGACGACGACGGTTCCCGGCGGCAATCAAGTGGTCGTGATCTCCGACGCTCACGACTTGCAGTCCGTCGGCATTCGCGCGCCCGAGATCAATTTCAAGCACGAGTTCGGCATCGTGCTGCTCATGGGGCCGCATCACGAGACGGGCTGGCATCAAGTCATCGAGTCGATTCGCGCCAACGCGTACCGCGTGCGCATCATCGCGTACGAGCGTGCGCCGGCCGACGGCGGCGACCCCGCCCCGGACTTCCGCACGTACACGCTGTGGATCGTTCCGCGATCGGTGTATTTTCGCGGCTCTTCGGTCGAGGTGGTGACGCCGTCGGGAGAGCCGGTCGCCGCGACGGTCTTGCGCTAACGTTCGTGCATCCGCGCCTCTCCCTCGATCCGGCGCGGCTGCGTGAAAATGTGCGCAGCTGGTCGGCTTTTGCCGGCGTCCCCGTGCGTGCGGTCGTGAAGAGCGATGGCTACGGGTGGGGCTTTGCGGCACTGGTGCGGCCTCTCGAGGATCTCGTGGATGCCTTCATCGTCGCTGACGGCGAAGAGTTCGCCGCCGTGCGGTCGCTCACGCAGCGTCCGATCGTTACCCTCGCCGAGGCTGCGCCGGACGAGGTGCGTCTGCTGCTCGACGGCGGCGCAATCCCCAACGTCGCCGGCGCGGCTGGGATCGAAGCGGCGGCACGGTGGGCGAGCAGCCGCAACCGGCGAGCGCGTATTCGCATTGGCCTTCGGCCAGCGATCGGCTGGGCGGGCTTCGAGATCGCGGAGCTCGGGGCAATCGCTGTCGCGCTCGCACGGCCCGAGATTGCCGTCGAACTGTGGACGCACCTCACGGCGGTGGATGCCGAGGCGGAGCAGCTGGCAACGTTCGCACGCGCACAAACGGTGCTGCGCGAGGCCGGCGTCACCATCGTCGCGACCGATATCGAGAGCTCGCTTCCCTTGCGCACGCCGGCGGCGCGCGGTTCGTTCGTGCGCATCGGCGTCGGACTCTTCGGCGCGCGGTCGACGTCGGGGCCGGAGGCCCTACGCTGCGCGATACGCCTGGAGGCGCCGATAGTGGCGCGACTGCCGTCCGCGGGCCAGCCCGTCGGCTATGCCGGCGTGCGAGCGCCGGACGAAGGCTATCTGGAAGTCGCACGCTGCGGCTACGGGGACGGATTCGTGCGCGTGACCGGCGTGCACGGTATTCTCTCGGTCGGGATGCAGTACACGGTCCTCTGGCGCAGGAACTTGTCAGCCGATAAGAGCGTTGTGCTACTCGACGCGGCAAACGATCTCAATGAGCTCGCCCACGCCGCCGGTATCGCCCCTCATGAACTCGTCGTCCGGCTGGGCCTCGCGAAACGTGCGGCCCGAGCGCCTGCGGAGCCCCCTGTGCACGAAGAGCTACGGTAAATGGAATCGACTCCGTTAGCGTCCATCGAGACGAGTTTCGCGCGCCTGGGCGTGGTGTTGTCGCCCAACCAGAGCCCACTCGAAGTCGAGGGGGTGCTCAATCCGGCCTCGGCGCGTACGCGCGACGGAAAGCTGCTGCTCTACCCGCGCGTCGTGGCGCAAGGGAACACCTCGCGCATCGGGCTTGTGGAGGTGCATGAGACGCCCGAGGCGCTGACCTTCGAGCGCTGCGGATTCGTGCTGGAGCCCGAGGCTCCGTACGAACTGCGCACACGCGCCGGCGGCTACGGCTGCGAAGATCCGCGGGTGACCTTCGTCCCCGCACTCGACTTGTATCTGATGGCCTACACCGCGTATGGCCCCGAAGGTCCGCGTATCGCCGTTGCCACATCTGCGGACGCGTATCATTGGGAACGCTTGGGCCTCGTGCAGTTTGCGCCGGGTCTTCCCAACGGCGATGACAAAGACGGCGTCTTCTTCCCGGAGCCCGTCCTCTCGCCCAGCGGCGTTCTCTCGATAGCGATGTACCATCGGCCGATGTTGCACATCTCGGCGGTCGACGGAAACGCGGCGGTGCCGATCATCCTCGACATGCCGGCGCACGAGCGCGAGTGCACGCGCATCGGCTACATCCCGTTCGAACCGGTGCAGCGCGATCGCCGGAACTTGCTCAATGTCGAAGAGAGCACGATCGTCCTCGAGCCGGGCCCGCTGTGGGGCCGTCTGAAGACGGGCGGTGGGACGCCGCCGGTGCGCATCGACGAAGGCTGGTTCTCGCTCTACCACGCGGTCGACGCCTCGTGGAGCGGCGAACGCTGGGTCATGAAATACCGTGCCGGCGTCATCGTTCACGAGTACGAGCGGCCGGATATCGTGCGCTATCGTTCTCCCGAACCCGTCTTCTCGCCGGAGACGCCCGACGAGTTGCGCGGCGTCGTGAACAACGTGGTCTTCCCGACGGCGATCGACGTCGTCCCCGGGAGCCCGCTGCGCACCTATGACGTCTACTACGGCATGGCCGACGCGCGCATCGGACGGGTTCGCTGCGGCGTGGGGGCGAGCACGCCGGCAAACGTGGAGGAGAGCGCCGCCTAAAGCACGTGCTGCGCTATTACGTGCTCGCCACCGTCCTGGTGCTCGGCGCGATCCTCGTCGGCGGCCTCTTCGCTCGTCGCGCAAGCGTCGCGATCCGGGTTGCTTCCGTGAACGTCAGTGTCCCGCCCAAGCCTGGCGACCGGACGCAGCTCGCCGGTTCCCCGCCGCCGCTTACGGGTGAGGCGCCCTGGGCGCTCTCCGTCTTGCCGGAGTGCTTTCGTCAGCTCTCGGAGATCAGTGGTCCCCGCGCCTACGTGCTCGCGCACCTCCCGCAGCGGATTCCACTGAGGGGAGTCGTCGTGCACGCGCACGACTGCACCTTGCGCATCGCTTCCGGCTCCGCCGTCGTGCAGCGCGGAGCCGATCGTCTGGTTCTGCCGAAGAGCGCCTTCTTTCACGTTGGGGACGATCTCGCCGTTTTGCACGCCGATGGGCCATTCGCGGAGTTTCGCCGTTACCGCATGAAGTAGGGAGCGAATGTCTCTCGATCTCGACGAAGCGGTGCGTTTGCGGCGCACCTTTGCCATCATCTCGCATCCCGACGCCGGCAAGACGACCCTCACGGAGAAGCTCCTCCTCTACGGAGGAGCGATTCAGACGGCGGGGCAGGTTGCGGCTCGTCGCCGCGCCCGCGCGGCGACGAGCGACTGGATGGAGCTCGAACGGGAGCGCGGTATCTCGATCACCTCGACGGTGCTGCAATTTCCGTATCACGGATTCACGATCAACTTACTCGACACGCCGGGCCACCAAGATTTCGGTGAGGACACGTATCGCACGCTGCTCGCAGCCGACAGCGCCGTCATGCTCATCGATGCCGCCAAAGGCGTCGAGCCGCAAACCAAAAAGCTCTTCGCGATCTGCCGCGCGCGCCGCATCCCGCTCTTCACCTTCATCAACAAGATGGATCGCCCGAGCCGCGAGCCGCTCTCGCTCTTGGACGAACTCGAGAACGTCCTCGGTATCGGCGCCTATCCCATGAATTGGCCGCTGGGGAACGGTGAGCGTTTTCGCGGCGTCTACGACCGGCGCACGCACGAGGTGCACGTCTTCGAGCGCGTGACGCACGGCGCCAAGCGCGCACCGGTCGCGGTGACCGACGTGCACGACCCGCGTTTGGCGGAGCTGAGCGACGAGCAGACGTACGAACAGTTTTTGGGAGAGATCGAACTGCTCGATGGTGCGGGCGCTGATTTCGATCGCGAGGCGATGCTGCGCGGAGAATCGAGTCCCGTCTTTTTTGGAAGTGCGGTGACCAACTTCGGCGTCGAGCTCTTTTTGGATGCTTTCTGCCGAATAGCACCGTCACCGACGCCGCGCCTGGCGCTCCACTCCGGAGAGCGGGTGCCGACGCCTGTTCCCCCGCAGGACGACCACTTCTCCGGTTTCGTCTTCAAGATTCAAGCGAACATGGACCCGCGCCACCGCGACCGCATTGCCTTCGTGCGCGTCTGCAGCGGAAAGTTCGAACGCGACATGACGGTGCGCAACATGCGCACCGGCAAAGACGTCCGTCTCACGCGGCCGATGAAGCTCTTTGCCAGTGAGCGCGAAGTGGTCGACGAAGCTTTTGCGGGCGACGTCGTCGGCCTGGCAAATCCCGGCAGCTTCGCCATCGGCGATACCCTCTGCGAAGGTGAGCTGCTCCGCTTCGAAGGGATTCCGGCCTTCCCGCCCGAGCACTTCGCATCGATGCGCAGCATCGACACCGCCGCGTACAAGTCGTTTCAGAAAGGCATCGCCCAGCTGCGGGAAGAGGGTGCCATACAAGTCTTCTATCCCGCAGGACAGGTACGTACCGAGCCGATTCTCGGCGCGGTTGGCGCGCTGCAGTTCGAGGTAGCGAAGTACCGGCTGGAGTCGGAGTACAACGTGAAGACGCACCTGACGTCGCTGCCGTTCTCTTTGGTGCGTCTGGTGATCGGCGAGCCCGAACACCTTGCGTCGGCTTCTCTTCCGGCGAGTGCAAAGCTCGTCGAAGATTGGGATGGGACGACCTTAGTGCTCTTCGAGAGCGAATGGAGCATCCGCCTCGCACAGGAATGGAATCCGGCGTTGCGCTTCGTCGAATTCGCCGCCCGCGAGTCGCGGGTCGAAGTTGCACGGTGAGGCGCCGATGACCATTGCACTCGCCGCGCTACGCACGCTCATCGGTCTGCTCTTCGTGGGAAACGCGATCACCGAATTCATCGAGCGCGCGCAGTGGGTCACGCTCCTCGGTCACTGGCAGCTTCCGCATCCGGAGATAACGGTCTTCGTCGTCGCTGCTGTGGAATTCGTTTGTGGTGCGCTCTTGATGCTCGGTGCGCTCGTGCGCCCGGCGGCGCTGGTGCTGGCGACGATCATGGTCGCAATGACGGCGACGGCCGGGCGAGTCGACGGCGGCCTCTACCTCGTCGTTCCACCGATTCTCTTCGTCGGATTGGTCTTCTACGCGTGGCGTAGCGGTCGCGTCAGCACGTGGTCGCCGACGCGGCGGCCGGGGACGCAATGACGGCGCGCGCGGCGCGCCACCCCGGAATTCCACTGACGCAGCCGCCCGGCGCCGCCCCCGATCCGCAAAGGTAGAGCCCGCGAATCGGCGTGCGCGTCGCAAAGCGTTCGCCCAGCATCTGTCCCGGCAACAACTCTCCGTGGAAGATCTGCCCTTTGTGCAGACCGAAGCGTGCTTCGAGATCGGGCGGTGCGAGGATTTGGCGTGCCTCGACGGCGCTGCGCAGATTCGGCGCATACTGCGCAAGCAGCGCCACGATGGAATCCGCGGCCGCCTCGCGTTTGGCCGGCGTCCATGCGCCGTCGGCGCGATCGTACGGAAAATATTGGGCGAAGATGGAGAGCAGATGTTTGCCGGGCGGTGCGAGGCTCGGATCGGTGGGCGTCTGCATGAAGCATTCGAGCATCGGTGCAGGTGAGGCTCCGAGGCGGCGTGCGTCGGCGTAAGCCAATTGCAGGTAGTCGAGCGACGGCGCAACGTGAATCGTCGCGCGATGATGCGGCTGGAGCTGGGTGCCTGGCCGCGCGGTGAAGTTTGGTGGCTCGCCGAGTGCGAGGTTGAGTTTGAGTGAGACGCCTTCACAGCGCCAGCTTTGCACCTTACGCGCGATCTCGGGAGGCACGTCGCTTGGGGGAAGCAGCCCGCCGAACGTCGTGATCGGATCGGCGTTCGAGAGGACGCACGGTGTGGAAAATTCGCGGCCGTCGGCGAGGACGACGCCGCGCACGGCGCCGCCGCGCACGACGACGCGTGCAACGGCGGCGCTCGTGATGATCGTTGCGCCGGCGGCGAGCGCGGCGCGCGCGAGGGCTCGGGAGATCGCGCCCATTCCACCGCGCACGAAGCCCCACGCGCCCTGCGTTCCAAGCGCGCGCCCGGCGTAATGGTGGGCGAGTACGTACGCCGTCCCCGCATCGCGCGGACCGGCGGCGGTGCCGATGAGCCCATCGGTTGCGAGGGTCGCTTGCACGACCGGCGTCTGCACGAAGCGTTCGACCAGCGCAGCGGCCGAACCGTGGAGCGTCGTCCGCGCGGGTTCGTCGAGCTGCATCGTGCGTTCGTCTTCCCGGTCGAAGAGATCGGCGAGGGTGGAACCCAGCGCCGTCGCCTCCGCCTCGAACGCTGCGTGCCCCGCGACGTCGCGCGGGTCGAAGGCGGATATCTCGCGCACGTTGGCCGCCTGATCGCGGCCGAGCAGCAGCGAGCGCCCATCGAGGAGCGGTGTGAACGAGGCGGGGTCTTTCCGGTATGCGCTGTAGCCGTACGCTCGCAACGCGAGGTCGGCGATGATCTGCGGGTGCAGGAGGCTGCAGACGTACGATGCCGTCGAGACCGTCCAGCCGGGCCACACCTCTTCGCTGACGGCTGCGCCGCCGACGATCTCACGCCGCTCGAGCACGAGGACGCGGCGCCCGGCGCGCGCGAGATAAGCGGCGGCAACCAGGCCGTTGTGTCCGGCACCGACGACGACGGCGTCGTAGGCCGTCGTCGTCACGCGCGTCTCAGCGACGGGGTCTTTTCCCCGAGCGCCCGTTGCGCGATGCGTGCTTCGGACGGAACGGTGCGCCCACGACGTAGGGGCCGCCGTGCTCGAGCTCGACGTCCACGTCTTCGCAACCGATCGGCGTAAAGGCTCCGCAGTCGTGCGGCCGCGCCTGATAGATTCCGCAGTAGTATTCGCCCGAGGCGCGGCCTTTGAGAAAGACGCATTGGGAAGCGATGTCGTCGGTGACTTTGCGCAGATAGCCGACGACGTAGCCGTCGGCCGAGGGCCGTTGCACGACGTAGTCGCGCAAGACCTCGTCGTACGAGAGCCCGAGATGATCGGCGATGCGCTGCACGTCTGCTTTGTTCACGAACGGCTCGTAGCCGCTGCAACATTCGGCGCAGCCCGGCGGGCAACTGATGTTCTCCGGCATGTTGCGCAAGTTCTTGCGGGCCAGCGCAATCACGCTCGCGACCGCGTCGACGAATTCGGGATCCTCGTTGTACTTGTAGACCCACTCTTTGTGCGTCACTTCGTCGATGTTGTAACGATGCGTCGTGCGCTGGTTGTACGTGATCGTGATGTGTTCTTCGTCGATCTCGATGGACTGCACGTTCTCCATCGGCTCGGTGTCGAGCAGCGCGATGTCGGTCGGTTGTTTGGTGCGGCGCGTGAAGGCCCGCAGCTCTCGAAGAGCGGCGTGCGAAATGAGGTCAATCGTCTGCTGCATAGTGGCTTCCGTGGGTTCTCGGCAGGGTATCCTGTCAGATTTGCCGAGGGCGCCGGGAAATCCGGTGCGCGCGACGAGCCGGCTTCCACAAGGTACCTCGTCCCCCCGACCGAAGCCGCCGTCGCATGGCCAACGTCACCAAAGAGAACCCCTTGACGATCGGCGTCGACCTCGGCGGCTCACACGTCAGCGCATTCCTCGTCGGCACCGACGGTGAGATACGCTTTCGTTCGGGCGCCGACATCAGCGATCTCACCTTCGAAACCGTGGTCAAGCTGGTCGTCGGTGCAATCCGCGAGGTCGCGGCGAAGGTGAAATCCGTCAGCGCGATCGGTTTGGGTTCGCCGGGAAATATCGATCCCGCAACCGGTACCGTTCGCTATTCCCCCAACTTCGGCTGGCGTGACGCCCCACTCGGGAAGGCGTTGCGCAGCGCCTTCGACGTCCCGATCTTCATCGGCAACGACGCGCGCTGCGCGACCCTCGGAGAGCACACGTACGGAACCGGGAAGGGGACGGCCAACTTCGTGCTCTTGACCTTGGGCACCGGAATCGGCGGCGGCATCGTCTCCGAAGGGACGCTGCTCCTGGGCAACACCGTCGCCGCAGGGGAATTCGGACACCATCAGATCCGCGCCACCGACGGCTTCATCTGCGGCTGCGGGAAGACGGGCTGCTTCGAGGCGCAAGCCTCCGGGCAAGGGCTGATCCGGCACGCGCTCGCGGTCGCGCCGTCGTTCCCGCGCAGCGAACTCTTCAGCGAGAAGCGTGACATCGGCTCGAAGGCGATCCGCAAAGCCGCCGAAGCCGGCGAGGCCCACGGCGTGGCGGCATGGTCGCGCTTCATCGACGATCTCGCGCGCGGCATCGCGAACGTCATCGCCTTCGTCAACCCCGAGCTCATCGCACTCGGCGGCGGAGTCAGTAGTGCCGGCGACTTCATGTTGAATGCGCTGCGCCCCAAAGTCGACGAACTGACGACGATGGCGCCGCGCGGCACGACCAAGCTCGTTGCGGCGTCGCTTGGAAACGATGCCGGCGGTATCGGCGCGGCGGTAATGGCGCGCCGCGGCGGCTTGACGACCAAAGAGCGCGACTAGAGGGCAGCCACCACCGAACGCCGCGTCGGGCGTTCCGAATCGCGAAAGGCGAAGCTGACGATCAGCTTGGCGATGCGGCGCGAGCTGCCGCGCGGCGCGATGGCGCCTTGGCGCTCGCGCATGGTCGAGAGGCGCTCGAGGTTGTGCACGATCCGCCGCACCGAACGCACGACGTCGCTGGTCGTGAGCGCGACGACGCCGATGCCGTTGGTGCGCACGTAGTCGAGATTGCCGCGCTCTTGCCCCGGGACGTAGTCGTAGACGACAACCGGAACTTCGGTTGCGTTGGCCTCGGCAATTGCACCCGGTCCGGCCTTGGTGACCAGGAGGTCGGCGGCGCGCATGAGTTCGGGGATGTTGTTGCAATAGCCCAGGACCGTCATCGGCGTCGGCAGCGAAGGCGCAAGTTCGTTGAGCTTCGCGCGAAGTGCCGCGTTGCGCCCGGTGACGACCACGAGATGAAAGGGAAGCTTCGCCTTCGCCAGCGCAAGGGTCGTCGGCAACAGCTTGCCGCCGCCTTCGCCGCCGGCCATGAGTAAGGCGATCGTCGATTCCGCCGGAAGGCCGAGTTGCGCACGCAACTCGACTTTGCTCGCCGTGACTTCTTCGAAACGCGGATGGATCGGATGGCCGAGCAGGTGCAGCTTCTCCGGCGGGATTCCACGCTCGCGGGCGCGCTCGTGCACTTCTTTGGCTGGGACGACGATTGCGTCGGCCTCGGGGATGACCCAGCCTTCGTGGACGCGCCCGAGGTCGGTGATCACGGTGATGAGTGGGACGTCTTGCATCCCGGCATCGCTGCGTGCGCGAATCGCGGCGTGGTTGAGCAGCGGGTGCACGGAGACGATGACGTCGGGTTCATATGAAATGAAGAGATCGCGCAAACGCTCGCGGTAGAGCGGCTCGCAGAAGCGGATGACGCTGCGAAAGCGGCGCCGCCCGTTGGTGGCGTGATACAGTGCGCCGTAGAGTGGGGGTGCGAAGCGTAGCGCCGCGCTATAGGCGGGGCCCAACTGCGAGAGCGGAAAGGTGCAGTGCGCAGCGACGTCTTCGATGCGGTGTTCGAAGGTCGCGCTGACGCCGCGGGGCCCGGTGTCGATCTCGTCGAGTGCGGCGGTGATTGCGCTTGCGGCGCTGCGGTGGCCTCCGCCCGTATCCGAGATTAAAAACAGGACCCGCTTATTCATCAACCCCTCAGTATTGCGGTCGGCCGGCTATTAGGCGCCGTGAAGACCGCGAAGGCTTCGCGTTCGTCTCAGCGCGCGTATGCGCTCTAGCCGTTTCATGGCAACTCGGCGACGCCGTGTACTCTGACGCACCCGGGAGATCATTGCCCGCGCCGGGGCATCATAGAAGCGGAAGATATCGCCGAACTCGATCTCGGGGTTTCGGTGATGGCCATCATGGTCCTCGGGGAGGACGATCTGAAGGGCGCGAGCCACCCGAACTAAGGGCGCCGGGGTGACCCAGCCGAGCTCGCAGGTATGGCGCCACCAGACGTGGAGCTGCCCCAAGATCAGCCCCGTTACCGCCCCCGCCTGGGCCGCCGGGCCGAGCGGCCACAGCATGGCCGCAATGGCGATGTAGGGCAAGGCACCGAGCAACCCGTCCAGGAGCACCGAAGGGTCCTTCGAAATGACCGCGTGATCCC
>DATJTD010000089.1:0-23518 GCA_035503775.1 Candidatus Acidiferrales bacterium
CGCCGAGACCACCGACTTCATCGTGACGGTAACGCTCATCGTCACGGACATCGCACGCTCCGTCGCATTTTATCGAGACGTGCTCGACGCTGCGGTTCTGCGCGAGGGTGAACCAACGTTTCTGCGTCTGGGCAATATCTGGCTGACCATCAACCGCGGGGGCGCCCCGACCGACGACAAGCCCACGGTCGTAGCGTCCCCGCCGCAGCAGCCCGACGTGCTGAGCTCATTTATCAATGTGCGCGTTAAAGATATGGCAACGTGCTACCAACTTTGGCGATCGCGCGGGGCGAGATTCCTTACCGAGCCGAAGGTGCATGCGACCGAGATCCGCTGCTACATCCGCGATCCCGACGACTATCTGATCGAAGTCGGGCAGACGACATTCACGGCCGCACCGTTCGAGGCGTACGCGTGAGGTCCCATGACGACCAGGGGCTCGCGGCTTTAGAGCATCACCCGGCGCATATCCGCGAGCACGTTGGCTAAGTACGTATTGAAGCGCGCCGCTGCCGCACCGTCGATAACGCGGTGATCGTACGAGAGCGAGAGCGGCAAGATCAGGCGCGGCACGAAGGCCTTTCCGTCCCAGACCGGTCGCATCGTCGAACGGCACGCACCCAAAATCGCCACCTCGGGGGCGTTGATGATCGGTGTGAAGTACGTGCCGCCGATGCCGCCGAGGCTCGATATCGTGAACGTGCCGCCCTGCATCTCGGCCAGGGTGAGCTTCCCGTCGCGCGCCTTTGCGGCGAGGTCGCGCATCTCTTGGCCGATCTGCACGACGCCCTTCTTGTCGGCGTCGCGGACGATCGGTACGACGAGCCCATTGGGCGTGTCGGCGGCAAATCCGATGTGATAGTAGCGCTTGAGCACCAGGTTGTCGCCGTCGAGGGAGGCATTGAACTCGGGAAACTTCTGCAGCGCGGCGACGGCGGCTTTGATCAAGAACGCCAGAATCGTGAGCTTCGCGCCCGAGGCGCCTTGTTCTGCGTTGACTTGCTGGCGAAACTCTTCGAGCCCCGTGATGTCGGCATCTTCGTTGTTGGTGACGTGCGGGATCATCACCCAATTGCGATGCAGATTCGGCCCGGAGATCTTCTTGATGCGCGAGAGCGGCTTCACTTCGATCGGTCCGTACTGCGCGAAGTCGACCTTCGGCCACGGCGCCAGATTCAATCCCGTTCCGCTTGCGGCCGGAGCCGGGGGCGCAGCCTGCACCGCGCGCTTGACGAAATTCACCAAGTCGTCTTTGGTGACGCGGCCGTGCGGGCCGGAGCCTTTGACATGCGCGAGCGAGAGACCGAGTTCACGCGCGAGCCGCCGAACGGCGGGGCCGGCATGCACCGGTCCGCCACTCATCTCGGCAGCCGCCGGAAGCGCGTGTTGCTCGGACGGAGCCGCAGTCGTCACCACCGGAGCAGCGGCTACCGGAGCTGGAGCGGCTGCAGTCGGAGCCGGAGCACTGGGAGGGGCCGGATGCGCGCCGTTGCGTGCGGCGGTGGCCGCCCCTGTCGTGATCGTTCCGATCAACGCACCCTGTGAGACTTTGTCGCCGACTTTGAGTGCGAGCGAGGCGATCGTCCCGGCCGCGGGCGCCGGGACGTCCATCGACGCTTTGTCCGATTCGAGCGTAATCAGCGAATCTTCGAGTTTGACGACGTCACCGACTTTGACCAGCACGTCGATGACCGGAACGTCTTTGAAATCGCCGATATCCGGGACACGCACCTCGATCGTAGCGCCGCCTGAAGGCGCAGACGCTTCCGCCACCGGCTCTGCCGACGCGGCAATTGCCGGAGCTGGTTGTGCCGCAGGCGCGGCGGCGGCGGGTGCGGGCGCTGCCGCATGCGCTGCAGACGCACCGTTGCTCGGCACCGTGGCAGCACCCCCGAGGGTGAGGATCAACGAACCCTGTGAGACGCGATCACCGACTTTGACCTTGACCTCCTGAATGACGCCGGCCGTCGGTGCCGGGACATCCATCGACGCCTTGTCGGATTCCAGCGTGATCAGCGAGTCCTCGGCCTTGACGGTGTCGCCCGGTTTGACCAAGACGTCGATGACCGGAACATCTTTGAAATCGCCGATGTCCGGGACGCGAACCTCGATGCTCTCCTGAACGGCCGGCACTAGACGGTCACCGGATTGGGCTTGTTCGGATCGATCTCATATTTCTTGATCGCCTCTGCAACGGTCGAGGCGGGGACCGTACCCTCGTGCGCGAGATTTTTGAGCGCCGCAAGCGCCACCCAGCGCCGGTCGACTTCGAAGAAGGCGCGGAGCTTGCGCCGGTAATCACTGCGGCCGAACCCGTCGGTCCCAAGCACGTGATAGGGCCGATCGATGAACGCCCGCACTTGGTCGGCGAATGTCTTGATGTAGTCGGTCGCCGCCACAACCGGGCCGTCGTGTCCCGCCAAGCACTGCGCTACGTAGGGGACGCGCGGCTTCTCACCGGGGTGCAAGAGATTCCAGCGCTCTACGTCGAGGCCGTCACGGCGCAGCTGATTGAAACTCGTCACACTCCAGACGTCCGCGGTGATCCCAAAGTCGTTCGCTAACAGTTCGGCACCGGCAAGCACTTCACGCAAGATCGTCCCCGAGCCGAGGAGCTGAACGCGCTGCCCCTTCTTGGCTTTGCCGCCGTCGCGCAGCAGGTACATGCCGCGCAGAATACCGTCCTCCACACCGGCGGGCATGTCGGGGTGGATGTAGTTCTCGTTCATTACCGTGATGTAGTAGTAGATGTCTTCTTGCTCCACGTACATACGCCGCAGGCCGTCGTGGATGATGACGGCGAGCTCGTAGCTGTACGTCGGATCGTACGAGATGCAGTTGGGGATGAAAGAAGCGAAAACCTGACTGTGACCGTCTTCGTGCTGCAGCCCCTCGCCGTTGAGGGTAGTGCGTCCGGAGGTTCCTCCGAGCAAGAAGCCGCGTGCGCGCATGTCGCCGGCCGCCCACGCCAGATCGCCGACCCGCTGGAAGCCAAACATGGAGTAGAAGATGTAGAGCGGGATCATCGGCACGTTGCTCGTGGAATACGAGGTCGCCGCTGCGATCCACGACGAGATCGCGCCCGCTTCGTTGATGCCCTCTTGCAGAATCTGACCAGACTTGTCCTCACGGTACGACGTCAGCGTCGCCGAGTCGTACGATTCGTAGAGCTGCCCGAGCGGCGAGTAAATCCCGCGTTGACGGAAGAGCCCCTCCATTCCGAACGTACGCGACTCGTCTGGAACGATCGGAACGATGCGCGGACCGATCTCCTTGTCGCGCATCATCGAGGTAAGGATGCGCACGAACGCCATCGTGGTCGAGATTTCGCGATCGCCCGTGCTCGTCAGTTGCGCGTTGAACGCCGAGAGTTCGGGAACGGTGAGTGCCACGGATTTCCGGCGGCGCTGCGGGAGACTGCCGTGGGTCTTCTGGCGCTCGCGAAGATAGCGCATCTCCGCGCTGTCTTCCGGGGGCCGGTAGAAGGGCATCTTCGGCAGATCTTCGTCGGAGATCGGAATGTTGAAGCGATCGCGGAACTGCCGGATCGAGAGCGATTCCAGATGCTTTTGCTGGTGCGCGATGTTCTGCGATTCGCCCGACGACCCCATCCCGTAGCCTTTGATCGTCTTGGCGATGACGACCGTCGGCTGCCCCTGCGTCTCGACGGCTGCCTTATAGGCGGCGTAGACCTTGCGCGGATCGTGACCGCCGCGCTGCAGGTTGAAGAGCTGCTGATCCGTCCAATCGGCGACGAGCGCCGCCGTCTCCGGGTAGAGACTGAAGAGCTTTTCGCGAATGTACGCGCCGTCTTTGTTGCGATATCCTTGGTACTCGCCGTCGACGCGCTCGGTCAGGAGCTGGGCGAGTTTTCCGCTGGTATCTTTGGCGAAGAGTGAATCCCAGTTGCTGCCCCAGATGACCTTGACGACGTTCCATCCGGTGCCGCCGAACTCGCGCTCGAGCTCTTGAATGATCTTCCCGTTGCCGCGCACCGGTCCGTCGAGCCGCTGCAGGTTTGCGTTGACGACGAAGATGAGGTTGTCGAGGTTCTCCCGCGCCGCGACCGAGATCGCGCCCAGGGTCTCGGGCTCGTCGACTTCGCCGTCGCCGACGAAGCACCAGACTTTGCGCCCCGTCGTATCGGCGATGCCGCGGTTGTGCAGATATTTGAGAAACCGCGCCTGATAGATCGCCTGGATGGGGCCAAGCCCCATCGAGACGGTCGCAAACTGCCAGAAGTCCGGCATGAGCCACGGATGCGGATACGAGGAGAGCCCCTTCCCGTCGACTTCTTGGCGGAAGTTGTTGAGCTGTTCTTCGGTGATCCGGCCTTCGAGAAAGGCGCGCGCGTACACACCCGGCGACGAATGGCCTTGAAAGAAGACCAGATCGCCGCCGAACTCTTCGGACGGCCCACGAAAGAAGTGGTTGAAACCAACGTCGTAGAGGGTCGCGGACGAAGCGAAGCTCGCGACGTGACCACCGAGTTCGGAGCTGTGTTCGTTGGCGCGCACGACCATTGCCATCGCATTCCAGCGCGTGTAGTGGCGCAGGCGCGTCTCGAGCTCTTCGTTCCCCGGCATCGGCGGCTGTTGCGCCAGCGGAATAGTGTTCACGTAGGGCGTCTGCACGACACGCGGGAGATGCACCCCGGCCGATTGCGCACGATCGACGACCCGATCGATGAGCAGCTCCACGCGCGCCGGCCCTTCGTGGGTCAGCACGCCGTCGAGGGCATCAAGCCACTCGCGTGTCTCCTGGGGATCGTCGTCGATCGCTGTTAGCATGCTCGCTCGTTCCGTTGCAAACGCCCGGTCCCCCACTGCTGGACCCGTCCTTTTGGAGCATTGGAGCAGGCCAATATACGCCCGCTATCCGAGAGGACATCGCCCACACGTGGCCGGGCCGCTAGCGTGCGTCGTGAAACGTCCCGCGCTCTGCCGTTTCGTCCAGTTGGAGATCCTCGAGCAAGTAATACACGATCTTGCGGTCATCGAAGCCCACTTTGACCAATTGGCGCCCCGCGATCGTCACGACTTCGTGAATGTGGCCGGCGCGGCCCGCGTAGGCGTAGTTTACCGCCGAGTATTCCGGATTACCGGCCTTCGGCTGCGGAATGACCCGGACCCCGCGCAAGGGAGTCTGATGGCGATGGCCACTCAACGGAGGAAGCGCGGGTGAGAGGATGAGAAGGGCACCGCACCTCGTTTCGCTCAGGAGGCGCCATGTTCATCGAATATCGTGGGAAGATCCCGCGGGTCGACGCCTCGGCTTTCGTTGCACCAACCGCGGTCTTGATTGGGGACGTGGAGATCGGCGAGGGAGCTAGTGTCTGGTTCGGCGTCGTCATTCGGGGCGACAACGGGCGCATTCGCATCGGCGCGCGTTCCAACGTGCAAGACAACGCGGTTATCCACGTAAGCGAGGGGAGCGCGACGGTCATCGGTGAGGACGTCACGATCGGCCACTGCGCCTGCATGGAAGACTGCGTTATCGAAGCCGGCGCCCTCATCGGCAGCAACGCGGTGATCCTCAACGGAGCGCGCATCGGGCGACGCGCCCTCATCGGCGCGGGGAGTGTGGTCGCCGCAGGCGCACAGATTCCCGCCGAAGTCGTCGCCGCCGGCGCGCCCGCCCAAGTTAAAAAGAAACTCGAAGGGAGCGCCATCGAGTGGGTCGACCACGGCGGACCCGAATACGTTCGGCTCTCACGGTCGTACTTGCATCACGGCATCGGCGATCCCGAGATGCACGAAGTAGCTGAAGCAAAGGAGGCGTAACAGCTCGTCTTCTACGGCGAACTGTAGTGTGAGGCGTCGCCGTAGGGAACGAAGAGCGTGTGCTCCTTGAGGAAGCGGAGTTTCACGGTTCCCGTCGGGCCGTTCCGTTGCTTGGCAATGATGAATTCGGTGAGGTCGGGTTCGGGAGCGCTCTCGGGATTGTAGTAGGCATCGCGGTAGAGGAACGAGACCATGTCGGCTTCTTGCTCGATGGCGCCCGAGTCGCGCAGATCGGAGAGCATCGGGCGCTTGTCGTTGCGCGTCTCGACACCGCGGTTGAGCTGCGCAAGCGCCACGATCGGAACTTGCAGTTCTTTCGCAGTCGACTTGAGCGTCCGGCAGATCTCCGAGAGCTCTTCGTTGCGATTCGCACCGCGCTTGGAGAGCCCAGGCTGCACGAGCTGCAGGTAGTCGATGAAGATCGCCGCGAGTCCGTCACCCGACTGCAGCCGGCGACACCGGCTACGAATCTCGCTCACGGTGAGCGCCCCGGAATCATCGATGTGGATGGGCACCTGCGAGAGCGCCCCCATCGCTTCGGAGATCTTCTCCCACTCGTGGTCTTTGATCGCACCCCGCCGGAGGTTCTGCGCGTTGATGCGCGCCTCGGCACAGAGCAGGCGCGTCACCAGCTCCATGTTCGTCATCTCGAGCGAGAAGAAGGCGATTGGCCGGCGTTCTTCTTTGGCCGCGGCGGCAGCCATCGTGAGTGCCATACTCGTCTTGCCCATCGCGGGCCGCGCAGCGACGATGATGAAATTTCCGGGCTGCAAGCCCGCGGTGTAATCGTCGATGTCGCGGAAACCGTACGTCAGCCCGGTACGGTTGCCGCGGTTGTGAAAGAGCTGATCGATCTGTTCGAAGGCCCCTTTGAGCAGCCCGGCGATCGGATAAAACTTGCCGCGCAGCTGGCGCCGCCCGACGTCGTAGACGATCTGTTCACTGCGATCGAGCGCGCCCTCGACGTCTTCTTCGGCCTCGTAGCCGATTTGCGAGATCAGCGTACCCGCATGGATGAGCCCGCGCAGCGCCGACTTCTCGCGAACGATGCGCGCATAGTACTCCGCCGAAGCCGCCGTCGGTACCGTATCCATCAGCGCCGTCAGGTAGGGGAGCCCGCCGACTTTCTCCAGCAAGTTGCGTCGCTTGAGTTCCTCGCCGACGGTGATTTTGTCGAGCGGCTCTCCGCGCTCGTAGAGGCCGCCGAGCACCTGAAAGATCGACTCGTGGACGTGTGCGTAAAAATCCTGTGGCTGCAGGATCTCGCTCACGGTCGCCATCATCTCGCGATCGACCAAGATCGAGCCGATGACGGCCATCTCCGCCTCGAGATTTTGAGGCGGGATGCGTTCGATCGTCTTGAGGCCGGCTGCGCTCAGCGCCATCAGCGCGTTGTTGCCGCGCGCGTGCGCCGGCGCACGGCCGCAGCCGCCGGCCGAACGCTCGGCAAACCGAATGCCGCAAAGACCTCGTCGACCGTGCTAACGGCGATCACCTCGATGCCGCTCTGCACGCCGACTTCGCGCTGGTTTTCCTTGGGAATGATCACCGCGCGCATCCCGGCCTGTCGCGCCGCATAGATTTTCTCGGCGATGCCACCGACCGGATGCACCTTCCCTTGAATCGAGAGCTCCCCCGTCAGCGCGATATCCTGGACGAGCCGCGTCTTGGTGAGGGCCGAATAGAGCGCGAAGAAGATCGCCAGCCCCGCGGAGGGACCATCGATATTGCCGCCGCCGACGATGTTGACGTGCAAGTCGAAATCGAGCGGGTCGATGCCGGTGAGGACGCGTACGACTGAGGTCGCGTTGAAGACGCTGTCACGTGCCATCGAGCCTGCGGTCTCGTTGAAGCGCGCCGTCCCTTTATGTGATTCGGTCGCAAAGGCGACGGCCTCGATCTCGATGATGCTTCCCACGTAGTGCACGACGCCCAGACCAAACGTCTTGCCGACCTCTTTCGAACGGCGCGCGCGCACCGGAGAGTGCTGCACGAGCCGCCCCGACTGCACGACCGTCGTCACGTCGCTTTCAAGGATCGTCACCCGCTTGGTCCCCTTCTCCCGGTCGAGCGCATTACCGAAGGCATCGGCGAGAATCTGCACCGCCTTGCGTCCCTCGATCGTATAGGAGGCAATGAGGTCGGGGACGGTGCGTGCGAGTTTGACGCCCAGACGCTTGGCGGCGCCGATCGTGATCTCGCGAATCTGCGGCTCGGTGAGTGGCTCGAAGAAGACCTCCGCGCAGCGCGAACGGATCGCCGGATCGATATCCGACGGGTCGCGCGTCGTCGCGCCGATCAAGATGAAATCCGCCGGAGCACCTTCGGCGAAGAGACGGCGCACATACGCCGGAACGGCCGGATCATGTTCATCGTAGTACGACGATTCGAAACTTACGCGCTTGTCTTCGAGCACTTTGAGCAATTTGGTCTGCAGGAGCGGATCCATCTCGCCGATCTCGTCGATGAGCAAGACGCCGCCATGCGCCTTGGTCACCAGGCCCAGTTTCGGCTCGGGGATTCCGCTCTCGGCAAAATCGCGGCGGCTCCCTTGATAGATCGGATCGTGCACACTTCCGAGTAATGGATTGGTCGTCTCACGAGGATCCCACCGCAAGGTCGAGCCGCTCGCTTCGACAAACGGCGCGTCCTCGCGGAACGGCGTATAGCTCCGCTGCTTTGCAACCTCTAGTACCAGCCGCGCGACCGTCGTCTTTCCGACTCCCGGCGGACCGTACAAGATCACGTGCTGCGGATACGGCGAGCTGATCTTGGCGAGCAGCGAGCGGATCGCCGCCTCTTGGCCGACGACGTCGGCGAGGCTCGCGGGCCGAAGGAGCTGCAACGTCGAGGCGCTCAGGGAGCGCTGTGAGAGCGCATCGAGTTCGGCGAGCTTCTTCTGCGTCGCGGGGGTCTCGGGCCCACCGTCTTCGCGCAGTGCTTCGAGTTTGAGATCTTTGAGGTAGTCTTGATGGCGTTCGGCCATCTTCGTGTTGATCTTGCGTTCGATGTTGTCTTCGACCGTGCGTTGCGCGATCAGATCGGCCAGACCGTCTTCGATCTCGACGATCGCTTCGCGGAACTTCCCCGGGGCGGGAAGCCGATCGAGTGTGGGATCTTCGAAGACCAAGCGCTGCAATGCCAAGATGCGCTCCGGTAAGAGGTTGGAGCGCATCAGTTTGAGCGCGTTGAGTTTCCCCGCGCGCAGCACCATCTTATCCGCACCGAGCGTCGTCGAGAGCAGCTCGTAGAGCGCGGCGACGTACCGTCGCAAGCCGTCATCGCCGCCGTACTTGCGGCGAAACCGAGCGACGTACGCTGGGTCTGCGCCCTGTGTCACAACGTCCTAATTCGCGGCAGCGACGACTTTCACTGTCGTCTTGGCGACGACGTTCTTGGCAAGCCGGATCTCCACCGGATACGAGCCCAACGACTTGATATTTTCGGGAACCTCGATCTTGTGCCGGTCGAGCTCGACACCCAACTCCTGGTGGATTGCCTGAGCTACCTGTGCGTTGGTCACCGCACCGAACAGCTTCCCGTTACCGCCGGCGCGCACGGGAACGGGAAGCGTCGTCCCCTCCAGGCGCTGCGCGAGTTCGTTTGCTTCGGCGAGCGCCTCGGCGTCGAGGCGCGCCTTGGAGCGGCGTTGCTGCTCGAACCGTTCAATTGCGCCTTTGGAGGCCTCGGCCGCAAGCCGCTTGGGCAGGAGATAGTTCCGAGCGTAGCCGTCGGCGACTTCCACGATGCTGCCGACTTTGCCGAGTGTCTTCACTTCGGAGAGCAAGATGACGCGCATATGCTACTCCGCCACGAAGGGGAGGAAGGCAATGACGCGCGCACGCTTCACGGAGACCGTCAGCAGACGCTGGTGCTTCGCGCAATTCCCCGAGATACGCCGCGGGAGGATCTTCCCGCGCTCGGAGATGTACTTGCGCAGGCGCTGTACGTCTTTGTAGTCGACAGTCGTCTGCTTCTCCATGCAAAAGGTGCAGACTTTGCGCTTGGGACGCCGCTCTTTTTTCGCGGCGGCGCGTTTTTTGGTACTGGTGGCCATGGCTCTCTTTCATGTAGGTGGTGATGGCCGAAGACGAAAGCCCCGGCCCTACACACGTGGCGCCGGCGGCACCACGGCCCGGATATGGTTAGCGATGAAAGAGCTCCGGGCGAGCTCGACAACCCGGCGATTGTACCGGGAAATGAGCCGGAGAGCAACCCGGGAGGTCGCCGATTGCCGAGCGAAGCCCAGGAGAACAAGTCAAGCAAGCACAGGAGCAAGCATCATGGCGACGCATACGATCGATCTCAAGCGAACGGCGAAGGCCCAGTGGACGGGCGATCTCCAGCACGGGGAGGGCTATGTCTCGCTCGGGAGTGGTCTGCTCACCGCTCCCTATTCGTTCCGTTCGCGCATGCAAGACGGCGCCGGGACCAATCCCGAGGAACTGATCGGTGCCGCGCACGCCGGCTGCTTCACGATGGCGCTCGATGCGGCGCTGGGCGCCGCCGGCTTCACGCCGACGAGCCTGACGACGACGGCGACGGTACACTTCACGCAGGTGCCCGGCGGTTTCTCGATCCCGCGGATCGACCTGCAGGTCTCCGGCGACGTTCCGGCAATCGATGCCGCGCGCTTTCAGGAGATCGCCCAAGACGCCAAAGCGAATTGTCCGGTCTCCAAGGCGCTCGCCGGTGTCGAGATCGCGCTGGACGCGACGCTCGTCAGCGGAGCATAACAAGCCGCTCGCGCACACCCCATTTTTAGGATTGACACCTGCGAGGTCGTGGGTAAGAACGGCCCATGAAGCAGGATGCGAGCACTGAAGCCGTGGCCGAGGCTGAAGAGACCCACGACGGGCACGTCCGCCGCGGAACGTTCGAGGCGCTGTCGTCGCGCGACTGGATCGAGATGCTCCCCCTTCAGTTGAGCCGGCTCCAAAGGGAGTTCGTAGACGACCCACATATGGCGCTGCAGCGAGCGCACGACCTCGTCGCGCAAGTCGTCGAGCATCAAGAGCAGTGCGGCAACGACGACGATGCCGAGGAACTCGCAGTCATCCTCTCGCGGTATCGCGGCTTCTGCAACCGGTTGGTCGCAACGTCGACGGCGCCATAGGGAACGGCCACGCGCGAAGGCGCGTGGCCGTTATGCTCGGGGGAAGAACGTGCCCGCCCGTCGCGCCGTTCGAACCGTCGCGCACGAAGGCAGACTCTCTCCCGAAGGAGCAGGCTCGGCGATAGTCGGACCCGCGGCGGCCGCCTCCGCGATCGTTTCGCTCTCCTCACGATCGGTATCGAGTTCCTCAGGCACGCTCACCGGCTATACGCTCTGAAGCCGGCGTTCTTTGGCTTGCGCGAGTTTGTCGCCCAGCTCCTCGAGTTCGGCTTTGTCGAAAAGCTTGCGCACGTTGGGGAAGAATGTCGTCTCCTCTTCCTTGACGTGATGCTTCACTTGCTCCATGAGCACTTGCAGCTTCGCGTTGTAGCTCTCGTCTTCAGGCGCCAAGGAGGCGATCTTCGCGAGCAACTCTTTGGCGCCGGCGTGCTCTTCGTACGCCTCCAGTACCTCTTCCTTGAGCTCGCTCTCCTTCGCCGCAGCGGTCTTGACCGCGGTGTAGAATATCGTCTCCTCGACTTCCAAGTGCGTCCCAAGCTCGCGATCGATCTCGGCGAAGATCCGCGCGCGGGAAACGTGCGCGTTGGGGCCAAGCTCGTCGATCTTGGCAAAGAGCTCTTCTACTTTACGATGGTCCGCCTTCAATAGGGCAATAGCATCCACAACGGGGCCTCTCTCTTTCTGTCAGCTGCGACATTCGTACCCGGCCTCGGTGCAGTCAAACGACCGGCGCAACATTGCCAGTTGGCACGCCCGTGGAAGGACATCGCCTGCTCAGCTGCAGCGCAAAGAATGCAAGAGCTCGTAGTGCCGCCCTGACCTCGCTCAGTGATTCAGGCTCTGAACAAAGGTAACGACTCCCTGTACCATCGCAGCGTCTAACGGAAGCGAAGAATCCGTGTACGTTGCAAGATTCGCGGCGCGGGTATCGTCAGCTGCATCCTTGAGCATGTGCGTCATGTGCGGCAGAATCGAGAGCGTTGCGTCGGGTCTGGCTGCCGCGAGGCGTTTGGCGTCCTCGACGCCGACTTGCATGTCGGCCTCGCCTTGCACGATGGCCAGCGGCGCTTTCGCCTGCGCTGCAGCCGTGGCCGGGTCGATGTTGAGCACCTCATGCAGAAACGCGTAGAGGTACGGCGGGAAGAGCGGCATGAGCGCAGGCGGGAGGTCTTGCGGATCGCGGCCGGCACGCAGGTCGGTAATAGCGTTTTGGAGCGGTCCCAGCAGCGGTGCGGCAGACGGGCCCTGCGCCTCGATTTGCGAGGTGAGCACGTCGCCGATCGGGCGCCCCGCGCCCTCCAGAGAGATCACGCCGTCCACCGGTGTCTTCGCTGCGGCAAGCAGCGCGATCAGCGAGCCTTCGCTGTGACCGGCCAAGACGACATGCGAGAAACGCGGATCCGCTCGCAGCATCCGCACCCAGCCGACAGCATCGTCGACGTAGATGGAGAACGTCAACGGGGAGACCATTGCCGCCTTACTCATGCCGACCCCGCGCTTGTCGTAACGAACCGAAGCGATGCCGTGCGCGGCGAGCGCCTCCGCCAGCAAGCGATAGGTGTTGCCGGTGACGCCCATAGGATTGTTTCCGTTGCGGTCCGTCGGTCCGGACCCCGCAATGATGAGAACCACCGGAACAGGCCCCTGCGCGCCAAGGAGAGCCGGTCCCACCGGCGTCTCGGGCATCTCGAGCGTCCCCGCGATCTGTCCGGTCGCGGTGCTCAGCGTCAGATCGCTCGAAGCCGCCCAAGCGGCGCACGGTCGCAGCACACCGAGGAGAAGAGCCGCGACAATCGCCTCTCGTCTTTTCATGAAGTCATGCTCGCACGGCGAATTTATGCGGTCAACTATCGAAAATAATATCCGAGCGGCACGAGAAGCGGTTTCCCCGCAACAGCAGGGCGCGCCACATATCCCAAGGAGGCGCTTTTCGCCTACCGAACCCCGGATGCCGAATGAGGTGACGGGTGTTTCGGTTACGCGTGTTGGCCCTAGTCGTCGTACTGGGTCTCTTCCAAGTCGATTTCAGTGCGGCTGCCGATGCGCCGTCGAACGGTCCTTCCGATCTGCCGGCGCGTACCGCGGTAACGCATCATCAAATCGTCGTCGACGGCCACGTATTGCGCTATACCGCGACGGCCGGCTTCACGATGCTGCGTGACAAGGCGGATGAGCCGACGGCTGCGATGTTTTCGGTGAGCTACGCACTCGATGGTCCAGCGCACGCGACACGTCCGGTCACCTTTCTTTGGAACGGCGGCCCCGGATCCTCGAGCGTCTGGCTGCACATGGGCTCCTTCGCTCCGGTCCGGGTGGCGACCAACGACACCGGTCCAATTGGGCCGCCGGGCAAGATGGTAGAGAACGAAGACACGCTGCTCACCGCTACCGATCTCGTCTTCGTAGACGCCCCGGGGACCGGCTACAGTCGTATCGTCGGGAAGGGAACCAAGGACGACTTCTACGGTGTCGACCAGGACGCTCGCGCCTTCACCCAGTTCATTCAGAGGTGGCTCACGCAGAATGACCGGTGGGGCTCGCCCAAATTTTTAATTGGCGAATCGTATGGCACCGCGCGCGCAGCGAACGTCGTGAACCGTCTGGAAGCGGCGGGCGTCGGCATCAACGGCGTGGTGCTCATAAGCTCGTACTTGGATCTTTCGGCGTTGGACCCGGCTACCGCCGGCGACGATCGCGTCTACGTCAATTTCTTACCGTCGGAAGCAGCGGTCGCGTGGTATCAAAACGCACTTCCAGCGCGAACGGGCACACTCGAAAGCTTTCTGGACGGCGTGCGCGCCTTTGCGGCCGGACCCTATGCGACCGCCCTACTTCAAGGCGATACCTTGCCGGCGTCCGAGCGCGACCGTATCGTGCAGACGCTGCACGCAGATCTCGGGCTCAGCACGAGCTACATCGAAGAGGCGAACCTGCGCATCGACCCGACGCACTTCGAGAAAGAGCTGTTGCGCGATCGAGGGCTCATCGTCGGACGGCTCGACGGACGTTTCTTGGGCTACGATCTCGACCGCACGGCGGACTCGCCCTCATACGATCCGACCACCGACATGATGATCGAAGACGTCTTCGTGAGCGAATTCAACCGGTATGTGCACGACGATCTCCACTTCGACGACAACCAGCCCTACCTACCCGAGAACTATGGGGAAGTCGGTCAGGCGTGGAATTTTTCGCGCGATCAATCAGATCCGCAGGTGTCGACTTTCGACCCTAATCTCATCCCGGATTTGGCACGCGCCTTGACCGTCAATCCGACGTTGCGCGTCTTCGCGGCCAACGGATGGTTCGACCTCGCCTCCCCCTTCTTCGGCACCGAGCTGGCGCTGCGTCACCTCGGCATCGCCCCCGAGCTACGCTCGCACGTCACGCTCGGTTACTATCCGTCGGGCCACATGATCTACCTGAACCCCGCATCGCGGCACAAGCTCCGCGCCGACATCGCCTCCTTCATCGGTGCCGCCACCGCCCCGTAACCGCGAATGGCCAAAAACGACACCGGCATAACGATTTGACGTGAGCGCGCCTGCAAGCGCGGGCCGAGAAATGTGCACGCCGCTTGCTCGACGTGAAGAGCGTTTAGCCGAAGCTCCGCACTCCCGGCGGGCGCTGGGGTTTGGAGCCGGCACCAACTGGAGATTCTCAGGTCCATGGCGGGCGAGGCGGCTGCGAGCGGAGGGCAGGCAGCGAGAATAAATCTCTCGCTGCTCAAGACGACCTGGGCCGCATTTGGGGAGGATAAGGCGCTGCGCCTCGCGGCGGCGATTGCGTACTCAGCGCTTTTCTCCATTGCCCCGCTGTTCATCGTGGTGATCGCAATCGTTGGTTGGGTCATCGGTGTGCAGAACGGCGGCCACGGTCATCATGTCGCCGAAGACGCCCTACTCGCACCGATACGGCACGCCGCCGGTGCTCCGACCGCCGATGCGGTGCGCGGCATCATTACGGCCTCATTCGACAAGCCGCGTCAAAGCGTGGTCGCGCAAATATTTGGCTGGGTTGCCTTCATCGGTGGGGCGACGGCCCTCTTCTCCTCGCTGCAAGATGCCCTCAACACCGTCTGGCACGTCGAGGCGATCAGAGGGGGGTGGAAGCAGCTGCTCCGCGCTCGCGCAACGTCGTTCGGGATGATCTTGGTCGTCGGCTTTCTCTTGCTGGTGAGCTTGCTCGGGAATGTGGCGATCGATTTCGTTGGGACGCACGTGCTGGCGCGCCTCCCAATTATCGGAAGCCCCACGTTCCTCGCCGCTCTCACGGAAGTCACGACCGCCGCCATAGCGATGGTCATGTTTGCGGCGATGTTCAAGGTACTTCCAGACGTGGAGATTGCCTGGGGCGACGTATGGTTCGGCGCCGCGGCGACGGCGGTGCTCTTTGCGTTGGGCGAAGCTGCTCTCGCCGTTTATTTTCGCTTTGCGGGGATCGCCTCAGGCTATGGAGCCGCCGGCTCCCTGCTCGTTGCCATCCTGTGGATCTATTACTCCGCCGCGCTCCTCTTGCTGGGGGCGGAATTCACGAAGGTACGCGCCGGGACGGCGAAGACGACGGCGCCCGCGGAACTCCGAAGCCTCACGGAGCATCCCGCCGGGGTCGACCCTCGCGTCGCCGGCAAGGCGACTTCTTAGCCTCCGCGGCCTTCGCGCGCCGGCCGTTCTTCGGCATCTTGTTCGTCGAGATGCTCCTTCATCTCGTCGAGGACGAACGAATTGGCGGCTTCGCGATGCGCGTCGTCGACGTGCTCGTCGAAGTAGCGCACCAGCGCCGCGTCGTCTGCGCCCTCTCGAATCAGACGGTCGAATTCTTCTGCGCGAACGTCGGCCCGATCGAGAAAACCTGTGGAGAGGCCACAGTAGGCGACGTAGTCGCCGCTGGTCCCGGCGTGCTCGGCGCGCACTTTGTCGGCCAAACGCCCCAGCCACGCGTAACGACCGAGAAGGTCGCGTCCACTGCGTGGGGCGGTCGTGGTGAGATCGGGGGCGGCGGTCGTGCTCATGGGGACGTTCTACCCCAGCGGACTCCTCAGGTATCAGGGAGCTTGGTTTCTTCACACGAAGAGAGCGGCCCAGGCGCCGGAGACGACTCGTATGATAGACGCAGAGACCCTTCTTGCCATACCGCTGCTCTCGGCGGTTCCCGTGCGCGAGCGAGAGGCCATCGCCGCGCGCGCCGCCGACATCCACGTCCGAACCGGCGAATGGCTCCTGCACGAAGGCGAGTCGCCCTCCTTCTTCGGGTTGCTCTCCGGCCAGATCGCCATCTCGAAGCGCATTGGTGAACGAGACCGTCCGATTGGGACGTTTGCAGCGGGTGAGTATTTCGGCGAAGTTCCTCTGCTGCTCAACTCGCCGGCGGTGGCGAGCTTGCGTGCTCTCGAGCCTTCGCGTCTGCTGCGTCTGGACAGCGCGGACTTCCGCGAACTCATCGTGAGTTGTGACAAGCTGCGCGAGCAGATCGTTCGCATGATGGTCACCCGCGTCAGTCACCTGCAAGAGGTCGCCCTCGACACGCCGTTGCCAACGGTGACGATCATCGGCAATCGCTACGATCTCGACTGTCACGACGTGCGCGATTTTTTGGCGCGCAATCAGGTTGCGTTTCATTGGCTCGAGCCCGAGGATCCGAACATCGGCATCCGTTTCCCCGGCGTGGCGCTCAATGGCAGCTTCCCGGTCGTGGTATTGCCGGACGGGACGTTTTTGACCGCACCGTCGTATCGTCAAATCGCAAGCGGGCTCGGGTTACAGACGGCGCCTGCGCCGAATCAAGTGTACGATGTGGTCGTCATCGGCGCGGGCCCGGCGGGGCTTGCGGCGGGCGTGTACGGGGCTTCGGAAGGCTTACGGACGCTGCTCGTCGAGCGGAGTGCACCGGGCGGCCAGGCCGGTTCGTCTTCGCGAATTGAAAACTACCTCGGCTTTCCCGCCGGGCTGTCCGGCGATGAATTGAGCATGCGCGCATGGCAGCAAGCGAAGCGGTTCGGCGCCGAGATGCTCAGTGCGCGTGACGTGGTGGGTATCGTCCCGGCAAGCGACGGCGAGGCGCATCAGGTATTGCTCGACGGCGGCGAGCGAATTGCGGGGAAGACGCTGGTGCTCGCAACCGGAGTGACCTGGCGCAAACTCCAGGCCGAAGGGATCGCCGATTTCGCCGGTCGCGGGGTCTATTATGGAGCCGCGCGCACGGAGGCGCTGGCGATTCGTGGCGAGGAGATTTTTTTGGTGGGCGGCGGCAACTCCGCGGGACAGGCGGCGATGTATTTCTCGAACTATGCGGCTCGCGTTACCCTGCTCGTGCGTGGCGATTCGCTGGCGAAGAGCATGTCGCACTACCTCATCGATCAGCTCGCAACCAAGGCCAACATCACGATCGAGACGGAGAGCGAAGTCGCGGCCGTCGAGGGCGAGCATCATCTCGAGCGGATCGTCGTGCGCAACGTCCGCACCAACGAGCGCCGCACGCGCGCAACCAATGCCCTCTTCGTGCTCATCGGCGCAGACGCTCAGACATGTGTGCTACCCGACGAGCTGATCCGCGACGAGAACGGCTACATCTGCACGGGCCGCGATGTCTTGGATCTCAGCGCCGCGGCACACCACCCGTGGCCGCTGGAACGCGATCCATACCTTCTCGAGACGAGCATTCCGGGAATCTTCGCCGCCGGCGACGTTCGGCACGGCTCGATCAAGCGCGTCGCGGCCGGCGTGGGCGAAGGCAGCATGAGCATCGCCTTCATCCATCAATACCTTGCCGCGCTGGAGGCCGCTTCGGCTGCGCAGCCCGTTCCGGCATAAGCGTGCCGAGGTGCTGACTCCGGAGCGGGGCATAACCGTACCATAGAAAGCAACACCGGCTTTCCCGGAGGCGAACGAGATGCAAAAGATCAGACCTTTCCTGTGGTTCGACGCACAGGCCGAAGATGCGGCGAAGTTCTATACCTCGATCTTCAAGAATTCCAAGATCGAACACGTCAGCCGTTATGGCGATGACGGCCCCGGCGAGAACGGAAAGGTCATGTCCGTGACGTTCGAACTGGACGGAGAGGAGTTCATGGCGCTCAACGGTGGCCCGGTGTTCACCTTCACCCCGGCAATCTCGTTCTTCGTCCGTTGCGAGACGCAGGCTGAGGTCGATCACTTTTGGGAGCGGCTCTCCGAAGGCGGCGAGACGAGCCGTTGCGGCTGGCTCAGAGACAAATTCGGTGTATCGTGGCAGATCGTGCCTTCCCTCTTGGGCGATCTCTTGAACGATGAAGACGACGAAAAATCCGATGCCGTCATGCAAGCGATGCTGAAGATGGACAAACTCGACATCGCCGCCCTTCAGAAAGCGGCAGACCGCGCCTCGAGCAGCGCACCGGTCGCGTCGCGAAACAAATAGCTTCATCCCTGGTATTGCGTCGCGCTAGTAATGCGAAATATCAGCATCTTCGGTTGCGGCGGCCTCGGCCGGACCGTCGCATCTATACTCACGCGCCGCGGCGATGCGGTGCGTCTGGTCCAGCGCACGGCGCCTCAGCCTCTACCGGAAGGCTGCACCTTTCTGGCGGCCGATTGCACCGATCGTGAAGCGGCGATCCAGGCGTGCGCCGGGGTCGATACGGTTATCTGCTGCCTCGGTTTCCGTTACGATTCGGCCCTGTGGCGGCGCGCATGGCCGCAAGCCATGGCCAATCTCATCGCAGGCTGCGCGGCTTCGGGGGCGCGGCTCGTCTTCGCGGACAATCTGTACATGTACGGCCCACAGACCAGTCCGCTCACTGAAGAGATGCCGCTCACGACCTACGGACGTAAACCCGTCGTTCGCGCCGAGGTGACGAGGTTATGGAAATCGGCGCACGATAGCGGCCGCGTGCGCGCGGTTGCCGTCCGCGCATCCGACTTCTACGGACCCGGTGTACCAATGAGCCTCATGAGCACCTACGGGGTCGTCCGTCAGCTTGCCGGCAACGCGGCTTTCACCCCCTATTCGCCGGTTGACCATCCACACGACTTTGCCTACGTTCCCGACGTTGCCCGAGCGCTGCTCAGCCTCGCCGACGCGCCGGACGATGCCTACGGAGAAGCCTGGCACGTTCCAAATGCACCCACGCGCACGTTGCGCGAGGTGTTAGCCCTCAGCGCCGACCTGATCGGCGTTCCCAGACGGCTCGTCATATTGCCGCCTGCGACGGTACCGCTCATCGGGCTCTTCGTCAAAGAAATCGGCGAACTGCAAGAGATGCGTTTTCAATGGGACCGCCCCTACATCGTCGACTCGTCGAAGTTTGCCGCACGTTTTTGGGGCGACGCAACTTCTTTCGAGAGCGGCCTCGCCGAGACGATTTCGTTTTATCGAGCGGCGTCAAAGAAAACGTGATCGGCGCCCGCGAGGCTCAAGAGGGACGAGCCGGTCTGCGCGAGACGTTCGATGTGAATAACGAGCATTTCACGAACCTCCGTGTGCTCATGGCCACCGCGCAGCCGCCCTTCAAAGACGCGTCGGCACCTAAACTCTCGTCCCCTCACATCAGCCACGCGTGACCCTTCTCATCGTCCTGCGATTCGCCGGGGAGTCTTTGTTCGGCCCGCGAGATCGGGCCGGCCGTTCGTTGTCTTCCGGGAATAGCACTTTTGATACCGCCGCGCCGCGCAAAAGGCAAGAACGAGCGGCGCGGAGGACAGAAGCTGTATGCTTTTTGCGATTCTGCTCGTGGCCGACCTGGCGACGGCTACGCCGTCATCTGCTCCGAGTGCGCCACCAACCGCGGTGGCGACACCTACCTCCCCACCGGCGATCGCTTTTGACCAAATCGACCGCTACTACATAGATATCGCAGTGCCGCAGCCTGGCGGCTTCGCCGCGCTCGAAGCGCAATTGCTAGCCAACGACGTCGCCGACGATAGCTATCCACCACCCGCGGGGTCCGGCACACTTGGCGGCAACGGTTTGCTCGGTCGTGCACAACGCATGCAAGCGGGGCTCGTCCAGCGCTATCGATTCCTCGGCGCTTTGTCGCGCGTCGATGACCTCAACACGAAGAAGGCCACCATTGACCGCCCCGACCGAGGTCAGATCATCTACCTCGACCTCGCCGCGCAGACATATCGCATCGTCGCAGGAAGCGCCGCCCAGGCGATCTCGCAACCACAGGACCAAGCTGCGTTGCTTCGGCAGGACTCCAAGCCGCAATGCCCTCGAACCAGCAGACGGGAGCGGAGCTCATCGAATCGTCAGGTCTTCCAAGCACGTCGCTCGGTCCACGACAGATCGACGGCGTCACGGCCTATGGATACCAATTGACGCGTGACGTCGTCGGCGCAGACCGCACCGGCACGTGTCCGCCCGTGCACACCGATACCACGCTCACCGAATACGTCGACCCCACAGAGCCGGAGCCAATGAAATTGCGGCAGCCGATGGACTCGCTGGGCGGAATGAAGCCGCTAGCGGGAGTAACGGTTATGGGCTGCAAGTTCACAGCGAGCGCGCAGAGTTCTCAAGCGACGGAGCCCGCGCCATGGCTCAGGGAGTTCTTTCTCTACCGCCGCGTCGACATCGAGAACGAGACGCCGCTCGGAACGATGAAAATGACCGCCCTCTCCGAGCGCGGCAACGTGCATGCGCTAACGCCGGCTGATGCGTCGCTCTTCGACATACCACCCGGATTCACAGCGGCACCCGCACCCCCGCCGCGCCGGCTTCCTCCGCTCCAATCGCCACGGCATCGCCGCTCAGTGTGACAACACCGACCTCCCCCTAGCCAATCGTCGGCGGTCGTCGTCACATATTTTGGGAGGCCTTAGCCGCCCAAGCGCGAGTGTAAGAGGGTCATGAGTCTTCGGGTTGCCCTCCACCATGCGACGCGCTACACGTACGACCGTCCCATCAAGCTGGGGCCGCAAGTCATCCGTCTCCGGCCGGCTCCTCACTGCCGTACGCCAATTGTCGCCTACCAACTCGACGTCCGGCCGGCCGACCACTTCCTGAATTGGCAACAGGACCCGCAAGCCAATTGGCTGGCGCGCGTCCTCATGCCGGAGATGACCGACCTCTTTTCGGTGACCGTCGACTTGGTCGCGGAGATCTCGGTCATCAATCCGTTCGACTTTTTTCTCGAAGCCTCGGCCGAGCAGTATCCCTTTAGCTACGATCCGACGCTAGCGCTCGAACTCGCACCCTACCTCGTCACCGAGCCCCTCGGCGAGCGATTCGAGACGTACCTCGCGGGAATCGACCTCACCAAGAGAGACACCACGCCATTTCTCTTCAGCGTCAACGCGGCGCTCCAGCAGCACATCGCCTACGTCATCCGTCTCGAGCCCGGAATCCAGACGCCCGACGAGACGCTGGAGAAGCGTTCCGGGTCGTGCCGCGACACCGCGTGGCTGCTCGTGCATCTGTTGCGGCGCCTTGGCCTTGCGGCCCGCTTCGCTTCCGGCTATCTCATCCAGCTCAAGCCCGACGTGAAAGCGCTCGACGGCCCGTCGGGAGCCGAACGCGACTTCACCGACTTGCACGCTTGGTGTGAAGTCTACCTTCCCGGAGCCGGCTGGGTTGGGCTCGATCCGACGTCCGGCCTCTTCGCCGGTGAAGGCCACATCCCACTCGCGTGCGCCGCGATTCCGACCTCGGCGTCGCCCATCTCGGGAACCGTCGATCCCTGCGAGGTGACGTTCGGTTTCGAGATGTCGGTGACGCGCGTGCACGAACCGCCGCGCGTCACCAAACCGTACACGCACGCACAGTGGGAGGCCATCGACCGCCTCGGCGATCGCGTCGACGAAGCGCTGTGCGCCCGCGATGTGCGTCTCACGATGGGCGGCGAGCCGACCTTCGTCTCCATCGACGACGTGGAAGGCGAGGAGTGGACGACGGCTGCAGTCGGTCCCACGAAACGCGCGTTCGGAGATACGCTCATCCGTCGTCTGCGCGACCGCTTCGCTCCCGGCGGCCTGCTGCACTATGGCCAGGGCAAGTGGTATCCGGGCGAGACGTTGCCCCGGTGGGCGTTCTCGCTGTATTGGCGCGGCGATGGAATGCCTTTGTGGCACGACGCCGAGCGCATCGCCCGCGAGCGGGCCGACGCGAAACCGACGGCCGAGGATGCGCACGCGCTCGCATGCGGCATCGCCAAACGTATCGACGTCGACCCCACGCACGTCGCCCCCGCCTACGAAGATGTCGTCGCCTTCGTCAACAAGGAGGCGGCGCTTCCCGAAAACGTCTCCGCGCTCGAATCCAAACTCGACGATCTCGAAGAGCGCGCACGGCTCGCACGTGCCTTCCGCCGTGGGCTCAACACGCCCGCCGCCTTCGTGCTTCCGGTGCAGCGCTGGAACACGACCGACTTGCGCCGTTGGCGTTCCGAACAGTGGTCGACGCGCCTCGGACGTATCCACCTCGTGCCGGGAGATTCGCCCGCCGGTTTCCGTCTGCCGCTGGGTTCGTTGCCGTGGCTTGCGCCGAACGATCGTCCGTTCATCGCACCGCCGGACCCGTTCGCGTCGCCGCCGCCGTTGCCCGATCCGCACGAGCAGCCGCAAGCGTTCGTTGCGGGCGCCACGGCGGACCCCGCTGCACTACGGCGGCAACAGCAAATCGAACAAGAGCTGAACTCGATCGATGGAAAGGTCCGCACGGCGCTCTCGGTGGAGCCGCGTGACGGACGCCTCTGCGTCTTCATGCCGCCTACCGAATCTGCCGCTGATTATCTCGAACTCCTCAGCGCGGTGGAAGGCGCCGCCGCCGAGCTCGACACGCCCGTGCACATCGAGGGCTATCCCCCGCCGTATGATCCGCGCATCAACGTGATCAAGGTCACCCCCGATCCCGGCGTCATCGAAGTGAACGTTCACCCCGCGCGCAGCTGGCGTGAATCCGTCGCGATCACAACCGCGCTCTACGAAGAGGCGCGCCTCGCCCGGTTGGCCACCGAGAAATTCCAACTCGATGGAAAGCACACCGGCACCGGCGGCGGAAATCACATCGTCGTCGGCGCGGCAAAGCCCGCCGATAGCCCTTTCTTACGCCGCCCCGATCTCCTCAAGAGCCTCGTTGCCTTTTGGCAGAACCACCCTTCGCTCTCGTATCTCTTTTCAGGCCTCTTCATCGGGCCGACGAGCCAAGCACCGCGCATCGATGAGGCGCGACTCGATTCCCTGTACGAGCTCGAGATCGCCTTCGACGAAGTTCCGCCACGAGGCGAGGGGTACGTCCCGCCATGGATGGTCGACCGCATCTTTCGCAATTTGCTCATCGACGCCACCGGTAACACGCATCGCACGGAGATCTGCATCGACAAGCTGTACTCGCCCGACGGGCCCAGCGGGCGCTTGGGTCTGGTGGAGTTCCGCGGCTTCGAGATGCCGCCGCATCCCGAGATGAGCCTCGCGCAGCAATTGCTGCTGCGCGCGCTGATCGCGCGCTTCTGGGACGTGCCCTACGCGGGGAAGCTCGTGCGCTGGGGAACGACCCTCCACGACAAGTTCATGCTGCCGCACTTCGTCTGGCTCGACTTCCTCGACGTACTCGGCGATCTGAACGCGCACGGCTTCGCCTTCGATCCCCAGTGGTTCCGGCCGCACTGGGAGTTCCGCTTCCCGCTGTACGGCGTGGTCCAGTA
>DATJTD010000090.1:0-19778 GCA_035503775.1 Candidatus Acidiferrales bacterium
GCGGGGCAAACATGAGCCACGCCGCCGCGAGCGCGGCAACCATGGTGAGCAAGGCGATCCGGCTGCGAGCTTTCACGGCGCCTTTCAGTATCGTCGGTGAATCTGAGAAGAACCTACGCAAGGAACGGGATTCGCACGGAACCCCGTTCCCTGCGTGCGGTTACAGGTCGAGGTTCTTGACGCTGCGGGCGTAGGTTTGGATGAAGTCTTTGCGCGGCTCGACCTTATCGCCCATGAGGGTCGTAAACATCTCGTCGGCGGCGACACTGTCCTCGAGGGCGACTTGCTTGAGACGCCGCGTCTGCGCGTCCATCGTCGTATCGGCCAGCTGATCGGCGTCCATCTCGCCCAAGCCCTTGTATTGCTGCACGGTGAACTCTTTTGGATCGCGCGTCCCCATGATCGTGCGCAGGTCGTCGTCGGAGAACGCGTACTGCATGCTCTTGCCGCGTTTGACCCCGTAGAGCGGCGGTTGGGCGATGTAGACGTGACCGTTTTCCACCAGGCTGCGCATCTGCCGGTAGAAGAACGTGAGCAGCAACGTGCGGATGTGCGAGCCGTCGACGTCGGCGTCGGTCATGATGATGACTTTGTGATAGCGCAACTTCTCGACGTTGAATTCGGCACCGACGCCGGTGCCCAGCGCCGTGATCATCGTGCGAATCTCTTCGTTCGAGAGCACTTTGTCCAGACGCGCCTTCTCGACGTTGATGATCTTGCCGCGCAGCGGCAAGATCGCTTGCGAACGAAAGTCGCGCCCCATCTTCGCCGTCCCGCCGGCGGAATCGCCTTCGACCAAAAAGAGTTCGCTATCTTTGGGATCGCGATTGGTGCAGTCGACGAGTTTGCCGGGGAGGCCGCTGCCGTCGAGCGCATTCTTGCGGCGCGCGAGATCGCGTGCTTTCTTGGCCGCCTCACGTGCGCGCGAAGCCTGCATCGCCTTGTCGACGATGGCGCGCGCGTACTTCGGATTCTCTTCGAAGAAGAACTCCAAACGCTCGGAGACCAAGCTGTAGACGATCTGGCGAACGCGTGCGTTGCCGAGCTTGGTCTTGGTCTGCCCCTCGAACTGCGGGTCCATGAGCTTCACCGAGACGACGGCGGTGAGGCCCTCCATGCAGTCGTCGGTCGAGAGGCTGCCTTCGGACTCCTTGAGCATCCCGCGCTTGCGCGCGTAGGCGTTGATCTCGTTGGAGACCGCGGTGCGAAAGCCCAGCAGATGCATCCCGCCTTCGATCGTGTTGATGTTGTTGGCGAACGAGAATATCTGCTCGGTGTACGTGTCGGCCCACTGCAAGGCGCACTCGACCACGACCGTGTCGCGTTCACCGTTGGTCGAGATGATCGGGTGGATCGGGTCCTTCTTGTCGTTGAGGTGCTCGACGAACGAGACGATGCCGCCCTCGTATTGGAAGGTGCGTTCCTTCGGCTCTTCGCCACGTTCGTCACGCAGCGTGATCGAGAGGCCACGATTGAGAAAGGCGAGTTCGCGCAGGCGCTTCTGTAGGATGTCCCAGTGGAATTCGGTCGTCTCGAAGATCTCTTTATCGGGGAGGAACCACTGGTACGTACCGTTGCTCTCCGATTTCCCGACGACTTTGAGCTTTTGCACGGTGATGCCGCGCTCGAAGCGGATTTCGTAGACTTTCCCGTCGCGCTTGACGCGCGTGATCATCGACGTCGAGAGCGCATTGACCGCGGAGACGCCGACGCCGTGCAAGCCGCCCGAGACCTTATAGCCGCCCTTGCCGAACTTGCCGCCGGCGTGCAGGATCGTCATCGCGACCTCGACGGCGGGCATCTTCTCCTCAGGGTGCATGTCGACCGGAATGCCGCGGCCGTTGTCCTCGACGCTGCATGAGCCGTCCTTGCCGAGGATGACGGTTATCTTGGTCGCAAACCCCGCCAACGCTTCGTCAACGGCGTTGTCGACGACTTCGTAGACGAGTTGGTGCAAGCCGCGCTCCGAGGTATTGCCAATGTACATGCCGGGCCGTTTGCGCACGGCCTCGAGCCCACGAAGCACTTCAATTTGTTCGCCGGTATATTCACTCATTCATCAACTACATTCATGTAACGACTTACGTTCGTGATCCGGGCGGTCCCTCACTGGCTCCGAAGAGGAGCGCTTCGAGATGATCGCCCAGCAGGTTGCGCATCGCGGCGCGCGAGACTTGGTCGGGCGCGAGGCCTGACTGCAAGAGGAGATACGAGCTGGCAATACGCCGCTCGAACCCGTCGGATCGCAGGCGGCCGGTCCGCTCGACGCGCGCGAGCGTCTCCCACCAACGACGCAACAGCTCCCGCCGCACTTCTTCGCAGTCGCGCCGGTCGAGTCCGCCGGAATGTTCGGCGATCGCCTCAAAGCCAAGCCACGGCGTCTCGTACATGAGACGCTGTGCGCGCTCCAGCCGCCCGCGCCGCTCTTCGAACGCGCATGGGGCACAGCGTTGTCCGCCCTCGAGAGGAACCCCGCACCCCCGGCAATGGGCCTCGGCCCGGGTTTGCGCGTCGGAGATACGCGCCCGCAGGCGGGCAATCGGGTCGGGATCGCTTGGCTTAGCGGGAGACCGGCTTGGCGGAGGGGGGGCGTGACGTCCGGCACCCGCAGGCCGCGGCCCTCCGCGGAGCTGGACGCGACCGACACGAAAGCGCAGGCGCGTGACCCGGCAGCCCTCGGGGAGCGCGCCGAGCGCCTCCAAGACCTGCGGTTCGAGGAAGGCCAGCTGTTGGCTCCAGGCGCTGGAGGTGGTGACGACAATCAACGTCCCCGAGGCCAGCTGCTGGGGCCGCGTGTTCTGCGCCACCTCACGACCGACGATCCCTTCCCATGCGCCGACGATCGAGACCAGCGGGTCGAGCGCGTGCCCTTGTACCGGCGCCCACTCCGAGACGACCGCGCGCAGAGGACGCAGCACTTATTGCAGCCTCGTCACGGTTGCGCCGGCGACACGATACGCCGCGGCAACGGGTGCGCGTGGCAGGTCTGCAGCGCTGGTGATGAAGGCTTGTTCCACCGTCCCGATATTCGTCAGAAAGGCGGTCTGCCGCTGCGCATCGAGCTCGGAGAGCACGTCGTCGAGTACCAGCAGCGGGGCTTCCCGCGCTCGTTCGCGCATCACCGTGTATTCGGCAACCTTGAGTGCCAGAACTGCGGTGCGCTGCTCCCCTTGCGACCCGTAAGCGCCGAGTTCATGCCCCGCCAGGCGGAATACCAGATCGTCACGATGCGGACCGACCAGCGACTGTCCGCGTGCCCGCTCCGAAGCGCGCCGCGCGCGTAGCGTCTCGCGAAACGTCTGCGCGATCACCTCGAACGGTGCCCCCTCACTCACCAGGAGACTCGGCCGGTAGTGGATCGTCACCGGCGCCTGCGCGGCACGCGCGTCGATCCACCGTTTGCTGACGTGAACGACGATCTCCGCCAGCGCATTGACGTAACGCGCGCGTTCGAAGATCAGCGGCGTGCCTAACTCCACGAGACGCTCGTCGTAGGTATCGAGCAGTGCGTCGTCGCCCTCCACGAGTCCGCGTAGGAGCGCATTCTTCTGGGCGAGGATGCGGCCGTACTCCACCAGGAGGGCATAGTAGCGCGGACTCTCCTGCGCCAGCGCCGCGTTGAGCGCCGCGCGGCGAAGGGCCGGCGCTCCCGCGACCAGCGCCAGATCGGCCGGGGTAAACGTCACCACCCGGGCGCGCCCCAAGAACGCCGTATAGCGGACCGGCTCGCCGTTCACGGCGTAGGCTTTGCGCACGCCGCGGGACCCCCGAGCGATCACACAACTCAGGCGGACGTCACCGGCAAGGACGTGCGCGTCTCCGGTGATCGTCGCCTGCGCGCAGCCGTCGCGTATGATCTCTCCTTCATGTGCGGTACGAAACGACTTCCCCGTCGCCAGCATCGCGATCGCTTCGAGCAGATTGCTCTTCCCTTGCGCATTGTCACCGAGTAGGACCGTTAAGCCCGGCGGTGGCGCAAAGTGCACGCTCGTGTAGTTGCGTACGTCGACGAGGTCGACGCTGGTCAAGATCAATACGCGCGCACGGACGAGCGGCGCCGCGCGCCACTCATTGCCGCAGCGGCATGAGGACGTACATCTGCTGCGCTCCCTCGGGTGTGTCGAGCGGGCGTATCGCCGCCGGCGAGAGCGGCCCGAGAAATTCCATCACCACTTGTGGAGCGTCGATGTGCGTGAGGATCTCGACGAGATACCGCGCGTTGAATGCGATGGCGAGATCGTCGCCCTGCTGTTCGACCTCCAGCTCTTCGTAGGCATTGCCCGCCGTGTCGGAGCTCGCGGTGATAATCAGCTGTTGGTTGGCGACGTTCATCTTCACCATGCTCGCACGATCGCCCGCGACGAGTTCGGCGCGGCGCAGACCGCCGATGAGGGCCATGCTGTTGACCGTCACCGAGCGGTCGAACTGCTGCGGCATCACCTGTCCGTAGTTGGGATACTGCCCGTCCACCAAACGTACGACGATCGAGGCGTGCGTAGCGCTGAAGGCGAGTTGATTGCCGCTGACACCGAGGGCGCAGACCTCGACGCGCTCGGCAGCGCCGAGATTGCGCGCCGCCTCCGCCAGTGCGCGCGACGGGACGATATATTTCACCGGACCACCGTCGAGTGCGCGTGCGAGCGTTATCTGCGACTTTGCAAGACGATACCCATCGGTCGCTACGAGCGTCATCGTATCGCCGGCGATCTCGAGCAACGTCCCCATGAGAACCGCACCCCGTGCCTCCTCGCCCGACGCTGCGAAGATCGTCGCGTTGACGGCGTCGCGAAAGCGCTTGCCTTCGACAGCGAAGCTCGTACCGCGCTGTTGCGAAGGCAATGGCGGATACTCGTCGGCCGGTAACGCGTGAAAATCATAGTTCGAGCGTTCGTACTTGACACTCGCCCGAGTCGGCGTCCCGGTGAGCTCCATGAGGCCGGGCGGCAAATTTCCCAAATACCCCGAGAAGAGTTTGGCCGGAACGGTGACGCTACCGGGTTCCGCGATCTCGGCGGGAAAATTCTGTTCGAGTGTTACTTCGAGGTCCGTTGCCCGGACGCTGATCGAAGCGTCGGCGGCCGTGAGCAAGACGTTGGAGAGAATCGGCACGGTGGTATGGGCATTGACGACCTTGCTAGCGGCGCTCACGGCGCTGGCGATGTCTTTCGTGCTGCATGTGAACTTCACCAGGTTTTCCCCACGCGGTCTCGCTTCGTTAGTTTAAAAAGAAGATAGTCGTACTCGTAGTAATGCGGTGCAAACGGCGAACATCTACGCGCAGGCCCGTCAGCACACGATCCTTTGGCTCGAAAAGATGTGTAGAGCGAGGCCGTCGCCGTCCACCGTCTCCACCGAAGGCCGCGGGAGCGGGAGTTATCCACGCCCGGTAAACCGCCCTTGCACAGAGGGTGTGGGGCAAAGAAAAAGCGCGCCGTGAAGCGCGCTTGGTGGGATGGTGCGTCAGTTAGTCGGTTTGGCAAAGCGCCGTCAACTGGCGGACCCGGTTACGATAGACTTCGTCTGCGGCCATGAGCTCTTTGACGCGGTCGCGCGCGTACATGACGGTCGTGTGGTCCTTCTTCTGGAACTCGCGGGCGATCTGCGGCAGCGAGTTGTCGGTGAGCTCGGCGGCGAGGTACATGGCGATCTGACGTGGCCCGGCGATGCGTTTGTCGCGGCGCTGGTGATCCATCTCTTTGACCGTGAGGCCGTGGGCTTTGGCGATGCGCTCCTTGATGATGGCGATCGTTACCCGGCGCGCCGGGGCGCTGGAGACGACGCTCTTGAGCACTTCGTTGGCGAGTTCGGCGGTAATCGGAGATTTGGTCAGCGAGGCGAACGCGACGACGCGGATGAGCGCTCCTTCGAGCTCGCGGATGTTCGAGGGAATCACCTTGGCGATAAACGAGGTCACCTCGTCGGGGACGGGGACTTTCTCGGATTCCGCCTTCTTGCGCAAGATCGCCTCGCGCGTCTCGAGATCGGGGGGCTGGATGTCGGTGAGCAGCCCCCACTCGAAACGTGAGCGCAGCCGGTTTTCGAGGGTTTGAATCTCTTTGGGCGGCCGGTCACTGGAGATGATCAGCTGCCGGCTCGCCTCGTGCAAGGAGTTGAAGGTATGGAAGAACTCCTCTTGAGTCTGTTCCTTCCCTTCGAGAAACTGGATGTCGTCGATGAGCAGGACGTCGACGTGCCGGTATTTCGTGCGGAACTCGACGGTCTGATTGTTTTTGATCGCGATGATGAAGTCGTTGGTGAACTTCTCGCTGGAGACGTAGACGACGTTCGCGTTGGGATTGGCTGCCAATACGCGATGCCCGATTGCGTGCATGAGGTGGGTCTTTCCCAGCCCTACCCCGCCGTAGAGAAAGAGCGGGTTGTACGCACGTGCCGGGGCTTCGGCGACGGCTTGGGAAGCAGCGTGAGCGAAACGATTGGAATTCCCGACGACGAACTCTTCGAAGGTGTAGCGCAGGTTGAGGTTGTTGTGGCGCAGATCTTCGGAGAGGGTCTGGCGGCCGGCGGGTGGGGCTGCGCTCCCAAGAGGAGCCTCGCTCCCTTCCGGGCCGGCTGCCTCAGGCGCGACGACGAAGCGCAGCTCGAACTGCAGGCCGGTGAGGCCGCGCAAGACTTCGATCAAGCCGTCCTTGAGCCGGTTCTCGACCCAGTCGCGAGCGAAGGGGCTGTGGGTTGCGAGCACGAGCTCGGTCTCGACGCAGCTCACGGGCCGCAGCCGCTTGAGCCACATCTCGTAGATGGGTTTGCTGTATTTGCGTTCGAGGGCGGCGAGGGCGGCCGTCCAGAGGTCCTGAGAGATACCGGATGCGCTGACCGCAAGTGTCATCCTGAAGTCCGCCTTGAAGCTCATAAGTGATGAAGCTCCCCAACGCACGCGCCGTGCGGCGTCGTAAGAGCCGTCGAAAAAGCAGTGCCAAAGCTTAAAACAACAACCCCCGAATCCTTTGGATTTTATCCACGAACTTTATCCACTTTTCCACAGACGGCGCTGGTCAGAAAACCCCCATCCCGCGGGCCTTTCTTTGCAGTTGCGAATAACTATCAAAAGAGCGTTGACGCGGGCAAAGCCCCTCGGAACGTCCGATTCCCGATCACATTGCCCAGAATTATTCGCAGAATGTACACAGGTGTGGAGAAAGTAGGAACCTTTCCCAAAACCAAAGCAACCGTTGACTTTTCGAGGTGCGGCCCGGTAGACTATGGGGTCTGTGTCCGCCGGACGGACCAGCTCACCCGGCCTCTGGAGTAAGAGCGTGAAACGCACGTACCAACCTCATAATCGCCGTGCCAAGCGAGTGCATGGCTTCATGGAGCGGATGTCGACCAAAGACGGCCGCAACGTGCTGGCACGCCGCCGCAAGAAGGGGCGCAAGCGCCTCGCCGTCTAGCGCCGGCCGTAGCTGAGGGAATGACCCGTGCGCTGGTTTGAGGGGCTGCGCCGTCAAGCGGAGATTGCCCACGTCCGCCGGCGCGGACGGCGGGCCTCGACCGGCAACTTTACTGCCTATGCGGCTGATCTGGGCACCGCGCGGCCCCGCGTCGCGATCACGGTCGCCAAGACGGTTGGTAAGGCGGTCGTACGCAACCGGATTCGCCGGCGGGTGCGCGGCGCACTCGACGCGCTCGGCCCGCAGCTCGCCGCCCGCACCGGGCTGCTCGTCGTGGCGCGGCCGCAGGCGGCGCAGGCCTCGTACGCGCAGCTCGCCGCCGACGTCGCCGTCGCGTTGCGCGAACTCAACCGTTCCGCGGTCCGCGGCCGCTGAACGCGATGCGCCGGATCGTCGCAGGCGGGATTGGGCTCTACCAGCGACTTCTGTCGCCGTTGATTGGGCCGTCCTGCCGTTACTTTCCGAGCTGTTCGCAGTATGCGAAGGAGGCCGTGTTGAAGCACGGCTGCCTGCGCGGCGCCGTACTTGCGCTGCGCCGCATCGTGCGCTGTGCTCCCTGGAATCCGGGTGGCGTCGATCTCGTCCCCTGATCGCCCGACTCCTGAAAGGCCCAATCGTTGACGCCGGCCCTGGCACCTCTGCTCTTCGCCTTCAACCCGTTCGCGTGGTTCTTCAATCCGCTCGTCGCCGGATTGCAGGCGGCGCTAATCTTCATTTACGGGTACCTGCACAACTACGGTTGGAGCGTCATCGTGCTCGCCGCCCTGGTGAAGGCGGCGTTGTGGTGGCCGTCTGCGCTGCAGTTCAAGTCGATGTCCAAGATGCAGCAGCTCGCCCCGCAGATCAAAGCGCTGCAGAACAAATATAAGGGCAAAGACCCCGAGACGCAGCAGAAGCTCAACAGCGAGATGATGGCGCTCTACAAAGAAAACGGCGCCAACCCATTTGCCGGATGCCTCCCTGCGATCATCCCGTTGCCGGTCATGTGGGCGTTCTATCAGGCGATCAAAGGCGACAATGCGCAGCTCTCGCAGGCGACCTGGCTGTGGATCGGCTCTCCCATCTCACGTGCGATGCCGCATATCTTCGCGACCAGCCTCGCGCACCTCGATCTGGCGCTGCTCATCATCTACATGGTCTCGATGTTCTTCACCGTTCGTCTCTCGAGTGCAGTCGTCGACGAGCAACAAGCGCAGCAGCAGCGGATCATGGCCTTCATGTCACCGGCGATGATCGGTTATTTCGGCTACCGCTATGCGTGGCCGTCGGCGTTGATCTTGTACTGGTTGACCTTCAACGTCTGCAGCGTGATTCAGCAGTTCATTTTGATGCGGCGCTATCCGCGCACCCCACCTCCGTCGGCGCAGCCGGTGGTGCCGCTGCCCCGCGATCGCACGGCAAACCGCAGTGCGCCCAAAAATGCCACTCCCGCCAATCCCCCTGCAGCGCGCAAGAAGCGTGCGCGCTGACGCCGCCCGAGGAACGATGATGGACGAACGCAATCAACCGCAACCGAACGACGGCCCGCAGTACGGGCAGCGCCGCAGAGCCGGCCGCGGCGGACCCGCCGGCCCCGGGAGAAGGCGCAACGCGCCGCGCCCGATGCCGCCGCCGGAGCGCGTCGAGCGCGCACGCCCCGCCGCGCCCGAGCCGGCCTCCGTGAAGCCCGCGCGTGAGTTGCTCGAACAGATCCTCACCCGGATGGGCGTCGCCGGCGCCGCGGTCGCCTACTATGAGCGCCCCGAGGGGGAATATTTCGAAGTGCGCGGCACCGATCTGGCCAACCTCATCGGACGTCACGGGCAGACGCTTGAAGCGCTCAACCAGATATTCAACAACATCGTCAACGCCGGCGTGCGCAAGGACCGTCACTATTTCACGATCGACGCGGAGGGCTATCGCGCGCGGCGCGCCGATGCACTCCGCAGCCTCGCCTTGCAGACGCTCGAGCGCGCGTTGCGCGAACGGCGCGCCATCGAACTCGAACCGATGCTTCCCTCGGAGCGCAAGATCATCCATCTCGCCCTCGCCAACAACGAGTTCGTTGCCACCGAGTCCACCGGCGTCGAACCCGAGCGCCGCGTCGTCGTTATTCCCCGCAGCGCAAGCGTCGCGGGGAGCCCGTAAAGGCCGAGCGGGCACGGCCGAGACGATCGCCGCGATCGCGACGCCGCCGGGGCGTGGCGCCATCGCGATCGTCCGTGTGAGCGGCGACGGGGTGCGCGCGATCGCAGCGCGCGTCTTTGCGTCTTCAACGCCGCTCACGGAGCGCACGGCGCTTTTGGGAAAGATCGTGGCAGACGACGGCGCGACGATCGACGAGGGGCTCGCGCTCTTCTTCGCCGCGCCGCGCAGCTATACCGGAGAAGACGTCCTCGAACTGCACGTCCACGGTGCGCCCACCGTTGCGGCCGAGACGCTGCTGGCGACGCTCGCTGCCGGCGCGCGCTTGGCGACACCCGGCGAATTCACGCGGCGCGCCTTCCTCGCCGGCAAGTTGGACTTGAGCGCCGCCGAAGCCGTCGGAGAACTCATCGCCGCCGAACATCGCTCGCAGGCACGCGCGGCGGCGGCGCGACTGAGCGGCGGTCTCGCGCGCGAGGTGGAGCGCCTGCGCGCGCAGCTCACGATGATCCTGGAGGAGCTAGCGGCGGCCTTGGATTTTCCCGACGAAGTCGAGTCGCCGTCGGCGAGCTTCTTGCACGCGCGCATCGCGGAGATTCGCCGCGAGATGCAGGGGCTGGCTGCCAGTTACGAACGCGGACGGCTCGTGCGCGAAGGGGTGAGCGTCGCCATTGTCGGACCGCCCAACGCCGGAAAGTCGTCGTTGCTCAACGCTCTGCTGGGCACCGATCGTGCGCTCGTCTCCGAACTTGCGGGGACGACCCGCGACACGATCGAGGAATGCATCGCGCTCGACGGATTTGAAGCGCGCTTGATCGACACGGCGGGGATTCGTGCGCACGCGCAACGTTTGGAACGCGAAGGAATTGCGCGTGCCCACGCGGCGCTCGCCGGTGCGCGCATCGCGCTGGTCGTCGTCGACGCGTCGGCGGAGCTGTCGCCCGAGGCGCAGGCCTTGCTGGTGCAGACGCGCGGCCGTGAGCGGATCGTCCTCTTCAACAAAAGCGACCTTGGCCGCGTCGCCTTCGACCGGCGCGACGAGGCGGAGGCGGCGGCAATCTTGGGTTCCGTGCACGACCGCGCGACGTTGGACGCGACGCGCGCGGCGCTACGTGATCTGGTCGTCGGGGGGGAGCAGCCGGACTTCGAACGTCCCTATCTGGCCAACGCGCGCCAAGCGGCGGCGGTGATCGAGGCGGAGCGGGCGCTCGGCTTTGCCGGTGAGGCGCTTACGGCGGGGGCGCCCGTCGACCTCATCGCGGGCGATTTGTTGGCGGCCTCGGCCTCACTTGCTGCGCTCACGGGTCAGGCGGCGACCGAAGAGCTCTTGGACGGCATCTTCGCGCGCTTTTGCATCGGAAAATGAACGCCGCGTGGAACGCTTGCCGGCGATGAGTTCACGTGCACAGACGCAGGAAGCCGGCGTCATCGTCGTCGGCGGCGGACACGCGGGGGTGGAGGCGGCGCTCGCCGCGGCGCGCCTCGGCGCGCAGACCCTCTTGCTGACCGGCGATCCCGAACGCATCTGCACCCTCCCGTGCAATCCGTCGATCGGCGGCCCGGCGAAGGGCCAATTGGTGCGCGAGATCGACGCGCTCGGCGGCGAGATGGGGCGCATCGCCGATCAGACCTCGCTGCACGCGCGTTTTCTCAACGAGAGCAAAGGCCCGGCGGCACGCGGCTTGCGCATTCAAGCCGATAAGGCAGCCTATGCCCGTGTCGCACAGCAGACGCTGCGGGCGCAGGGCGGCCTCACGATCGCCGGCGGCCTCGTCGACGATGTGATCGTGCGCGGCGATCGCGTGCACGGCGTCGTTACCGCCGACGGCAGCCGGTATTTCGGGCGGACCGTGATCTTGGCGACCGGGACGTTCTTGGGTGCCACGATCTTTCGCGGCGAATTCAGCGAGCCCGCAGGGCGCCTCGGTGAGGCGCCGGCGCTTCACCTGGCACAGACCTTGCGGCGCCTCGGCTTTCCGACCGGACGCCTGAAGACCGGAACGCCGCCGCGCGTCGAACGCTCCTCGCTCGACTTCTCGCGCATGCGCGTACAAGCACCAAGCCCCGTCCCGCTGCTCTTCTCCTATCGCAGTGAAGCCGCGTTCGCGGGGCCGCAGCTGCCTTGTCATATCGTGCAGACCAACGAGCGCACGCACACCCTCGTCCGCGAGAATTTGCACCGCTCGCCGCTGTACGGCCTCGACCTCATCCGCGGCATCGGCCCACGCTACTGCCCATCGATCGAAGACAAGGTCGTCAAGTTCGCGCACAATCCGACGCATCTGCTCTTCGTCGAACCCGAAGGGTGGGAGACGAGCTCGACGTACGTCGGCGGCTTCTCCACCTCGCTTCCCGCCGAGGTGCAGCTGGCGATGCTGCACTCGCTCGACGGCTTCGAGGAGGCGCAGATGTTGCGACCGGGATACGCCGTCGAATACGACTACGTCCCACCGACCGAACTCGATCTCTCGCTCGAGACGCGGCGCATCGCGGGCCTCTACCACTGCGGACAACTCAACGGCACCTCGGGGTATGAAGAAGCGGCGGCCCAAGGGCTGATCGCCGGGATCAACGCCGCACGCGCGGTGCATGGTCTGGCACCGGTTCGCTTGAGCCGTAGCGACGCGTACATCGGTGTGCTCATCGACGATCTCGTCACCAAAGGCGTCGACGAACCGTATCGCATGCTCGGCTCGCGCGCCGAATACCGCGTGATCTTGCGCCACGACAATGCCGATGCGCGCCTCTCCCCACTCGGCCACGCCATCGGCTTGCTCGACGACGGGGCCTACGAGCAGTTCCGTGCGCGCGCTCAGGCATTGGACGAGGCCAAGCGCACGGCGGCGCAGACGCGCATCGGCCGTACCCATCCGCGCGCCGCGAGCTTGGTGGGATTGAGTGTGGAGGCGGCACTCCGGCGGCCGGAGATCGAATTCGGCGACGTCGCCGATCTCTTGGAGGTCGACCCGCAGATCGGTGAGCGAGCGGCGATCGAGATCAAGCTCGAGCCCTACGTGCAGCGCACGCACGAGGCGGTTGCGCGCTGCGCGCGTGACGAGGAGACGCCGATTCCACCGGGGTTTGCGTACGAGAGCATCACGGCGCTCTCGCGCGAGGCGCGCGAAAAACTGACCCACCGGCGCCCGCGTTCGCTCGGTGCGGCCGGTCGCATCCCGGGCTTGACGCCGGCCGACCTCGGGATTCTCTCGTTGCACGTTGGGCGCACCAAGCGAGTCGTTGAACCAGCGTAGCGCCAAGCTCGAGCAGTATGCGCAGCTCGTGCTCGAGCGCAACCGCAGCATGAACCTCACCGCTGCGCGCGACGAGATCGCACTGTGGGAACACATCGACGACTCGTTGACGTTGCTTCCCTATGCGGGCTCTCCGCACGTCGACGTCGGCAGCGGCGCCGGATTTCCGGGTCTGGTTCTCGCCATCGCGGCCGGGGTGGCGGTTACCCTAGTCGAATCCGTTGCCAAGAAGGCACGCTTCTTGGAGGAGGCCGCGGTTGCGCTCGAGCTGGAGGTGACGGTGCTCAATGCGCGCGCGGAGGAAGTCGGGCGCGATCCGCGCTATCGCGGGCAGTTCGCCTCGGCGAGCGCACGTGCGGTCGCTGACGCCGCCACGGTGCTCGAATACACGCTTCCGCTGCTGAGGCCGCAGGGCGTGGCGCTCCTGCAGCGTGGCACGATCGAAGCCCGCGAGCGCTCGGCGCTCGCCGACGCAGCACTCGTGTTGGGGGGCACCGTCGAAGAGGACGTGGTCTTGCCGGGGAGCCGCGAGCGCCACATCGTCTTCGTGCGTAAGACGGGCGTCACGTCCGCACGTTTCCCGCGCCGGGCAGGCATGGCGCGCAAACATCCGCTATGCGCGGAATGATGTCCCAAGACCAAGCCGCTGCGATCGACGCTCGGCTCCTAAGCGTCCTCCCCGAAGGGACGCTGTACGCCGTCGGGGGTCGCGTCCGTGACGAACTGCGCGCGCGTATCGAAGGCATCCCGCTTGCGCTCAAAGATCTCGATTATGTCGTCGTCGGCGTCGCGCTCGACGAGTTGGTCGCGCGCTTGCGCACGATTGCGCGCGCCCAACCTGCGGGCGCCTCGTTTCCGGTCGTCAAGGTGACCTTCGACGGGGTAACGGTCGACGTCGCACTTCCGCGCCGCGAACGATCGACGGGTCTGGGCCATCGCGACTTCGCGATCGACGCCGGCCCCGACGTGCGTTTGGAAGACGATCTCGCACGGCGTGATTTTCGCATCAACATGATGGCACGCGCCATCGGCTCCGGCCGCCTCGTCGACCCTTACGAAGGCGAGGCCGATGTCATCGCACGTAGGATTAGGTTGTTACGACCAGAGGCGTTCATCGAAGACCCGCTGCGCATGCTCCGTGCGGTGCAGTTCGCGACCCGCTTCGGCTACGAGATCGAGCCGCAAACCTTCGCTGCGATTCAAGCCGCGGCGGACTTGCTGCCGACGGTCTCGAGCGAGCGCATCCATGACGAACTCGTCAAACTCTTGCATGCGCCGCGCCCTTCGGTTGGGATCGAACTGCTGCGCGCGAGCGGTCTGCTCGCCCAGATCTGGCCGGAGATCCTCGAAGGTGTCGGGGTGGAGCAGAACGTCTGGCACGCTTACGACGTCTACCACCACAACCTCGCGACGCTCGACGCGGCGCCTCCCGACGACCTGGTCGTGCGCCTCGCGGCCCTCTTGCACGACGTGGGGAAACCGCGCACCAAAGATGGGCCGCACTTTTATCGGCACGAACTCGTTGGGGCGGAGATGGCGCGGAAGATGCTCGAACGCCTGCGCTTCGACACCGAGACGGTCGAGCGGGTCAGCGGTCTCGTGCGTGAGCATATGTATACGGCGAACCCCGAGATGACGGGGCCGGCGTTGCGCCGTTTCGTGCGGCGCGTCGGCCCGGCGAATCTTGCCGCCCAGTTTGCGCTCCGGCACGCCGACGTGGCGGGAAGTGGGCTACCGAAGCGCGACGAGAGCAACGAGCGCTTCGAGGCACGCGTCGCGACGCTGCTCGCCGAACGTCCGGCGATGGCGGTGACCGACCTGGCCGTCAGCGGGGAAGACGTGCGCGACGCGCTCATACGGAGCGGCCGCCTCCCCGCCGGATCGCGCGGCGGCCGCGAAGTGGGCGAGGTACTCCGCGCCTTGCTGGAGCGCGTGACCGACCAGCCGGAGGCAAACGAACGAACCACGCTGTTGTCGCTCTTGGACGACGAGATCAGTCGGATGGAAGAGACGCGGCCGAGCCGGTAGCCCGGGGATGTTCCCCGTGGAACATTGGACGCCGTGCGGTACGGAACGAGGGAGGCCGACGGTGAGCCCGAAGCGCCCCGCTGCGCCCGTTTCGCCCCGCAGGAGTTGAGTGGCCAGAATCATCGCGATCGTCAATCAAAAGGGCGGAGTCGGCAAGAGTACGACCACCGTGAATCTCGGGGCGGCGCTCGCGCTGCTGGGACAGCGGGTTCTGCTCGTCGATATGGATCCCCAGGGGAATACGACCAGCGGTTTGGGCATCGACAAACGGGGCGTCGCGAACGATACGTACGATGTCTTGCTCAACGAGGTCCCGATCGAGCAAGCCTGGGTCGAGAGCGGCGTCGTCGATCTCACCGTCTTGCCCGCCACGATCAATCTCGCGGGCGCCGAGATCGAGCTCGTCTCGACCCTGGCGCGAGAGATGCGCCTCAAGCGAGCATTAGCCGACGTCTCCGAGCGGTTCGACTACGTCTTCATCGACTGCCCGCCCTCACTCGGGCTGCTGACCGTCAACGCCCTCACCGCGGCAAACGAGGTCCTGATCCCGGTGCAGGCGGAGTACTACGCCCTCGAAGGGCTCTCTCAGCTCACGACGATCGTCGCCCGCGTCCGCGATACGCTCAACCCCGAGCTACGCATCACGGGGCTGCTCGTCACGATGTTCGACGGCCGCACGCGGCTGGCAACCGAGGTACTCGACGAAGTGAACACCCACTTCCCCACGCAGGTCTTTGCAACCCAGATCCCCCGGAACGTACGCCTCTCCGAGGCTCCCTCCTACGGGAAGCCGGCGGTCCTCTTCGACGTCCGCAGCCGCGGGGCGCAAGCCTACCTTGCGCTCGCGCGCGAGGTCGCCGGTCAGCCGCCCGAAAGCCCCCTTCCCGATTCCCTCGAGGCGCCGGCATGAGCGTCGCTAAGCGAGGGCTGGGGCGCGGGCTTGGGGCGCTCTTGGGCGACGCTCCAGCTGCCGCCGGCGGGGCGCCGCCGGCCGGCCCCGCTCACCTCCACATCGATGCGATCAAGCCGAACCCGCGTCAGCCGCGCACGGTGTTCGAACCCGACGCGATGGCAGAACTCGAAGAGTCCATCCGCCAGCTCGGGGTGCTGGTGCCGATCATCGTGCGGCGGCGCGGCTCCGACTACGAGCTGGTCGCCGGCGAACGCCGGTGGCGTGCCGCCGCAGCCGCCGGACTGCAGACGATCCCAGCGATCGTGCGCGAGGCTGACGACCGCGAAAGCCTCGAAGTCGCTATCGTCGAGAACGTCCTGCGTGAGGATCTCGATCCGCTCGAAGAGGCGATGGGGTACGCCAACCTCATCGAGGAGCATGGCTACACCCAAGAGCGCCTCGCCGAGCGCCTGGGAAAGGGCCGTCCGACGGTCACCAACGCCTTGCGGCTCTTGACGCTTTCCGAGGAGATCAAGGCAGCCTTGCGCTCCGGCGCACTCAGCGCCGGCCATGCCCGGGCGCTCCTCTCGCTGCCACCCGAGCAGCGTGCCCGCGCCGCAACCCGCATCGTTACGGAGGGGCTCTCGGTGCGCGCGGTCGAACGGCTCGCCGCCGTGACGGCCGTTCCGAAGGCCGGCAAAACGCGCCGCACCCCCGGACGCAGTCCCGACCTCGAACAGGCAGAGCAGAACCTACGCTACCGTCTGGGCGCTCAGGTTACGATCGAGCCGGGGACGCGCGGCGGCCGTATCGCCATCCGTTATACCGACGAGCACGACCTCATCCGCCTCGTCGACCTCCTCACCCCGGAGAGCTAATGTCTCGGTTACCGTACGCCGTACTCGCCGTCTTCCTCCTCGCCGCCGCCCCGCCGCCCAGTTCCCTCCCCGCCGGCGCGCGGGCGGTCTTGACCCACTATCTGGACGCGCTGCGCGCCGGACGCTACGATCGGGCCTATGGCCTGCTAGCCGCTCCCGAGCGCGCCTACTTCCGGACGCCGGCGAACTTCGCGTCGGTCTTCCTGGCAGACCGCTTCGCGCTCGACGGGTATACCGTCCAAGGCGCACAGACAGCCGGCTCCGCCGTGCTGGTGGACGTCGGGGAGCATGTGCATCTGTTCGATCACGCGCACCAGCGCCTGGTCGGCGTGCAGCTCACGGCGCTCTATGGGCTAACGCGTGAGGGTGGCGCCTATCGCGTACGCGAGGACGTGCGCGCCTGGAAAGCCTTCGATCCCGCGGGGGCCCAGGTGAGCCAGCAGCGGCTCGATGCCACGGTGCGCAAGATATCGTTCTATCCCGGTCGCGTCGAGGTGCTGCTGACGTTCGCTAACTTCGGCGACTCCTTCGTAACCTTGCTGCCGTACGGGCGCAGCACGCTGCGCGACCAATCCGGGGCGACATACCCGCTGATCGAGACGAAGATTCCCGCGCTGACCGATCGCGAACTGCGCCTCGGCCTGCGGCTCGCCGGAAGTGCCGAATACACCGGCGCGCTCACGTTCGCGGCACCGCCGCACGCCGCGCCGACGGCCTTCTCCCTGACGGTGGCGCCGGCACTACGCGACGGTGCCGACGAGCCGTTCGCACTTCAATTCGCAACGATTCCGGTGCCGCCGACGTAGTCGTTCTTCGTACGTATCTGGAACCACCTCACTTTCCGCTGCACTTTCCGGTCGCATGGGAGGCAGAGGAGACCGAGAGCCGCGGCGCCAATGCGCGACCTGCGTCCGGCGGTGGAACTTTAAGGAGTCCGTCGGCTACATTCTTGTGTTCACGGGAGAACATCGATGCGAGGACTCGCCCTCTTCCTTACAGTGGCTGCCGGCGTTGCGCTTTTGGCGGCCTGCGACGGCTCTTCGGGCACCGGGTTTCAATCGGGCGTCGCGACCGCCTCGATCGACCGGATCGCTTTCACCTCCAACACGCAGGAGCAAAACGGAATCTATCCGCTGTCCCTGCAAGAGGAGGTGGCACTCGCCAAACAGGTGCCGCTGACCTTGAACGCTGCGGGCTTCCATGGCGCCGGCGCGGATCAGACGATCGTTGAGCAAGCTGCGTTTACGTGGACGGCTGCTTACTCGACGACCTGCGCAAGCGGCAAGCCGACACACACGGGAGCGATCCAACTCGACTTCATCGACCCTAACGATACCGGCACGCCCGACCCGTATCACTTCGGATACTCGTACGTTGGAACGACGCAGCAAGTCGCTAGCGTTGCACTCTTCCCGCAGGTCGTAACGCCGGCGCCCGGCTCGACCTCCACCCCGACCGTCGACTACCCGGTTGGTTTCCCGATCCCTACGGCTGCGCCATCGGCGACGCCGACGGCCTCCCCGGCGGCTGCCTCCGCGTCGTATTGCGTCACCCTCGCCGCGCATGCGGCCGACGGAACGACGGGTACCGCGAACGTCATCGTCTCCTACCCGTAGCTTCGAGCGAGGCTCAACTCACCAGACGGGGAGCTCGCGCTCCCCGTCTTTTCTTTCGTATGCAGCGGCTCAGCGGCATCTACGCGATCCTCGACGGCATGCTTGGCTCCGACCTCGACGCGCTCTTGGCTTCGGTGTTGGCTGCGGGTGTGCGCCTCGTGCAATACCGTGAGAAGCGCGGTATCGATCGGTTGCAGCTCGCGCGGCTTCACCGCGCCACCAGCGCCGCCGGGGCGACGCTCATCGTGAACGACGACCTCGAGGCCGCTCTCCTCGCCGACGGCGTGCACCTCGGCCAGGAAGATCTCGAAGGGCACGATGCCGGCTCCTTGCGCGCGCGACTCGGCACGCGTCTGCTGGGCATCTCCTGTTCCACCGTGGCGGAAGCACGCGCCGCCGCGCAACTCGGCGCCGATTACCTCGGCGTCGGTCCCTACAATGCAACGGCGACCAAGGGCGATGCCGGGCCTGCGATCGGGGCTGCCGGGATCGCACGAATTGCGCAGGCGACGGTCCTCCCCGTCGCCGCAATTGGCGGGATCGGCTTGGCCGATCTTGCGCCCGTGTATGCGGCCGGTGCAAAGATGGCGGCGATCGCCTCGGCCATTGCGCGCGCCCCCGAGCCGCAGAAAACCGCAGGCGACCTGGTGCGCTGCTGGCAGCGTCTGATGGCGTGAGCGAACCCGTCGTCTGCACGATCGGGACGACCGAGGCGCACCTCGCCGTCGGTCTCGGCGTCGATCTGCGGGTCCTCGTGGAATGCGAAGTGCGTCCGCTCGCCGTCGTCGCCGCACTCTCCGCACAAGACGCAGCGGGGCTGCGCGCGCTCGAACCGGTGGCTCCGGAGATGATTGCAGCGCAACTCGCGTCGCTGCGTGGTGCACGCATCGACGCCTTTCGTATCGGGGCGCTCGCAGAGGTGCGAAGTGCAACGGTCATTGCTCGCGGGATCGCGCACCGCAAGGCACCGATCGTCTACGATCCGGTGGCCGGTTCGAGCGCCGGAGGCGCCTTCGCGCCACCGGCAACGTTGTGTGCCATCGCCGACGAATTGCTTGCGCTGCGCCCCATCATCACGCCAAATCTGTACGAAGCCGGTCTGCTCACCCAGTCCAACGTCGATAGCATCGAGACGATGATTGCTGCCGCTCGAGCGCTGCGCGCGCGTGGTGCGCAGGGCGTCTTGATCAAAGGCGGTCATCTTACGGGTGCGCCTCGCGACGTACTGGTCGCCGACGACCAGGTTCACCTCTTCGAAGAGGAACGTCTGCCCGGGGAGATGCGCGCGACCGGATGCGTCCTCGCTGCGGCGCTCGCCGCCGCGCTCGCGCATGGCGCAACGTTGCTCGAGGCGGTGCAGCGCGCGCGTGCGTTCGTGCGTGAAAAGATGACGACGGCGCATCTCTTCGACGGCATGCAGACTGCATATTAGCCCGACATCAGCGGCAGGTTCGCTTTTGCGCGGGGACAAAGGCGACGCGCACGTGAGCAAACGCATCATGTCCGGGGCACGGCCGACGGGCCGCCAACATCTCGGTCACCTCGTCGGCGCACTGCAGTCGTGGGCCCAGCTCTGCCGCACC
>DATJTD010000091.1:0-7817 GCA_035503775.1 Candidatus Acidiferrales bacterium
CGGTGAGACGCCGCAGGCGCAGCGCGAGAAGATCGTGCGTGATTTTCGCGGCACCAAAGTCGACGTACTGGTCAACTGCGGGCTCTACCTCGAAGGGTTCGATGTTCCGTCGATCGAGGTCATCATCAACGCCCGCCCGACCAAGAGCGCGACGCTCTACACGCAAATCACCGGCCGCGGCATGCGCCCGCTCGACGAATATGCGTACGTCCTCTCCGAACTTCCCAGCGCCGAGGCGCGGCGCGAAGTGATCGCGCAAAGCCCCAAGCCGTACGGCATCGTCATCGACATCGTGGATCAAGTGCGCCGGCATCAGATCATCACCTTGCCGTACCTCTGGGGGATGCCGGCGCAGGTCGATGCGCAGGGGCGCCCGATCACCCAGGTCGCCGAACGGTATGAAGAACTCTTCCGGCGCGCGCCACGGGAAGCCGCGCGTGTGCGCACGGCGGAACAGATCGAGACGGTGCTCATCGATCTCGACAAGTCGGCGCAACAGCGCCTGAACCCGATGGCGGCTTGGCAGATGATCTCGCCCGAGCACTGGCGCTTCGAGCCCGCTCCCGAGCGGGTCGCGCGTGATCGTAGCGGCCGGCCGGTTCCGAATTTTCAAGAGCAATGTGAGCAACTCGCCACGATGGCCAAGAAGATTGCGCCGCATGAGAATGCCGAAGCCTTCGCGCTGCGCTTGCTCAATGTCGACAAGCGAGCGGTCCGCACGGAGTCCATGCGCTTCGACGCCGCCTTCAACGAAGGCAACTGGGTGGTGAGCATGACGAACGGTCATGCAGCGCGTGAGATCGCAAGCGCACCGAACCTCCCCTTGGCCTTCAAGGCAGTCGACGACTGGCGTCAATCGCACGCCGCTGAACCGGTCGCGCGCGAGGGAGCCGTCCCGCACAACGGGTCCCGCCGGCGGCGCCGTTTCCGACCCAAGCGGCGCCGTAAAGAAGCGGCCGTGTAAAGACTGAGTATAGCCGACTGCTCGGGTTTGGCGAGAACGCCGATACCCGGGATATCGGCATGGATACCATACTCGCCGTGCTTGTCTCGCTCGTCTTACGCGGGCCGAGCACACTCCGGTTGCACTATATCGACGTCATCACCGACGCGGTGATTGCGGTTGCTTCGCTCTGGTTGCCACTCTCGCTGACCTATCTCGTCCGGGCGCGCCGCGAGCTCGCCTTGCGCGTCCTGCTCGCGCTCTTCTGCGGCTATCTGATCTCGATCGGCGTCACCTTCATGCTGCGCATGCTTCCGGCGGCTCCCTCCTGGCTCGATACGCTGATCGCCGGCGCGCAAGAGGCTGCGGCCTTCATGGGCATTGCCTCGGCGATCATGATGATGATTCAGCTTCCGCGCCTGCTGAAGATCCCCGATCCCACTGCCGACGGTCTCACCGGGCTGTGCAATCGCATGCGCTTCGACGAGCGGCTCGAGCAGCTGCTCAACCGGTCGCAGATGGACAAGAGTTACCATTTTGCGGTGCTCTTCATCGATCTCGACGGATTCAAGCTCGTCAACGACGATCTGGGGCATAACGTGGGCGACGAGCTGTTGCGCGCCGTCTCACGCCGCCTGCGCGGCACCGTCCGCTCGCGCGATCTCGTTGCCCGGTACGGCGGCGACGAGTTCACCGTCTTGCTCGACGGAATTCCCGATCTCAGCTTTCCCGAGAAGATCGCCGCACGGATCATCGAGAACGTACAGCAGCCCTTCGTGATCAACGGGCACGGTGTGCACGTGGGCGCAAGCATCGGTATCGTCGCCTCGGGCGGCGACCGCAACGCGCGCCAAATCATCGGTGCCGCCGACCAGGCGATGTACCGGGCCAAGACGACGCGCCGTGGTTCCTACGAAGTCTGGAACGCGGTCCCGAACTTCTCGAGCTCCGGATTCCAATAGCGAGCTAGCTCACCGCCGTGGAGGCGGCGCTGGTGTACGCTCGAAGGATGGCAAGCATTCAATCTCTCGTCGCCGTCTACGGCGCACTGGGGGCGCAGGCCGACCGGCTCTGCGGCCGAAGCGAGGCCGGTGCGATGGAAAACAAGGTCTGGTATCTCAAGCAGAACCGCCTCTTCGTAGCCGCAACCGCCGAGCAAGTCGAAAACTCTGAGCACATCTTCAAGACGTGCCTCTTTCCCAAGCGCTCGCTCGTCTTCGACCAAGGCGACTCGCGGCGCTTGGTCTACCTCATCAAGCGCGGCAAGATTCGTATCTCGCGCCTGACCGCCGACGGCAAGGAAGTTACCGTCGCCCTCCTCGGCGCGGGCGATCTCTTCGGCGAGGAGACGCTCTTCGACGACCAGCCGCGCACGACGATCGCCACCTGCGTCGAGGAGACGTTGCTCTGCACCTCGCGCGCCGACGATCTCTTTGCGCTGCTCTCGCAGAACCCGGCACTGGCGCTCAACGTTGCCAAAGTGCTCAGCAATCGTCTGGGCGATGCGTCGGCGACGATGGAGGATCTCGCGTACGCGAAAGTCCCCGATCGCCTCCTCCACCTCTTTTCACGGCTCGCAGCCGAGCACGGCATCGATGCCGGTGACGGCGTCGAGCTCGACGTGCGCCTCACCCACGCGGATATCGCTTCGCTGATCGGGAGCACGCGCGAGACCGTCTCACTCGAGCTCGCCAACCTCGCACGTGCGGGCCGTATACACGTCGACGGTCGCACGATCGTGATTCCCAAATCTGAAATCGTTGCGTGATCCGCTGATCTTCGCGCGCACGCTCACGGCGCAGACGCCCGGTGCGTTGCGCGAGCGCCTGAGCGCTTACCTCGACGAGCCGTCCTGCTCGCGCGCCGCCGATCGCGCGCAGGCGCTGCCGCTGATCGTGGAGACGCCGCCACCACGAGCGGGGGAGCTGGTACCGCTTTTCGAGGCGCAAGGCGCCTTTGCGCAACTCACGCGAGACCACTTCGTCGTCGTCGCTACGCCGGCTGCACTGCGGGCGGTTGCCGGGGCAGCCGATGGCGAGACACGTGCGCTCGCCGAGGCGCTGCTGCGCGCCGCAGAGGCATCGCTTGCGCGTACAACCTCGATTCGGCTCCGCGATCGAACGCTGGACGTCGGGCGTTGCGCGGCGGTCATGGGAATCTTGAACGTCACGCCGGATTCGTTTTACGATCGCGGACGGTACCGTGCCGTCGACGCAGCGCGTGCGCGAGCGGCGGCGATGGTCGAACAAGGGGCGGCGCTCATCGACATCGGCGGCCATTCCTATGCGGCGTGGAACGAGCCCGTCGCCGCAGAGGAGGAAGAACGCCGCGTCGTTCCGGTCGTGCGGGCGCTCCTCGCCGATGGTCTGGGCGTCCCGCTCTCGATCGATACGTTCAAAGCGAATGTCGCACGCGCCGCGCTCGAAGCGGGGGCAGATCTCATCAACGACTGCAGCGGTCTCTCCGATGATGCCTTGGCCGGCGTCGTGGCACGTTACGATGCGGCGCTGGTCGTGATGCACCTCAAGGGGCGGCTCAACGTGCGCGACGAGACGTATCCCTACGATGACGCGATGGCGGAGATTCTCGCCTTCCTGCGCGAACGCGTCGAACGAGCCGTCGCAGGCGGCGTCGCGCGCGAATCGCTCATCGTCGATCCCGGCTTGGAATTCGGAAAGGAACCGCAGACCGATCTCGAGATTCTCGAACGTTTCGGCGATCTACGCGCACTCGGTCTTCCGATTCTCTTCGCCGCGAGCCGTAAGAGTTTTATCGGCCGCATTTTCAACCAACCCGCGTCCGAACTGCTCGTGCCGTCGCTGGCGACCGCAGCGGTCGGAATCGCCGCCGGTGCTTCGCTGATCCGTGTGCACGACGTCGCCGAGACCGTGCAGCTGGCGCGCATGCTGGGTGCCGTGCAACCCGAGAACCGGGGCGCGATCTGGATCAGCCCTCCCCTACCCAAGGACCGCTTGTCGCCGGTTGCCAATGTCGCCAAAGGCGAAGCATGAAACGGATCACGAACCGCGACCTCCTCGACACCCTGCTCGACTTGCGCACGGCGATGGACGACTTCCGTGGCGCCGTCGAGCGCCGCTTCACGAGCATCGAGACCACCCTCGCCGAGCACTCCGTCACGCTGGCCGAGCACTCGACGACGCTCGAGACGCTCTCGCTCGCGCTCAATCGGGTGGAGCGCCGCCAAGATGCGCACAGCGAACGCCTCGTCGCGCTCGCGCATCACCTCGGTCCCGGCACGTTCTGACGAGCGGGGAACCTTCGGCGGCGCGACCCGGTCTTGGAGGCGGATGCATACCGCATATCTAGGCATCGGGTCGAATCTGGGCGATCGCCAGGGCAATTTGCTGCAGGCCTTGCAGAAGCTGCGCGCGCGCTGCCGCATCGAGGCCCTCTCCGCTCCCTATGAGACGCCGCCCGTGGGAAACGTCGCGGGGCCGGCGTTTCTCAACCTCGCCGTCAAGGTCACGACCACCCTCGAGCCCGAAGCGCTGGAGCGATTTGCGCGCGCGGTGGAGGTCGCCATCGGCCGTCAGCGCGCCATGCACTTGGAAGCGCGGCCAATCGACATCGATCTGCTCTTCATCGACGATCTGGTACGTGATTTCGGCCGATTCGAGGTGCCGCATCCGTATCTCGCGCAGCGGCCGTTCAACGTGATCCCGCTCGCCGAGATCGCTCCCGACCTCCTGCATCCGCCCAGCGGCGAGACGGTGGCGGCGCTGGCTGCTCGCGCCGACGGCCGCGGTATCGTGCGCAAGCAACGCGCGCTGCATTTCTTTGCCAATCGGCAAGAAGAAGAGCCCGACGTCAAACTCGCGATCAATCGGGTCGGCGTTGCGCGCGTCAAGCGCATCGTGCACCTCACGATCGACGGGCACGAGACGATCTTCAACGGCGAGTTTTCGATGGTCGCCGATCTGCCGCCCCATAAAGCGGGGGTGCACATGTCGCGTTTCTCCGAGCTGCTCGAAGAAGCGACCCTCGAGGTGCTGGCGCGTGAGGACCGGCCGGGGCGCATCGAAGACGTCGTCAGCCGCATCGCGCGGGAGATCGTCGATTCACAGAAGGCGTTGCGCGCGGATGTGCGCCTGCGCGCGGAGTTCGGTCTGGAGCGCTGGACGCCGGTGAGCGGCAAACGTGGGGAAGAGACGTACACGCTCGTCGGCATCGCACACGCGGACGAACGCGGGACACGCCGCGTCGTCGGCGTCGAAGCGGAAGGGATGACCGCTTGTCCGTGCGCACAGCTGATGGTGCGTGAGCACAGTCTGCGTGAGCTGGTCGAAGCCGGCTTCTCCGAAACCGAGGCGGTGCGTGCGCTCGACGCGCTCCCGGTCGCCACGCACAATCAGCGTGGGCGCGGATCGGTGCTGCTGGGGACGACGGCGGAGCGCGACGGCGAGATCCGGGCCGAAGATTTAGTGGAGATCGTGGAAAATTCGATGTCGTCGGAGACGTACGATCTGCTCAAGCGGCCCGACGAGTTCTTCATCGTCAACAAGGCCCATCACAATCCCAAATTCGTCGAAGACGTCGTGCGCGGCATCATGGCGCGGGCGCTCGACGTGTACGCCGACCTTCCCGACGAGACGTTCATCGCGACGACGCAAGTGAACTACGAGTCGATTCACAAACACGATGCCTTTGCCGAAGCCTTCGGGACGTTCGGCGAGCTGCGCGCGGAGCTGCGCGGTGGCGCGTACGTGGCCGAGAAAACCGACCTCGCTACCTGGCTGGGCACCCGCCCCTCTCCCATCCTGGCGTAGGTTGGCGGCGTTCGAACTCTGGGCCTCGCCCGAACCGACGGTGGCGCGCATCGACGCGCGCACCTATCGCGACCAACTTGCCGAAACCGGTCATCAGGCGCGTGACGGCGACGTCGATCTGATCGCCGACCTCGGCGTGAGCGGCTCGCGCTACCCCGTCCTCTGGGAGAAGACGGCGCCGGACGATCCCGCGCGGCCCGACTTGCGCTGGGCACGGGCACGTCTGGAGGCTCTGCGCGATGCCGGCGTCGAGCCGATCGTGACCTTGTTGCATCACGGCAGTGGGCCGCCGCACACGAGCCTCGTTGCGCCCGACTTCCCGGAAAAATTTGCGGCCTACGCGCAGGCCGTGGCGCGCGCTTTTCCGTGGGTGCGCCGCTGGACGCCGATCAACGAACCGCTGACGACGGCGCGCTTCTCCGCCCTCTACGGGCACTGGTATCCCAACGAACGAAGCGACGCCGCGTTCGGAGCGGCGATCGTGAATCAAGCACTCGCGATGCAAGCCGCAATGGAGCGCATCCGGCGTGAGAACCCGAGCGCGGAATTCGTCATTACCGAAGATCTGCAGAGCTTCACCCTCTTGGACGAACGGGTTGCTTCGTACGTGGAACACAAGCGCGAGCGCATGTACCTCTCGATCGAACTGATGATGGGCCGCATTCGCGAAGGCCACCCGCTCTTTGCCTATCTTACCGAGAAGGCGCAGGTCGCCGTCGCGAGCCTCGAGCGCCTCTGTGCGGCGCCGACGCCGCCGGATCTGGTGGGCTGGAACTATTATCCCAATTCCGAACGCGCGCTTGGTGTCGCCGCGGACGGCACGGCGTTCAATCGTCCGGCGCGCGAGGTACAAGCGATCGGCGCAGAGCCGCTCCTGCGCGCGGCCTATCGGCGTCTGGGACTGCCTTTCGGGCTCTCGGAGGTGCACTGCCATGCGGATGAAGCGGGCCGCGTGAGCTGGCTGCGCGAGCGTTACGACGACCTCGTCTTGCTCGCGCAGGAGGGCCTGCCGGTGCGCATGCTCGGTGCGTGGGCGGCGTTTGGTCTGGTGGATTGGAATTCACTGCTCATGCGCCGCGACGGCGTGCGGGAAGATGGGATCTATACGTTCGCCTCGGCGGACGAGCGGCCGCAGCCGACCGCCGTCGCGGCGGAGCTGCGCGCGCTCTCGCGTGCACAGCCCGTGCACGCGGCCTCGTGAGCGCGCGCTTCGAGGCGATCGTCGCAGGCTCGCACCTGCGCTACGACGGCGTCTGGCAGCGTCCCCAGCACCTCCTCGCGCGCTTGGCACGGCACGTTCCGGTGCTTTTGGTCGAAGAGCCGTTTACCGCAACGGCCGAGGCGAACGAGTACCGCGAGCACGACGCGCTGACGGTGTTACGCCCACTGCGCAAGCGGCCGGAGTTCGACGGCGTCGACATGCAGACGCTCGAGGCCGTGCGCATGTGGCTTGGCGAACGCAGCGCGCTCTTCTGGCTGACGACGCCGATGATGCTCCCCCTGGCCGATTTGCCGGCGCGGACGGCACTCGTGTACGACTGCATGGACGAACTCAGCGCGTTTCGCTTTGCTCCGCCGGCCCTGGCGCAGCGGGAGCGCGACCTATTGCGCGAAGCGGATTTGGTCTTCGCCGGCGGGCGGACGTTGTACGAGAACCGGCGTGCGTATGGCGAGAAGGTCCGGCTCTATCCAAGCGGCGTCGATTTTGCGTTCTTCGCTTCGGCACAGCGCGTCGCCGCGCACCGCCTCTTCACGCCGCTGGAACGGCCCATCGCCGGCTACTTTGGAGTTATCGACGAACGCATCGATCTCGAGATCCTCGCTGCACTCGCCGGCGGTCCGCTGCAGACCGTGATGATCGGGCCGCTTGCCAAGCTCGACCCGCGCGACCTGCCCCGCAGTCCGCATCTCCACTTCACCGGGCAGATCGCCTACGAACGTCTTCCCGCGTTCCTCGCCGGTTTCGACGTCGCGATCATGCCGTTCGCGCGTAACGAAGCGACGCGCTCCATCTCCCCTACCAAAACGCCCGAATATCTCGCCGGTCGAAAACCGGTGGTAAGCACTCCGCTCACGGATGTGGTATC
>DATJTD010000092.1:0-28761 GCA_035503775.1 Candidatus Acidiferrales bacterium
CAATTCGTGTATCCAGTTCCTTCCGACGATCGACGGCAAAGAGCTGATCACCGTCGAGAGCCTGCAGGCGCCCGACGGCGCTCTGCATCCGGTTCAACAGGCGATGGTCGAGCAGCACGCCTCACAGTGCGGATTCTGTACCCCCGGCTTCGTGATGTCGCTCTTCGCACTCTACGAGACGACGCACCAAGCCTCACGCGACGAAGTCACCGATACGATCGCGGGGAACCTCTGCCGCTGCACCGGATACGGTCCGATTCTCGACGCCGCGCAAGCAATGTACCGGATCGGTGCGCGCTCCTCGCGCAATGGAAGTCTCTCGCCCGCCTCCGCCGCCTCGCTGTCGGCACTCAGAGCGTTGCAACGCGACCGGATGCTGGCAATCGAAGATGCGGCACACACGTACTTTGCGCCCGTAACGTTGGCGGAACTTGCCGACCTGCGCGCTGCGCATCCGAACGCGACTCTCCTCGCCGGCGGCACGGACGTCGGTCTCTGGGTGACCAAACTGTTGCAAGACCTCCCCGTGATGATCTATCTCGGAAATGTGGCCGAACTCAAGGGCATCACGGCCACCTCCGACTATCTCGAGATCGGTGCCGGCGTGAGTTGGAGCGATGCCTTCGCTCCGCTGACCGAGCATTTCCCGCAGCTCACGGAATTGCTGCGCCGGTTTGCCTCGCCGCCAATTCGAAACGCCGCGACGATCGGCGGGAATATCGCCAACGGCTCACCGGTCGGCGACTCGATGCCGGCGCTGCTGGCACTCGGTGCACGTCTGCGCTTGCGGCGGGGCGAACGCACCCGTGAACTCGGTCTGGACGAATTTTATCTCGGCTATCGGTGTAACGCTTTGGAGCCCGGGGAATTTCTCGAAGCCGTTCGCATTCCGTTGCTCGCACCCACGAGCCACTTCGCGAGCTACAAACTCTCCAAGCGCTTCGATCAAGATATCGCGGCGGTCTGCGCCGCATTTTGGATTGACGTGCAAGGCGGTCGCGTGCAGGCAGCGCGCGTCGCGTATGGCGGGATGGCGGCCGTGCCGGCCCGTGCTCGCCGGTGTGAAGAAGCGTTGACCGGTGAGCCGTGGTCGCGGGCGAGCGTCGCGCGCGCAATGGAGGCGCTCGCCGAAGATTACGCGCCGATCTCCGATATGCGCGCCAATGCAGAATACCGCGCGACGACGGCGCGCACGTTGCTTTACCGGTTCGCGCTAGAGACGTTAGACGCCGCCGTCGCGACGCGTGTTCGTGATTTCGGGCGACGCAGATGAATGAGTCGCCGACGGTTCGCGGCGGCGTCGGGAGACCGCTTGCGCACGAAAGCGCCCACCTGCACGTGAGCGGGCGAGCCCCCTACTGCGACGACATCCCCGAGGTTCGTGGAACGCTGTACGCCGCGATCGGTCTGAGCGAACGCGCCTGCGCGCGCCTGCGTTCGATCGACCTGACAGAGGTGCTGACTGCGCCCGGGGTGGTTGCCGCCATCACCGCCGCCGACATCCCGGGGAAGAACAACGTTGGGCCGGTCATCGCCGACGATCCGATCTTTGCGCAAGATCAGGTGCAGTGTGTTGGGCAGTCACTGTTCGCCGTCGCCGCGACGAGCCTCATGCAGGCGCGCCGCGCGGTGCGACGTGCCAAGGTAGTGTATGAAGAGTTGCCATCCGTGCTCACCGCAGAGGCGGCGCTCGAGGCGCACGCCTTCGTGCTGCCGACGCAGACGTTGCGCCGCGGTGATCCGCAGCGTGCGATTGCGCGGGCGCCCCACCGTCTCACGGGGCGCCTGACGATCGGCGGTCAGGAGCACTTTTCGCTCGAGGGTCATATCGCGTATGCGCTCCCGCGCGAAGACGGGACGATGTTGGTCTACAGCTCGACGCAGCACCCAGGCGAGGTGCAGATGCAGGTTGCGCACGCGCTCGGCCTCACCGCCAAAGACGTCGTTGTCGAGTGCCGTCGTATGGGCGGTGCCTTCGGCGGGAAAGAGACGCAGCCGGCGCTTTTCGCCTGCGTCGCCGCGCTGCTGGCACGCCGCTGCAATGCCCCAGTCAAAGTGCGCCCCGATCGCGACGACGACATGTCGATGACCGGCAAACGACATGATTTCGTGACCGACTACGATGTCGGCTTCGACGATGAGGGCCGTATCGCCGCAGTCCTCTTCACGCTTACTTCTCGCTGCGGCTATTCGGTCGATCTCTCCGGGGCAATCAACGATCGCGCGATCTTTCACAGCGATAACTGCTACTTTCTCGAGCACGTCGAGATCGTCTCGCACCGCTGCCGTACGAATACCGTCTCGAACACGGCGTTTCGCGGCTTTGGCGGTCCGCAGGGGATGCTCGGTATCGAGCAGATCATCGACGAAATCGCCCGCGCGCTCGGCCGCGATCCCTTAGCCGTGCGCAAGGCGAATCTGTACGGGATCAGCGATCGGAATGTCACGCCCTACGGGCAGACGATAGAAGACAACGTCATTCACGACGTCATCGCGAAACTCGAGAAGAGCTCCGACTATCACCAGCGGCGCGCGGAGATCCGCGCTTTCAACGCGGTCAATCCGATTCTCAAACGCGGGATCGCGCTGACGCCGGTGAAGTTCGGCATATCGTTCACGGCGACACACCTCAATCAAGCGGGAGCGCTCCTCCTCGTCTATACCGACGGGACGGTGCTGCTCAATCATGGCGGTACCGAGATGGGACAGGGCCTCTTCACGAAAGTTGCTCAAGTGGTGGCGCACGAGCTGCAGATCGACGTCGAGCGCGTGCGGGTGACTGCTTCGGACACGAGCAAAGTGCCCAACGCCTCGGCGACCGCGGCCTCCGCCAGCTCCGATCTCAACGGCAAAGCCGCGCAAGATGCTGCCCGCACGATCAAAAATCGCCTGATCGACTTTGCCGTCGCGCACTTCGGCATCGAAGCGCAGCAGGTACGTTTCGAGCGCAACGAGGTGCATGTCGGGAGCGAGGTCTTTTCGTTTGCCGAGTTCGTGCACCGCGCGCACGCGGGGCGTGTCTCCCTTGCAGCGACGGGCTTTTATCGTACGCCGAAGATCGCCTACGACCGCGGGACCTTGAGCGGACGTCCCTTCTATTATTTTGCGTACGGGGCCGCAGTCTCCGAGGTCGTCATCGACACGCTCACCGGCGAGAACCGCCTCTTGCGCGTCGACATTCTGCACGATGTCGGCCGATCGCTCAACCCGGCGATCGACACCGGTCAGATCGAAGGCGGCTTCGTGCAGGGGATGGGGTGGCTGACGACCGAGGAACTCTGCTGGGACGCGCAGGGACAGCTGACCACCCACGCCCCCTCGACGTACAAGATCCCGGTGGCAAGCGACGTGCCGGCAGACTTTCGCGTCGCGATCTATGATGCAGGCTGGAATGCAGAAGACGCGATCTTTCGATCCAAGGCGGTCGGCGAGCCGCCGCTGATGCTGGCGATCTCCGTCTTTCATGCGATCAGGGACGCCGTGGCGAGCACCGGAGGGGACGAACTCGCACCGCGCCTGAACGCTCCGGCGACGCCGCAGGAGATTTTGCGCTCGATCGTCGATCTGCGCGTGCGTCTCGGTGCTCCGGCCGATCCGGCGCAAGCGATGGAGGCACGCGCATCGTGAGCGCTTGGCTGCGCGAACTCGCACGTCTTCGCGCGGTGCGAACCGAGGCAGTTGTCGTCACCGTCCTCAGCGTTCGTGGATCGACGCCGCGCGAAGCCGGCGCGAAGATGATCGTGACGGCGCACGGCATCCATGGCTCGATCGGCGGTGGGCGCTTGGAATTCGACGTGATTGCGCTCGCCCGGACGATGCTCGGGACGACGGAGCAGTCGCGTGTGCACCGCTTCGTTCTCGGTGCCGTGCTTGGGCAGTGTTGTGGCGGGCTCGCCGAACTGTTCTTCGAACCGGTGACGCCGCGGAGTGCGTGGGTCGACGAACTCCTCCGTGACGACCGGGTGCCGGAACCGTGCGTGCTCGTGCGCCCGCTGCAGCACGACGGGCAGCAGATGTTGGTGGTTCGGCCGAACGGCACGCAGGGCAGCGTCGGTGACGCGGTGCTCGATGCGGCGGCGCTTCAAACGGCCGGCACGATGCTCGCGGCGCCACACCCGCAGATCGCATCTACCGCGCAACTCGTCTTCGAGCCGCTCGGGCTCGGCATTCCCACCGTGCTGCTCTTCGGCGCGGGCCACGTGGGCCGTGCGGTCGTGCGAACGCTCGACGGCGTCTCCGCGCGCATCCGCTGGATCGACAGCCGGCGGGAGCAATTTCCGCAGGCGATTCCCGAGAACGTCGCCGTCTGTTGCACGGGCGATCTGCTGGACGAAGTGCAAGCCGCACCGCCCGGCAGCGACTTTCTGGTGATGACACATAGCCACGTCCTCGACTTCGAATTGGCCGTGCGCATTCTCGAACGTGGCGATTTCGGGTACTTCGGCCTGATCGGTTCGAAGACGAAACGGCGATCCTTCGAAAGCCGGTTCGCGCAGCGCGGCATCGCAGCCGACCGCATCGCGCGGATGTGCTGTCCGATCGGCATCGCGGGGATCACGAGCAAGAATCCGGCCGCCGTCGCAATCGCGGTTGCAGCGCAGTTGCTGCGCGCGCAGGAGCAAGCGCGATCTGCGACTGAGGTGCACGTCGGGAACGAGCGCGGCGGCGTGCGCGTCTGATGCAGACACCGCGGCTCGAACTGAGCGGCATACGCAAAGTCTACCCCGCGGTCGTCGCCAACGACGGCATCGACCTGCGCGTCATGCCCGGTGAGATTCACGCGGTGCTCGGCGAGAACGGCGCCGGCAAGAGCACCCTAATGAAGATCATCTACGGCATCGTCAAGCCCGACGAAGGCCGGATACTCTGGGAGGGGCGTCCCGTCGCCGTTGCGAGTCCGGCGCAGGCGCGCCAGCTCGGGATCGGGATGGTCTTTCAGCACTTCTCGCTCTTCGAGACCCTGACGGTTGCGCAGAACATCGCGCTCGCGGTTGCCGGAAAGCGCCGCCTGAAGGATCTCACGCAGCGTATCGTTACGCTCTCGGAGCGGTACGGGCTGCCGCTCGATCCGCGGCGGCACGTGCACGCACTCTCCGTGGGTGAGCGTCAGCGCGTCGAGATCGTCCGCTGCCTCTTACAAAGCCCCAAGCTCCTCATCATGGATGAGCCGACCTCGGTGCTTGCGCCGCAGGCGGTGCAGGCACTCTTCGGGACGCTGCGCCAACTGGCAACCGAAGGCTGCAGCATCCTGTACATCAGCCACAAGCTCGACGAGATCAAAGCGCTCTGCCACACGGCGACGGTGATCAGTGCGGGCCGCGTGACCGGCACGTGCGATCCGGCGACCGAGTCGACCGCCGCCATGGCACGGATGATGATTGGCCGCGATATCCCGGCCATCACGCGATCTGCACCGCCGATGAACGCCGAACCGCGTTTGGCGATCTCGCACCTCACGCATCGTGCGCGTGATCCTTTTGGGACGCATCTCGACGACATCTCGATTACGGTTGCAAGCGGAGAGATCGTAGGAATCGCCGGTGCCTCGGGAAACGGTCAGCGCGAGTTGCTCGCCGTCCTCTGCGGAGAGGAGACCGTCTCCGATGCGCGCACGATCGAACTCTGCGCGATTCGTGTGGGGCGCCTGGGCCCCGCGCGGCGCCGCGAGCTGGGGATGTGTTTCGTTCCGGAGGAACGCCTGGGGCGCGGCGCCGTGCCGAGGATGTCGCTGTCGGAGAACGCGCTGCTCACCGCATCTCGCCAGGGAATGGTGCGCCGCGGCTTGATCGACGATACCGTGGTGCGCACGTTCACGCAGCGTTGCATCAGCAACTTCGCGGTCACGTGCGGCGGCCCGTCGGCGCCGGCGAAGAGTCTCTCCGGCGGGAACTTGCAGAAGTTCATCGTCGGGCGCGAGGTCATGCAAGAGCCGAGCGTGCTCCTCCTGGCGCAGCCGACTTGGGGCGTTGACGTCGGCGCGGCCGCCGCCATTCGACAGGCGATCGTGCAACTGCGCGCGCGCGGCGTCGCCGTGTTGATCGTCTCCGAGGAGCTCGATGAGCTCTTCGAGATCTGCGATCGGATCGCTGTCATCGCGAAGGGACGTCTCTCGCCGGCGAAGCCCGTCTCGCAGACGAGCGTCGAGGAGATCGGCATGTGGATGAGCGGGCTCTGGCCGGGCGCTCAGCTGCCGGAGCGCGTAGATGCCGTTTCGGCTTGAGCCCCGTGCGGTCTCCTCGCGAACGATGACCTACGCGTCACCGCTGATCGCGGTCGCGCTCACGATGCTCACGGGATACGTCATCTTCTGCCCCCTGGGCAAAGACCCGGCGGCGGCGTTCTCCTCGTTTTTCATTGCGCCGCTCGACAACCGGTACGGCCTGGGCGAACTGCTGCTCAAAGCATCGCCGCTCATGCTCATCGCCACCGGTCTCTCGATCGGCTTTCGCGCGAACATCTGGAACATCGGGGCCGAAGGACAACTCGCACTCGGCGCGATCGCCGCCTCGGGGATCGCGTTGTACGTTCATCCGCCGACGGCGTGGCTGGTCTTGCCGACGATGATCGTTGCGGGGGCACTCGGTGGGATGGCGTGGGCGGCGATCCCGGCGTTTTTGCGCACGCGTTTCAATGCGAACGAGATATTGGTGAGCTTGATGCTCACCTACGTCGGTCTCTTGCTGCTCAGCTACCTCGTGCACGGTCCGTGGCGCGATCCAGCCGGTTTGAATTTCCCGCAGTCACAAGAGTTCGACGGCGACGCGCTCTTTCCGATCATCTGGCCGGGGACGCGCCTCAACGCGAGCATCTTCATCGCACTGGCCGCCGTCGCGGCCGGCTGGGTCTTCATGAAGAAGAGCTTTCTCGGCTATCAACTGCGCGTTGCGGGTTTAGCCGGCGGTGCTGCGCGCTACGCCGGCTTCGATGCCACGCGACTGGTATGGGTGGGGTTGCTTGCGGGCGGCGCGGCCGCGGGGCTCGCAGGGGTGGGCGAAGTTGCCGGCCCGATCGGTCAGCTCTTGCCGTCGGTCTCGCCCGGATACGGCTTCGCCGCGATCATCGTCGCCTTCGTCGGGCGTCTGCAGCCGCTGGGCATCGTGCTCGCAAGCCTCCTGATGTCGTTGCTCTACCTCGGCGGTGAGCAGGCGCAGATCGCACTGAACTTGCCGTCGGCGATCACCGGTGTCTTCGAGGGCGTCTTGTTGTTCTATCTGCTCGGTTGTGACGTCTTCATCAATTACCGCCTGCGGTGGCGTCCGCGCACGCCGGCGCAGGCCGCACGCACTGCGGTGGTCTCGGTGGCTGAGGTGCGGACACCGTGAACGAATTCGTTGCGATCGTGGTGGCGACGATTGCTGCCGGAACGCCGCTCGTCTTTGCCGCCCTCGGGGAGCTCGTCGTCGAGCGTAGCGGCGTCTTGAACCTGGGAATCGAGGTGATGATGCTCGCCGGTGCGCTCGCCGGCTTCGCCGCGACGGCGGCGACCAACAATCCGTGGATCGGCGCCGGCGCCGGAATGGCGGCGGGTGCCGCGCTCGCACTGCTCTTCGCGCTGCTGACGATCTCGCTCATGGCCAATCAAGTTGCCTCGGGGCTCGCGCTCTCCATCTTCGGCGGCGGCCTCACCGCTTTTTTGGGAAAACCCTACGAGAGCGTCTCGCTCTCGGCTCCGGCGGCGGTGCACGTTCCGGGCTTGAGTGCGCTGCCGGTGCTCGGGCCGATCCTCTTCGCCGAACAGCCGCTCGTGTATCTCTCCTGGTCACTCTTCGCGCTCGTCTGCTGGTTCTTGTATCGCTCGCGCGCGGGTCTGGTCGTTCGCGCCGTCGGCGAGTCGCCCACCTCGGCCTACGCGATCGGGTATCACGTCACGCTCATCCGCTATCTCGCCACCCTCTTTGGCGGGGCGATGGCCGGCCTCGGCGGAGCCTATCTCTCGACGGTCTACACGCCGTCATGGGCGCAAGACATGACCGCCGGCCGCGGCTGGATCGCCCTCGCGCTCGTCGTCTTCGCAACGTGGAAACCGGAGCGCGCGCTCCTGGGCGCGTATCTCTTCGGCGGGGTGACGATCGTACAGTTCTTCGCGCAAGGTGCGGGGCTCTCCGTGCCGACCCAACTGCTCACGGCGCTCCCCTATCTCGCTACGATCGTCGTGCTCGTGCTCATCTCGCGCGATGCGACGACGATTCGCCTCAACGCCCCGGCCTCACTCGGCCTCGCCTTTCACGCCGACGCCTGATCCCTCGCTTCGAACCACCGCACTCTCCGTGATAAGGGTCTCTCTGTGCATCTGACACGATCTCGTCTCCTCGCTCTCCTCGCCGGTGGCGCAGGTGCAACGGCCGTGAGCGTTGCCAAATCGGCATACGCCATGCAGCCGCTGCAAGTGGCCTTCATCTATCCGTCGCCGGTGGGTGAAGCGGGTTGGTCGTACCAGCACGATTTGGGGCGAAAGCAGATGGAGGCGGCGCTGCACGGAGCGGTCGTCACGAAGTACATCGACAACGTGCCGGAGGGGCCGGATTCGGAGCGCGTCATCCGCGATCTCGCGGCGCAAGGGTACAAGCTCATCTTCACCTCGTCGTTCGGTTATATGAATTTCACCTTGAAAGTCGCTCGCGATTTCCCGGAGACGTTTTTCGAACAGGCCACCGGATACAAACTCGCGCCCAATGTCGGCGAATACAACGCACGCTTCTACGAGGGGCGTTATCTGTGCGGCCTCATCGCCGGCAGGATGACCAAGTCCAATGTGATCGGTTACATCGGAGCCTACGCGATCCCGGAAGTCTTACAAGGGATCAACGCGTTCGCGATCGGCATGCGCAGCGTCAATCCCAAAGCGACGGTCAAAGTCGTCTGGGTGAATTCGTGGTACGATCCGGGCCGCGAGCGCGAGGCCGCCGAAAGTTTGATCTCCGAGGGGGCCGACATTTTGGCCAATCATACCGATTCCACCGCCGTCGTGCAGACCGCGCAAGAGCGAGGCGTCTGGGTGCTCGCTTACAACTCCGATATGCGCAAGTGGGGACCACGCGCGCAGCTGACCTCGGTGATGCTCGAGTGGGGCGACTACTACACGAAAATCGTCAAAGAAGTCCTCGCCGGAACCTGGAGGTCGACGAGCATCTGGGGCGGCATCGGCCAAGGCTTCATCAAGCTCGCGCCGTTGAGCCCCGCGATTCCGCCGGCGGTGCGGGCGCTGGTGGCGCAGCGCCAAAACGCAATTGCCGCGGGGCGCCTGAGCCCGTTCGCTGGCCCACTCTCCGACAACACGGGGAAGCCGATCGTCCCTGCGGGAGTGACGATCAGCGACGCTAATCTGCAGACCATGAACTACTACGTCGAAGGCGTCGAGGGCGCGGTCCCGGGAGGAAACTGACCGTCTCCTACGCGCTCGATTGGCTCAATCTCCTCGTGCGATGGGTTCATCTCGTCGCGGGTATCTCGTGGATCGGCGCGTCGTTCTACTTCGTTTGGCTCGACAACCATCTCGTGCCGCCCGCCGATCCACAAGACCGCGCCGACGGCGTTGCCGGGGAGCTCTGGTCGGTGCACGGCGGCGGCTTCTATCACAATCAGAAGTACCCGACCGGCCCCAAACTGCAGCCGCTCACCCACGATCTGCACTGGTTCAAGTGGGAAGCCTATACGACATGGCTCTCGGGAATTGCGCTGCTCACGATCATCTATTGGATCGGCGCAAAGACCTATCTCATCGATCCGCGCGTGATGGCTCTCCCGGTCCCGGCGGCAATTGCGCTCAGCGGCGGCTCGCTAGCCGTCGGCTGGTTCGTCTACGATGCGCTCTGCCGCGCGCTCCGAGCCCAGCCGGTCGCGCTCGCGGTAACCGTCTATGTGCTGCTCCTCGCCGCCGCTTGGGGGTTTTTCCATCTCTTCAACGCGCGGGCGGCGTTTTTGGAAGTCGGTGCGCTGATGGGGACGATCATGGTGGCCAACGTGCGCTTCGTGATCATTCCGGGGCAGCGGCGCGTGATCGACGCCATTCGCGCCGGGCTGCTGCCCGATCCGCAACTCGGGAAGAACGGGAAGACGCGCTCGCTGCACAATTCGTACTTCACGTTGCCGGTGATCTTCACCATGATCAGCGGCCACTACCCGATGACGTACGGCAATGCCGACGGTTGGCTGGTACTGGTCCTCATCTCGAGTGCGGCCGTGCTCGTGCGCCATTTCTTCATCTTGAGTCACCGTGGGCGCGTCGTGATCGGGCTTCCCGTCGGCGCCGCTGCGCTCTTGGCGATCGTCGCGATCATGCTCGTCCCGCGCACGGGCGGCGCCACTGCCAACGCCGCGCCGGTGACGTTCGCGCAAGTGCAGCCCATTATCGCGCAGCGCTGTGCCGTCTGTCACGCGCAGCGCCCCACGGAGCCGGGCTTTGATTCTGCGCCGATGGGTCTCATGCTCGACACGCCGGAACGCATCGGTGAGGCGGCGTCGATCATCGATCAGGAGGCGGTCCAATCGACGGCGATGCCGCTGGGAAACGTGACGAAGATCACTCCGCAGGAGCGCGCCCTTCTCGGCCGGTGGATCGCCGCCGGCGCGAAGCTCCAGTAGGATGAACGGCGAGATGCAGCGAGGGGTCCGGGCCTTCCGCGGTTCGCTGCTCCACTTCTTGAAAGACCCGGCACGAGCCGCCGATCCGCACGACGCGTACGAGTATTTTGACGACGGCATCTTGGTCGTGCGCGATGGCTACGTCGACGCGATCGGCTACGCTGAACGTCTGCTCCCGCAACTCGGCGAGGAGATTCCGCTGACCGACTATTCGGGGAAGTTGATCCTTCCCGGTTTCGTGGATACGCACGTCCACTATGCGCAGACCGACGTCATCGCCTCACGCGGCGACCAATTACTCGATTGGCTCACGAGATACTCGTTTCCCGAAGAGGAGCGTTTCGGCGACGCCGTGCACGCGCGTGAGGTCGCGGAGGCTTTCATGAGCGAGCTGCTGCGCAACGGAACGACGACAGCGGCCGTCTTTTGCACAGTGCATCCGCAGTCGGTCGATGCGATGTTCGAGGCCGCGCATGCCTCCCAGATGCGGCTCATCGCCGGGAAGACGTTGATGGACCGCAATTGTCCATCGGCACTGCGGGATACCGCGCGCTCGGGCTACGCGGAGAGCAAAGCGCTGATCGAGCGCTGGCACGGCAATGGGCGCTTGAGCTACGCCGTCACGCCCCGCTTCGCACCGACCTCAACAGACGAGCAGCTCCGCCTCGCCGGAGTGCTTGCCGCGGAGTATCCCGGCGTCTACGTGCAATCGCATGCGGCGGAGAACGGCGAAGAAGTCGCCTGGGTGGCGCAGCTCTATCCGTGGAGCCGAAGCTATCTCGACGTGTACGACCACTTCGGCTTGCTGCGCGAGCGCTCGATCTTCGCGCACTGCCTGCATGTGGACGAAGACGATCGCCGGAGGATGGGCGAGGCGGGGGCGTCCGTCGCATTTTGTCCGACGTCGAATCTCTTTTTGGGAAGTGGACTCTTCGATAAGGATGCGGCGGTCCGACACGGCGTACGCATTGGGATCGGCACCGATGTCGCCGGCGGCACCAGTTTTAGCATGTTGCAGACGCTCAACGAATCGTACAAGGTCGTCCAAATGACCGGGCAGCGGTTCTCGCCGCTCGGCGCCTTCTATTGCGCGACGCTCGGCGGCGCGCACGCCCTTCATCTCGACGACCGGATCGGCAACTTTCTCCCCGGTAAAGAGGCCGATTTCGTCGTCCTCGACAGTGTCCCGACGCCGCTGATGGCGCGTCGCATGCGCACGGTCACGAGTCTTGCCGACCGGCTCTTCGTGCTGATGATCCTCGGCGACGATCGAACGATCGCGGCGACGCATCTCCTCGGGCGGTGTGCATACGCGCGTGCGTAGGAGCCGGCGAGCTTAAGGCGTGAATTCGAGCTCGTGGGGAAGATCGAACATCCACGTCCGCAGATAGTATGCTCGCCCACAATACGCTAGGGGCCGGCGACGAATACGGGTCGAAAGACGACGGCGGTGGGTCTTCCGAATCGCTCACGCCTCCCATCCCTGACGGCGGTCGCTCTGATCGGTGCGGCCCTGGGTGACCCGTTGATCGAATCGATCTCGAACACGGGTGTTTTCGGTCGCGGGTACACGGACAACAATCACCTGAGCATCGTCCCGGTGCTGGTTCTGGCGGTGTTGTTCGCCTGCGAGATACTCGCCGCACGGGGCCTGACGATGTGGCGCCAGGGTGCACGCGCTCCGCTGGACCAGCTTCGCAAGGTCGCAAGCCGGATGGGCGGCGGCTCGCTTCTCCACGACCTGCCCGTCGTGCTCGGGATGCAATTGACTGCCGTCTTCCTCATGGAAAACGCTGAACAAATCGCGGTTGGCGGTGGATTCGTCGGCGGAACGGCGTGGCTCGGCGCCCCGGTCGCCATCAGTTTGCTCGGTCACGTTCTGGTTGCGCTCGGCTGCACCGCGCTTTTGCGCCGGGTCATGCGCACGCTGCTCGTGGGTTTCGCTTCGCTCATCTCGTTCGCGCGCGAATCGCTGTTGCTCGCCCGCCAGCGCGGCACGGTGCGTTCGCTCGCGCGTCGTGCGCAGCAACACGTGCATCCGCTCCAAGCCGGACACGCCCGTCAAATTGGAGGCCGCGCGCCGCCCGTCACGCTCCTCATCGCTTAAGTTACGCGTACCAAAAGCGACGCGCGTGAGGCGCGGGAGGAATTTGTCTTGATCTTGCAGCGAGCGCGCGGCATCTTCGTGCTTCTCGTGCTTTTGGTGGCGAAGCCGGTCTTTGCCGCCGAAGCGACCACCGGAACTCTGTTTGGGACAGTCGCGGATACCGCGGGTGCGCCCGTCGTCGGTGCACAGGTCTCTGCGGCCGCGCCGGCCGGCGACTACCACACCCGGACCGACGTGCATGGGCGCTTCGTGATTCTCGGAATGACGCCCGATACGTACGTGGTTTCGGTCGAAGCGCCGGGATTTGGTGCGGTGTCGCAAGCCGGCGTCGTCGTCGGCGCCTCGGAAGCGGAGCACCTGACATATCGTCTCTCGCGCGAGCTGCGCACGATCGGAGAGGTGCGCGCGTCAGGCACCGCCTTCACCGCGGGAGCGACGAGCGATCGGTTCACCGTCTCGGGTCCGCCGGCGCAGACGCTGAGAGCCTCCTCGTCGGGGCTTGCGAGCTATACGCAAGGCACCGTGCAAGGGGCGATCGCGAACGTGCCGGGTGTCGATCTCGATTCGTTTGCCAACGCGATTTTACGCGGTGGTCGAGTCAGTGATGCCGTCTTCGACTACGACTCCGTACCGATTCCGCAGGGGCTCATCGTCGAGCCCGGAGGCAACGTCGACGGTGCGCAACTGCCGACGACGGGGATCGCCTCGACGAACGTCACGCTTGCCGGCTATTCAAATGAGAGCGACAACGCCCTCGGCGGAATCATCGATCAAGTGCCGGCGATCGGTACGTATCCTGCGCGTGCGACCTTCGAACTCGCCGACGGGCTTGGGGTGCAGTATCAGCTCGCGAGTGCGCAGCTCCTTTGGGCGACCCCCGATCTCAAGTGGCGCTATGCTTTTGCCGGCACTGCCGGCGGCGAGTACTTGTCGTACGGGGACGGAACGACGTTCTATCCGGCCGAAGCCGGGACGTACGGTTTGGCGTTGCAGTCGCGAAGCCAGTGTTCGTTCGAGGGCAACGTACACGATCGGCTCGACGAGAAGGACGACCTCTCGATTCTCACGCTCGTCGGCGAGGCGGCCTACGATCAGTACGGCTCGCCGTACCAGGGCGAAACCGTCGGTGCGTTCGATGGTGAGGCGACGACCTACCCGGGCGAGACCAATCCGAACGCACCCGTCACCTATGCCTCCGGTGTGCGCGGCGGCTACGACATCCTCAAAGCGCAGTGGCAGCACACGGGGGCGACGCTCTTCACACGTCTGCAGTTGTACCAGGCCCAGTATGGGTCGTCGGCGGGCGGACCGTTCTGGGATGAAAACGGCTTCCCGAACGGCTCGATATCGCTCGCCGAGCAATCCTCGCAGCGGCAGAACGGAGTCAACCTCGATAGCGAAGGGATGTACGGCCGGCATCACGTGAGCTTCGGTGCGGAATACCGTATCGAGACGTCGCAATTGAATCAGGTCGTTCCGACGGCCGACGAGTTCATCACCTCGAATCCAACGATCGATTCGTATCTTGCCTATGCCGCAGACTCCTGGAGCGTGACCGACCGGCTGGCGCTGCTGGGAGCGGCACGCCTCACCGGCGCGCACATGAAACCAAGCGACGGCTTCGCGTACGATACGGGCGCCCTCGACCCGCATCTCGGTATAACGTACCGGTTGAACGACGCGTTGGCAGTTCGCGCGAATTTCGATCGCATCACCGTTGCGCCGGCGCCGCTTGAAGTCGATCGCACCGATTCTACTAACGTTCAGCCGAACGGAAGCCCCGCGCCGTTCGTTCCGCTCAATCCCGAGACCGCCGACGACTTCACGTACTCGCTCGAAGGCGGCGGCCGCACGCAGTTCCGGCTGACCTACTATTACAAATTCGAGGAGAACCTCATCGACGTGCTTCCGTTCAACTTTCGCTCGGCCGTCGCCGCCGGCTTGAGCCCCAACGGCGTCGGGGTCCCGACCAACGCCGGGCAGCTCCAAGCCAAAGGGCTCGAGGTGTATACCAAGAGTGGAGGGCTCACCTTCGACGGAAACCTTTCGCGTGCGTTTTCGTCGAGCGCCTCGCAGTTCGCCTTCAACGACCTCAACGCCCCGGCCGTCGCGGCCGGCCACCTCTTTCCGGTCGGGTACCAGCCGGATTTTAGCAGCGCGCTCTCATACGAGTTCGCGGCGTATCACCGGCGCCTTCGTGTCACGCCGTCGCTTTCGTTCTCGACGGGCTATCCGTACGGCAACGGGAAGATGGTCTACGTTTTCGACCCGAGCACCGGGAAGCCGGTGCAAGTTCCCAACGACAATTACGTCAATCCCGGGGCGAACTATTACTTTCTCGCCAATCCCTCGGAGCCGTACAACGCACAGACGAATCCGTATATCCGTTCGCTCGGTACGAACGAGGGCAACGATCCCAACACCCTGCGAACCCCATCGGAGACCTACCTGAATTTGCACATCGAAGGTGATATCAGCCGACGCTTGAGCGTGATTCTGGACATCGCCAATGTACTCGGCAACTTCTCACCGACGGAATACCAAACCAATCCGTATCTCATCGGACCCCCCGGATACAAAGGCGGAAACGCCGTCTACGCCGACTGCTACGGGCAAATTCTCGCCGGAACGGTTCCGTGTGCACCGGGCCTTCCATCCGGTGTCGCGCCATATACGCTTGGCAACGGAGTCCCAACCAACGACGGATCGACGCAGTCGGTTCCGTGGAACTACGGCACCGCCGGATACGTGCCGCAGAGTTATCCGCTCGGCCGCACCGTTCAAATTCGTCTGCGCTACCAGTTGTAGCCGCCCGCTACGAGAATATGTCGCCGCGTTCATCGCATAGTGCCAGACTCGCTTCAGTTCGATTCCTCGTTCGTGGCGTTCATGGCGGGAAGGGCGTTGCGGACGCGGCGGCTTCGGGCGCGCGCCTCGGCGGCTTGACGGCTCATCCGCGCGGCGGCGGTCGTGAGGCCTTGCTTTTGCAGGCGCTCCGCGAGCCGTTCGCTCAAATCTGCGCGCTCCTCCAGCGCACGAACGGCCGTCCATAGCGCCTCTTCTATCGCCGACTCGTTGCGCCGCTCGAGGGCTTTGGGCGAGTATGCGTGGCCGATCCGGCAGACGAAATTGAGCGCGCCGCCTTCCTCGCGTTCCCAAAGCACGCCACCGCAGTCCGGACAACCGAATGACGAGAGCTCAGAGGTGAGTGGTTTGTGAACTGGGCGGTATCCGCCGGCGGCGGCGAAGTCGACGAGGACGGGGACGATGCCGTCAATTGGAGCGACCACGTCGACGTCGATGCTGGCGAGTGCATTGCGCGGCATATCTCCGAAACGCGCGTCGTTCGGGTCCTGCACGACGGTGAGGCCGCCGCGGGCCTTCACTGCCGCCAGCCCCGCCGTTCCGTCGTCGAGCATCCCCGAGAGAAGAACCGCCGCGACGCCGTCGGGTGCCCCTTCGGCGGCGCTCCGAAAGAGGACGTCGATGGCGGGCCGTGCTCCATTCTCTTTAGGTGAAACCAAGAAGTGGAGAGCACCGTCTCCCACGCCCAGGTGAACACGCGACGGCCCCACGTAGACGTGCCCGGGCAGGATCGGTTCGCCGTCTCGTGCTTGGCGTACGGGGAGCGATGCGCAGCGCTCCAAGACGTGAACCAAGCGGTTCTCATCTTGCGCCGGCGAGCGATGGATCACCACCGCGATGGCTGCACCGAAGTTCGGGGGAAAGCAAGGGAGGAGTCGGTGGAGCGCTTCGATGCTGCCTGCAGAACCACCGACGGCGATGAGCGGACTACCGGGCATTCGGAACCTCAATCGGGAACGGTGTCGGACTCAGTCTACCCCCGAAAGCCATATGAACGCATCCGACGTTGTTGAAGACGGCAAGCCATTTCTCGTCGTAACGGGCTCCTCGGCCGGTGGCATCGACGCACTCGGCGCCCTAGTCGGTAGTCTCTCGCAAAATTTGATCGCGCCGGTCGTGATCGCCCAGCATCTCGACCCGAGCCATCCAAGTCATCTCGTCCGGATCCTTTGTCAAAGAACGTCGCTGCCTGTCCATCTGGCGACCGACCGTCAGGAATTACTCCCAGGAAACATTTACGTCGTTCCCCCCAATCGCGACGTTGAGATCGTCGACGCATCGACTGCGGTCTTCTTGCAGCCCGGAAATGGCCCGAAGCCTTCCATCGACCGCTTCTTTGCCAGCGCGGCGGCCATTTATTCGGATCGGTTGATCGCCGTCATCCTTTCGGGGATGGGCTCCGACGGGATGGCCGGTGCGCGCGTCGTCAAGGAAAACGGCGGCACCGTCATCATCCAAGACCCCGAGACGGCGCCGTTCCCCTCGATGCCGCTGGCGATTTCGCCGGGGCTGGTGGATTTCACCGCGGCCCCCGAACAGATCGGCAACGTCGTGGAAGATCTCCTACGCGGTGCCATGCTGCCGGATGCGGAGCGCGATCAGGCGACGTTCTACACATTGCTCACGCACCTGCGCGACCGGAGCGGGATCGACTTCCTCCAATACAAGCCGCCCACGATCATGCGGCGTCTCTCGCGCCTGATGGTCGCAAGCGGCACGACGAGCATCAACGGCTATATGCGCTACCTTCAGGCGCACCCCGACGGATACCAGCGCCTCGTCAGCTCATTTCTCATCAAGGTGACGGAGTTTTTTCGCGACAGCGCCCTCTTCGAGCAGCTACGTGAAGCGATCTTGCCGCGCTTGATTCAAGTGGCGCGAGAGCGCAGCGGGGAACTGCGCATCTGGTCGGCAGGGACGTCTACCGGAGAGGAGGCCTACTCACTGGCGATCCTCTGCGCCGAACTGTTGCGCGAGTCGGGTGAGACGGTGACCGTACGAATCTTCGCGACCGATCTGGACGAAGAGGCCGTTAGCTTTGCACGCCGCGGCATCTACGGAGCCGAGTCTCTGCAGCATGTACCGGCGGCTTGGATCGAAAGATATTTCGTACGTACCGGTGACGGCTATGAGGTCTCCAAGCGCATTCGCAACATGACGGTCTTCGGACAGCACGATCTTGCGCAACGCGCCCCTTTTCCACGGATCGATCTCTGCACGTGCCGCAATGTCTTGATTTACTTCACCAAAGAGCTGCAGTTGCGCGCGCTTCATCTCTTCGCGTTTGCGCTGCGTCAGGGTGGTCTGCTCGTATTGGGCAAAGCGGAATCAACCAATCCGCTCCCGGAGTACTTCCGCCCGATCAACGCGGCGTTGAAAATCTACGAACGACACGGGGAGCGCGTCCTCATTCCTCCGACGCAGATGCGCGATGCCACCGGGGCAAATCCCGACGCGCGCGGCGCCGGAAAGGCGGGCGCACGGGTCCTTCAGACGGTGCTTCCGCAGCGCGGCGGCGACGCGCGGACGACGCACAACGAAGTCATGGGTGCCCTCGTCGCCATGTCGGGGGTTGGAGTCGTCCTGGTGGACCGGCAGTATGACGTGATCGCGATGAATGCTTCGGCGCGCGCGCAGTTGGATATCCACGGCCTCGGTCTCGGGGAGGACCTGATCCACCTGATCGCCTCTCTCGACGCGCAAGAGATTCGACAAATGATCGACGCGGCGTTTCGCGGTGAGAAAATCGAGTCGCGTGAGGTACGCGGACGCGCGCCGGGACAGGATGGCGAGCGTTGGCTTCGCATCTCCTGTTACCCGGAGCGCGCCCCGCGTGCGGCGCAAGTCGGCATCGTTGGGCTGCTCATGATCGACTGCGGCGAGCTCGTCGAGCAACGCCAAGCGCTCGAGCGCGACAACGCGGAGAAAGACCGCACCATTCAAAAACTCTCCACCCGCGTCGCGGAGCTGGCCGAACGCCAGCGCATATTGCTCGTGGCAAACGATGAACTCACGAGCGCAAATGCGGACCTTCGTAGTCAGAACGAGCAGCTTCTCATCGGCGCAGAAGAAGTAGCGTCGTCGAACGAGGAGATCGAGACGCTCAATGAGGAGATGCAAGCCACAAACGAAGAACTCGAAACGCTCAATGAGGAGTTGCAAGCAACCGTCGAAGAGCTCAACACCACCAACGACGAATTGGAATCTCGGAGCTGGGAGCTCGAGCACACGGTCATGCAGCGCAACGAGCACGTCCTCCATGTCGAGACCGAACGCGGCCTTCTCGCTGCCGTCCTAAGCGCGATAGGCGATCCGGTCGTCGTGCTCAACGCGGCGGGAGAACCGATTTTCAAGAGTTCCGAGCTGCGCGAATTGGAGAGTTTCGCTCATCCGGCTGCAGATTTGGGGAAGACGCGAGTTGTGCAATTGAGCAATGGGCGTTCGTATGAAGCGCGGTCGCAGCCGATCTGCGGGCCGCAAGGCGAGCCGCTCATCGTCGTCGCCTTTCGACCCGTGAACTGACGTCCGGCGCTGTCGTGTTTGCCCCCTACGTTCTCTATATCAGCCGAATCGCGACCCCCGGGTTCGTGCGGATCGTACAGGGCGATCGACTGGAGATGAACGCGGCGGGACGACGGCTGCTCGAGCAGCCGACTGCGCGAGCAGCGTTTGAGGAGGCGCTCGACGAGGCGCAACACACCGAGCTCGCCGTCGAACGCCGTATCGGCGATACGGTTCTCTCCTTCTTGCCGATGTACGATTCGAAAGACAACATCGAGGCGGTCGTTGCCTGCAAGGCCTCGCTCGCGCAGATGCCACGTCTGCTCAACGAACTGCACTCGGGCACCTGGCATTTTTCTGAAATCATGCACCTGCTGCCGCAGGTCGTGCTCACGGCGCGACCGAGCGGCTCCTTCGATTTTGCGAGCCGCCGGTGGTACGAGCTGACGCAGACGGAGCTGAGCGTGGGGAACCTGGATCAGGCGGTGGTCAACGCCGTCGATGCTTCCGAGCGCCCACAGTTTCGCAAGCGCTGGAACGAAGGAACGCAGGCGAGGATGCCGTTTTCGTTCGAGTTCGTGCTCCATACGCACGCCGGAGACCGCTGGTACGAGCTGCGTGCGACGCCGTGGCGGCATGCCGGGCGCATCATCAAGTGGATCGTCGCGCTGATCGACGTGACCGAAGCCGTGCACGCGCGTGACGAACTTGCGTCGTCGCGCTCGCGGCTGCAGTTTCTCGTCGAGGCGGGGCGTCTGCTGGATCACTCGCTCGACCCGGCATTGATTGCACAACGCGTCGCCGAGCTGGCGCGCCTGCGCGTCGGCGGGACGTTCTTGGTCGTGCTCGACCACGATCCGCTCGACGAATCGGACCTTCCCGCCTGCGTGGGGGCCGACCCGCCCGCCGGACAAAGCCTCGTCCCGCAGATCCGCGAGGCGATGGAGGCCGCGGGCGGCCGATGCTTCGTCGAATATCGTGAGCCGGCCGGTGGTCTGCGTTGGCTCATCGCGATCCCCTTTCGCGGGCGCGAATTCGCACGTGGTTTCATCGCGCTCGCGAACGCCGATTGCCCAGCACCGCACGGAATGGACGAGTACGAGACCTTAGGCGAACTCGCCGGCCGGCTTGCGAGCGCGATGGAGAATATTCTGGCGTACCGGCGGGAGCGCGCGACGTCCGAACTCTTGCAGCGCGCGATGCTGCCGGTCGCGCTCCCGCAGGTTCCGGGTCTCTACTTCGATGTCGCGTATGAACCGGCGGAACGCGAAGCACTGGTCGGCGGCGACTGGTACGACGCCTTCCTGCTCAATGACGGTCGCGTTGCGTTTGCCGTCGGCGACGTCGGCGGTCATGGTTTCGCCGCCGCGGTCGTCATGGGACGGGTACGGCAAGCGATGCGTACCGCGGCGCTCGAGGACCCCGACCCCGCGCATGTGCTGGCGCGGGCCAATCGCTTGCTCTCGACCGAACCGTCCCCGCTGGTGACCGCCTTCTTCGGCGTTCTCGATCCGCTCACGCTGCGTATGGAATGTGCCAGTGCCGGCCACCCGTATCCGTTGCTGGTCGACGGCGACGCACGCGTCTTTGCCCTCCCGTTGCGGGGCGTGCCGCTGGGCGTGCGCGAGGACCACGTGGCGACTCCACAGACCATCGATCTGCCCGCAGGCGGCGCGCTCGTACTCTATACCGACGGCTTGGTGGAAGTCGAGCGCAATATGGTTGCCGGCGAGGCCTATTTGCACGAGCACCTCGCTCGCTGGGCAAGCGAAGGCTTCATGACCGGCGCACAAGAGTTACAAGCAAAGGTCTTGCGCTACCGCCGCCCCGGAGACGACGCCGCGATGCTAATCGTGCGCGTCCCTGAACTCGATGACGTGGATTTCACCATGCCGGCCGAACCGCGCAGCGCGAAGCGCGGGCGCCAGGCCGTGCAGCGATTCCTCCGAGGTTCGCAGTTCGACGAGAGGCGCCGTTCGGGATTCGCGCTCGCGGTCAGCGAGGCGGTCAACAACGCGATCGAACACGCCTACGGGGATCGCGAAGACGGCGTCATCCACCTGAGGCTGCGCAAAGAAGGAGGCTCGGTACGGGCGGCAATTGCCGACCGCGGGCAATGGCGCGAGAGCCAATCGCATGATCGCGGACGTGGCCTGTTCATCATGCGCGAACTCACCAACGGCGTCGATATCGAACGCACCAATGAGGGAACCGAGGTGCGTCTGCACTTGGACCTGCGCCGTTCGGCCGCCGCCTATGCAAGCCCGTTAAAAACGTAGCCGGACGTGTGGCCCGCGATCTTCGCGGGAAGACCTCCCACATGATGCGCACGCAAGCACTCATTCCTACCCTTGTCGCTGCCGTAGTACTCGGCATCATCGCGCCCGCAATGGCGCAGATGCACGCCATGAACAGCCAGCGATCGCTGATGAACCGCTCGATGTACCCCGGCATGCGGACTGGCCCCGACCACGGCATGCCCGTAGGGACGGCCGGGGGCGATGGCGTCGCCTACTTGGGGCCGCCCGACCTACAAGCCGCGATCTCGCTGGTGACGGCCGGTGGGCCCCCGGGCGACTTCTCAATTCTCAAAGCCGTCCAGTCGATGATCGGGCCTGCGGCAGCTCGGGCTGAAGTCGCCAAGCTGAACCGCATCTACGGTCCGACGCGGGTCACCGCCTTTATCACCGTCCAAAATTTTTCGGTCGATGATGCCGTCAAACTCACCACGGCACAAGGCGTGAAATTTCCGCGCCCGATGCTCCGCGGCGCGGCCCTCGGACGCCATCTCATCAAGCTCGGCTTGTACGACGATACCTTTTACGAAGGGACGCAACTCGATCACCTCTTGAGCCACAACGATCACGAGCGCGTCATGAGCGATATCGACCGGCAATACGGCACCTTGGCGGATGCGAATTATCATCTGATCAACGACCGGGCGAACTACGATCTCGCGCACGCGCTCGGCATGACCAGCGTGAAACTGGCAGCCTACCACTGAGGCAGCCTAGGTGCGCTAGCCGGAACTTCCGATCAGGATGCCGGTGAAGAAGACGAGCACGCCGCCGACACCAACCTGAAAAGCTGCATTCACGAACGGTGTCTCCATGTAGCGATTGCGGATCCACGAGATGATTCCGAGCTCGATCACGACGACGATGACGGCGACCGTCAGCGCGATATGAAACGGTGGGATGAGGAAGGGGAGCGTGTGGCCGAGACCCCCGAGGGTCGTCATTGCGCCGGTCACCGCTCCCCGGAGCACGGGGCTGCCACGTCCGGTGAGGCTGCCGTTATCCGTGGCGGCCTCGGCAAACGCCATCGAAATTCCCGCGCCGAGTGAAGCGGCCAGACCGACGAGCAGCGCATCGTGCGAGCGGTGTGTCGCCAGCGCTGCCGCAAAGATCGGTGCAAGTGTTGAGACCGAACCATCCATGAGGCCCGCGAGCCCCGGTTGCACGATCTGCAAAAGAAAGAGACGGCGTTCGGTCTTCCCTTCCTCCTCGCGGACTTCGGGAGTGAGATGTTCGGCGATTAGCGTCTCGGCGCGGTTCTCGTGCCGGCGTTCCTCCGAGGCGAGGTCGTCGAGCAGCTGCCGCATCGACGCATCGCGCGTCTGGCGGGCGGCGCGCCGGTAGAAGCGCAGGCTCTCCAGCTCCATCGCCTCGGCTTGCTCACGAATCTTCTCGAGGCCGAGCGGGCGCCCGAGCCAAATCGACGAGCGTGGCATGAAGCCGCGGACGTCGGTGCGGCGAATGAGCGGGATGAAATCGCCAAAACGTTTGCGGTAGAGCTCGATCAACCGGCGACGGTGCCCGCTCTCCTCTTTCGACATCGCGTCGAAGACGGCGGCCGTCTCGGGATACGATGCCCGCAGATACTCTGCGTAGTTTTCATAGGTGCGCTCGTCGTCTTCCTCGAGGGAGATTGCCAACGCAAGGACTTCCTGCTCACTGAGTTCCGAGAAATTCCGCATCAGCGCTCGTGGAAGGCTACGGCCGGCGATCCGATGCCATGGCAGGGATGACCTCGCGCGTCTTGCCGGTGTTGACGTCGTAGACGAAGCCACGCACGTGCACCCGGTGCGGGAGGAAGGGATGGTCACCGACGCGTGCGATCGACTGACGGACGGAGGCGTCGATATCCGTGAAGGCGCCGAAGGCATATGGCGGCTCGAGCCCCACCTCACGCGTGATCCGTTCGCGGAATTCATCTTCGCTGAAACGTTGCAAGCCGCAGTCTGTATGATGGACGAGCAAGACCTCGCGCGTCTGGAGAAATCGTTGCGAGAGGACCAGGGAACGGAGCACGTCGTCGGTCACGATCCCACCTGCGTTGCGGATGATGTGCGCCTCGCCGGAGTTCAGGCCGAGGATACGAAAGACGTCGATACGCGAGTCCATGCAGGTCACGACGGCGATATGCTTTTCGGGGATGACCGAGTGTGGCCCCGGAAAATCTTTCTGACGAAGGTCGGCGTTGAGGATCAGTTCGTCGATGACGCTCGGAGTTTCGGAGTGCATGAGCCGGAGATTAGCCGAAGGCTGCTCGTGGCCTGTTCCCTCCCCCATTGCGGAACGTCAGTCGCGCAGAAACGAGATCGCGCTCGTCGCCAGCAGAATGAAGCAGACCGATCCGAAGACCGCCCGCGCCGGGACGAAGCTGTGCGGCCCCGTGTGTCGTTCGATGATGAAATAGATCGCCCCCGAGATGGCGACGCCAAGCAGTTGGCCCGTGGTGCGCGAGGTGGCGAGGATGCCAGCGGCGATTCCACGGCGATCGGGCGGGACGTTCCCCATGATCGTACTGTTGTTCGGTTGACTGAAGACAGCCGTTCCCGCTCCACAGACGAAGAGTGCCGCGGTGATCATCCACACCGGCGGCTGGTGCGGCAAGAAGACGAGGACGAGCGTCCCGAGCGCGAAGACCGACGACCCGAAGGTCGAGACATAGCGCGCCGGCACGCGGTCCGAGAGCGCGCCGGCGATGGGAGCGAGCACCACGTTGAACGCCGTGATCGGAAAGAGCAGCAGCCCTGCTTGAAATCCGTTGCGTCCGAGCACCACCTGCGCCACGATGGGAACGGTGAAGATCACCGAGAAAAGCGCGGTGAAGTAGAGCGTCGAGGCGCAGACGGAGAAGGCGAACGTTTTGTTTTCGAAGAGCGTCAGATCGAGCATCGGAGCCGGTGCGTGCCGTTCGACCCACACGAAGATCGGCAAGGCGATCGCGAAGACCACCAGCAACCCGAGGGTCGCCGGCGATATCCAGCCCCAGACGTGAGCGCGTGAGAGCGCGAGCGTCAGTGAGAAGAGACCGACCCCCGAAAGTAGAGCGCCGAGGAGATCGAATTTGGCGGGCTGGCCGGTTTCGGGTCGCAAGACGGTCGCTGCAGCGATCAACGCGACAATTGAAATCGGAACGTTGATGAGAAAGATCCAGCGCCAGTCATAGTAAGTGACGATGAATCCACCGAGCAGTGGCCCCGCGGTGAGACCCGCCGCGACGGCGGCGCCGTTCATCCCGATGGCGCGACCGCGCTCTCGCGTGGGGAAGATGTTCGTGATGATCGCGGGGGTGCACGCCACGAGCATCGCGGAGCCGATTCCTTGGACCGCTCGCGCAACGATCAGGAAGAGGAGCGAGGGCGCCAGCGCACAGCTGAGCGAGGTGGCTCCGAAGACGGCAAAGCCGATGAGGTAGATGCGCTTTTGCCCGATCATGTCGCCGAGGCGACCGAAGAGCGCGACGGTGGAGGCAGTCACCAAAAGGTACGAGAGCAAGACCCATTCGACGTTGTCGACCGAGGTGGAGAAGGCGCGCCCGATGGTCGTGAGCGCGACGTTGGCGATGCTCCCGTCGAGCGGTCCCATGACGGTTCCGAGCATCACGGCTGCCAGAGCGTACCAGCGATATCGCTCGCTCTCACGGATCCTCTGCACGATCGCCATACGCTCTTAAGATATGAGGATGTGCGAGCAGGTACCTCGGAGGACGTTACGGAGCAACCGTGCTATCTGTCGCCCGCGAACCGTCGGCGTGCCATTTGGCATTCCGCAAGATTGCTTTCGTCGCAAGGTCCGGCGTCGCCGCGTCTGTAATCGCGGCGAATGGCCGGACTTCGCGGCCGTGTCCTGGGCATAGGCGCGGCACTGGTTACCTTGAATCTCGGCGCTTGGATTCTGGCTTTCTGCGCATTCGGATCGCGTCCGCTGCTGCTGGGCACCGCGCTGCTCGCGTACACGTTCGGTCTTCGGCATGCCGTCGATGCGGACCACATATCCGCGATCGACAACGTCACCCGCAAGCTCTTGCAGGAGCGCAGGCGCCCGCTCGCCGTCGGGCTCTTTTTCTCGCTCGGGCACTCGACGATCGTCGTCCTGCTCTCGGTCCTCATCACGGTGGCGACGACTGCCGTGCGTACCAAGTTGCCGCAGCTGCAAGACCTCGGTGGTTTGATCGGAACGTCGGTCTCCGCCGCTTTCCTCTTCGTACTCGCGGCGGTCAACTTCACCGTCTTCATCGGGGTGGTGCGCACCTTTCGCGAGGTCACGTGCGGTGGCAGTTACAGCGAACGCAGCCTAAACGAGCTCTTGAACGCGCGCAGCCTCAGCGGGCGTTTCTTCGCGCCGCTCTTCGGGCTCGTCTCACAGAGCTGGCACATGTACCCCGTTGGTGTGCTCTTCGGGCTCGGATTCGACACCGCAACCGAAGTCGGGTTGCTGGGGATCGCCGCGGTCGAGGCGAGCAAAGGTCTCCCGGTCCTCGACATCTTGATCTTCCCGCTGCTCTTCACGGCGGGGATGTCGCTCATCGATACGATGGACGGTATGCTGATGCTTGGCGCCTACGGTTGGGCGTTCGTGAAGCCGATCCGCAAACTGTACTACAACATGACGATCACCTTGATCTCGGTCCTCGTCGCGCTGGCCGTCGGGGGCATCGAGGTCGCAGCGCTGCTGGGGGGGCGGCTGAATTTCACCGGCGCCTTCTGGGCCCAAACGGCGGCCTTGAGCAATAACTTCGGAACGCTGGGCTTCGCAATCATCGGTATCTTCGTGGCGAGCTGGGGGATCTCGACGCTCATCTACAAGTGGCGCCGCTACGACGACATCGAGATCGTCGGCCGGGCCAACCCAAGCGAGTAGCCCCACGGCAGGCAAAAAAATAATCGCCCGATTAGGCGGGCCATCCCCATATGTTAGGTGAACCTAACAACGTGGCCGCTCTACAATCTTCGCTCCCTACCCCTCGCGCGCGACCCAAGTATCTCCGCTGGCTGCTCCGGCTGCTGGCCGTGGTGGGGCCGGGTATCGTCGTCGCCTTCGCCGACACGGAGGCCGGAAGCATCACGACGGCCGCTACCTCGGGGGCGCAGTACGGCTACGCGCTGATCCTCTTGCAGGTGCTCCTCATTCTTCCGCTCTTCGTCGTGCAAGAGATGACCGTTCGGCTCGGGACCGTGACGGGGAAGGGGCATGCGCAACTGATCCGCGAGCACTACGGCTTGGGCTGGGCGTGGGTCTCCCTGGGGACGATGTTGGTGACCAACATTGCCGCGCTGGTCACCGAGTTCGCCGGCATCGCCGGTGCCGCGATGATCTTCGGGGTGCCGCCGCAGCCGATGGTCGTCTTGGCGGCGGGGACGCTGGCGGTTGTGATCTTGACCAAATCGTACAAGCGCGCGGAACTCTTCGCCTTCGCGCTCTGTGCCGTCGAACTGCTCTTCATCCCGGCCGCCTTCGCCGCTCACGCGCCGGTGAGCGAGATCGTCACGAAGGGCTTCTTCGGAAAGCAGCCGCTGGGCGATCACAACTACCTCTTGCTGATCGCCTCGAACATCGGCGCCGTCATCATGCCCTGGATGATCTTCTATCAGCAGAGCGCGACGGTAGACAAGGGCCTCAAAGTGCGTGACCTGCTCTTCGCGCGCATCGATACCGCGATCGGGGCGGTCTCGACGCAGATCATCATGTGCGCGGTCATCATCACGACCGCCGCCACGCTCTTCGTGAAGCACATCCCGGTCAGCGACGCGGCGCACGCGGCGCTCGCCTTCGAGCCGCTCGTGGGGCGCTTCGCGGGTGTTACCTTCGGTGCCGCGCTCATCGGCGCTTCGATGCTCGGTGCTTTCGTCGTCTCGTTAGCGACGGCGTGGGCCTTCGGTGAAGCCTTTGGATGGCGCTGCTCGCTCAACGACTCCTCACGTGCACGGCGCTTCAACGCACTCTACGTCGGTTCGGTGATGCTGGCGGCGGCGATCGTCTTGATTCCGAACCTTCCGCTCGTGACGATCACCGTGAACGTCGAGGCGTTCAACGGCTTCGTCCTGCCGCTCGTGCTGGGCTTTCTGCTGGTGCTGGTCAACGACAAGCGGGTTATCGGAGCACGGCACAACCGGCTCTTGGGGAACGTGGTCACGATCGGTCTTTCAACGGTGATCGTCGCCCTCGGGATGTGGATGCTGTACATGACCTTCATCCCCGGCGCCGGATAGCGTCCGGCACCGGGGACGAAACTCTTACGCGGGCGCCGGTTGGGCGCTCCCGGCGTCGCGCCGTTCGTGCTGTTGGATGCGCAGGAGATCGTCGCGCGAGATCTGTTCGAGGCTCTGTCCTTTGGGTTCGGGCAGCATGAACCAGGTGACGAGAAGTCCGATGACGGCGACGGCTGAAACCGTCCCCATCGCCCCGGGCAGCCCAAAATGCGCCATCAAGAGCGGGAAGGCGAACGTCCCGATGAAGGCGCCGATTTTTCCCGACATCGCGGTGATACCGTGGCTCGTGGTGCGCACGCGTGCCGGAAATATCTCTGCGGGGTAGATGAACGTCGTGGTGTTCGGTCCGAATTCGGCGAAGAAATAGCTGACGCCGTAAAGCAGGATGAAGGGGACGACGGCTTGTGAGCCTGCCGGCAGGAAGGCGATTGCGGCGAAGGCGAGTGCCATCAGCGTAAAGCCGAGGCCTTGAATTGCCTTGCGCCCGAGGCGGTCCATCGCGATCGCTGCGACGAGATATCCCGGAAAGGCCGCGATCGCGAAGATTGCCAGCGTGATCTCCGTATTCTCGATCAGCGAGGCGTGCGAGTTGATCGCTCTGACGACCAATGGGCTCGAGAGCGTATTGCCGTAGTACGCGACATCCAGCAAGAACCAGGCGAGGCTCGCGCCGATCAGCCAACGGAGCAAGACGGGGTCTTTCGTGAAGACGCCGAGCTCGGTCAGGAGGTGCCGCTTGCGATCACGCTTGGGCCCTTCGCCTGCGGGAACTTTCGTCGCTTTGCCGAGGACGTGCGCAGTCGCTGCCTGCGCTTCATCCATCTGACCCGCGAGCGCCGCGAAGCGCGGCGTTTCGTGCATCTTGCGCCGCCAATAGAAGACCGCAAGCGCCGGTATGGCACCGGCCGCGAGCATCACGCGCCACGCCATATCGTGTGAGACGCCTGCCCAGAGGAGCGCAAGCGCCACGAGTGGTCCGATGATGAGCCCCAGGCCCTGCATCGCGAAGACCATCGAGATGAGCATGCCACGTACTTTTGTGCCCGCGAACTCGCTCATGATCGTTGCGCTGACCGGATAGTCACCTCCGATGCCGAGGCCGAGGACGAAACGAAAGCCGACCAGCCACCAGAACGACGGCGCAAACGCCGAGGCGATTGCGCCTGCGGCGAGCACGAGGACCTCAAAGCCATAGATACGCTTACGT
>DATJTD010000093.1:0-6198 GCA_035503775.1 Candidatus Acidiferrales bacterium
CGGCAACATAGGCCAGGCCAACCGTTGATCCGCAAGCCTCCGAACGCGCTGACGACGTGACGCGACCGGTAATCGCGCCGTCGCGCACGACCAAGCAGCACTCGGGTGGCGGAGAGACCGTCGCATCCGTGGGCACGAAGCCCACCAGACGGCGCTGCAAGCCCATTGCGAACTGGGCATCCACCGCCGGTTTGCCAACATATTCATGCTTGGTTTTCGAGACGGCCCAGTCGAGCTGCGCTTCATAGGGATGCGTGAGGCCATCGGTGTCTTGGCCGACGATGACGTGGCCTTTCTCCAGACGCAGCAGCCGCTGCGCCTCCACGCCAAACGGTACGATGCCGGCCTGCGCACCGGCTCGCATGAGCGCATCCCACAACGCCAGACCTTGTGACATCGGTACGTGAATCTCGTAGCCGAGCTCACCGACGAAGCCGACGCGCAACAGACGCGCGGGAATGCCTTCAATCGTCCCCACGCGCATCGCGAGGTAGGGAAACGCCTGCGCGCTGAGATCGACGTCAGCCGTGAGCTTTGTGAGCACCTCGCGCGCACGCGGACCCGCAATGTTCACCGCGGCAAACGCCGAGGTGACGTTGAGGATGTCGACGTCCATGCGCCACTGCACGTTGAGCCAGAGAAGCTTACGATAGGTCTGATCGACCGCCCCCGTTGTGGCCGTCACGTAGAAGCGATTCTCGCCGAGACGGCACGCGACGCCGTCATCGACGATCGCGCCCCCATCCTCGCAGAGCAGCGCGTAGCGCGTGCGGCCCACGGGCTGTTTGGCATGCGGTGTAGCGTAGACCCGGTCGATGAAGGCGGCAGCGTCGGGTCCACTGAGCTCAATACCGCCGAGAGTCGAGACGTCGATGAGCCCCACTGCGGTTCGTACGGCCAGTGCTTCACGCTGGATCGCGGCTTCGCGCTCCGCCGGCGTGCCGTAGTACGCGGGACGGTACCACGCCCCGGCGACCATCATCTGCGCACCGAGCTCGAGATGACGCGCGTGCATCGGCGTGAGGCGGTACGGCGAGAACCCCTTCCCCGCTAAGAGACGAAAGGGCACCCCGGTCACCGGTGGGCGCGTCGTTGTCGTTCCGAACGCCGCGCCGCCGATTCCCAAATGTTCGCTCGCGACACGCGTGCTTGCGAGCGCCGAGAATTTTCCTTGGCTCGGGCCCATACCGGTCGCCGAATAGCGCTTGAGTAACTCCGTGTGGGTGAAACCGTCGTCGAGCGCCTGATGAATCTCCTTGATCGTGAGGTCTTCGTCGAAGTCGACGAACTCTTTGCCACGCGGATGTGGGATCACGGTCTGCAGGGCACCATCGGCGGGCGGTACCTCTGGGCGCGGCGTTCCGCGCGCCGCAGCCGCCCCGTCTGCCAGCACGGCATCGAGCGTTCGCAAGCCACGGACCGCTCCCGCCGCCTCCACGCCGCGCGGCAGGTCGCGCAATACGAGCGCCTGCTGTTGCTCATCATAGCGAAGTTTCGCACCGGCGTGGCAGAGCAGGGCGGCCGCCGGCGTGAAACCGCCGCTGACGCAAAGCACGTCGCACGCAATGAGTGCACCCGCCGCCGGCGATGACGATCCAAACTGCGCCAAGCGCACGGCGTGCAGCGGCGACCCGAAATACCATCCCGTGGGCCGCGGCTCGCGAAGCGCCTCGTAGACCGATGTCTGCATGAGAATCGGCACGTTGCGCCCGGCGAGTCGATCGTGCAGCGGGCCGCAGTGAGCAGCGCTCCGCAGATCGGCAACCGTCGCCACCTCGACGCCGGCCTCAACGAGATCGAGTGCGGCGCCTAGTCCTTCATCATTCGCCGTGCAGACGACGGCCCGCCGGCCGGGTGCGACGCCATACGTCCACATCAGCCGGCGCGCCGCGCTCGCCAGCATGACGCCCGGCAAATCGTTGTTGCGAAAGATCAGCGGCTGTTCGTAACCTCCGGTGGCGACGATCACGCGACCCGCGCGTACCTTGTACAGCCGCTGCGCCGCTTCGACCGCGAGCCAATTGTCCGCGTACAACCCTTGAGCCAAAGCAGCGGTGAGGATCCGGATATTCGGCGCCGCTTGTACTTCGGCTAGCAAATCCTGCACGGGCACTTGGTCAGCGGCGCAATATCGCAGCGAACCGCCGATCTCGGGCGCCGCTTCAATGAGCAAGACTTCCTCGCCCCGTTGCGCGGCGGCTGCTGCGGCAGCGAGCCCGGCAGGCCCGGCGCCGACCACGGCGACGTCGCAGAAGAGGTATTGCTTATCGGTCTGCGGCGCGTGCGTCTGCGCGCGATCCCCGAGCACCCGCCCGAGTCCGCCGCTCCTGCGAATGATCGGCTCGAAAAACCGCCACGCGCCCTTGGGCCGAAAGAACGCGCGATAGTAGAATCCCACCGGGAGAAAACGGCTGCAGAGCCCCGTCCACGCGCTCAGATCGTAGGCGAGTGAGCCGAAATAATTCTGTGCGCTGATCGGCGGCAAGTCGGGTGTTAGCGCAAGGCGATCTGCCGGCCGATTCGGCTCATCTCCCGCTTGCACGAGCAGACCACCATCGAAACCGGTCAGTGAAAAAATGCCGCGCGGGCGCTTGTATTTGAACGACCGCGACAAGACGCGAACATCATTTGCCCAAAGCGCACTCGCCACGGTGTCGCCCGCGAAGCCCGTATACGCCTCGCCTTCGAAGCGAAACGTGATCGGCCGGGCGCGGTCGATCGAACGGCCGAACGGTGCGCCGAGACGCCCACGCTCGCGGCTCACGAGAGCACCGGTTCTTCACGCGCCGCCACTTGCTCGGCGGTGAACTCCTCGAAGGTCAACGTCCGTACGATCTCATCGGTGCGCGTGTCACGTCTGGCGATGAACCAATACGCGCTCGGCACGTGCATCCACCACTCCCACACCAGACCCGCGCGGTTGCGCTCGAAATAGATGCTGCGCCCGAGCGCTCGCGGGTCCGGATCGGCACCAAGTAGCGGTTTGACTTCGCCGCCGCAGACGAACTCGGTGATGTTGCGTGCACCGTTGAGCGGACAGCGCATGATCTTCATCGCGATTAGTGCCCCACCGAGGCGGCGCCGCGTTCACCCACCAGCGCGAAGCGCTCGAAACGATCGAGGCGAAAGGCCTCGATCAATTCCGGCTGACGCCGGGTGGCGACACACTGCGCCATCGTCAAACCGCAGATCGGCGTCGCCTTGAACCCCCACGTCCCCCAACCGGCGTCGATGAAGAGATTCTCGATCGGCGTGAGCCCCATCACGGGCGAATAGTCAGGCGTCATATCCGAGAGCCCGGCCCACTGGCGCAGCATGCGCACCTGGTGCATGAAAGGGAAGAGTTCGAGCATCTCGGCAAAGAGGCTCTCCGCGAAGTCGAGCGTCGAGCGCGTGCTGTACAAGGCGTATGGATCGGTGGCGCCCCCCATGACGAACTCGCCGCGCGCCGTCTGACTGATATAGACATGTAAGCTTCCCGAGACGACGATGGGATCGAGCACGGGTTTGACCGCTTCCGAGACGCAGGCTTGCAGTGGGACGGTCTTGATCGGAAGCGTGAGGCCGGCGAGCGATGCAACCCGCGAACTGTAGCCGGCGACGGCCATGAGCACGTTGCCGGCAGCGACCGAGCCGCGATTCGTATGCACGCGGCTCACGCAGTCGCTGTCGAGGTCGAAGCCGATCACCTCGGTGAGCTGATGGATCTCTACCCCGCGCGCCGCCGCTCCCATCGCATACCCCCAGGCAACCGCGTCGTGCCGGGCAATCGCCCCGGGCGGATGATACAGCGCCGCCAAGACCGGATATCGGACATCGCGCGAAAGATTGAGCTGCGGACAGATGCGCGCGATCTCGTCGGGAAAGACCAGCTCGGAATCCACGCCGAGGTGCTTGTTGACCTCTGCCCGCCAGCGCGACGTGCGCACGGCAGCATCCGTGTGCGCCAAGGTGAGGTGTCCGCGCTCGGTATACATCACGTTGATGCCCAGATCGTCGGACATGGTGCGCCAGAGCTTCACGCTCCGATCGTAAAACGCGACCCCTTCGGGCGTGAGATAGTTCGCTCGAATGATCGCCGTGTTGCGCCCCGTCCCGCCGCCTCCGAGATAGCCTTTTTCGAAGACCGCGACGTTGGTGATGCCGTGCTCGGTCGCAAGGTAATACGCGGCCGCCAGCCCGTGCCCACCGGCACCAATGATCACGACATCGTACGATGGTTTGAGCTGCGCCGGCGTCGGCGGGATGATGTGCCACGGTTCGTGCTTTTTGTTCAGTCCGTAGCGCAGGAGCGCAAATGGCATCGCCGTTGAATCAGCAGTCGAGGGTGTGATGGCGCTCCCAATCGGTCAGATGGCAGCTGAACGTCTGCCACTCGCCGTGTTTGTGCCGGGTGTACGCCTTCATGAATTCCTCACCGAACGCCGGCGCAAAGACATCGGACTTTTCGAAGTTGCGCGTCGCGTCGAGCAAATTGAGCGGGAGGCCGCGCACGCCGTTCGCCTTGTACCGCTCAGTGTACATGTTGATGTCGAGGCGCTCGCCGGGATCGCGCCCGTTGCGAATGCCGTCGATCCCGCAGGCGAGGATACCGGCTTGCAGGAGATAGGGGTTCGCCGACCCGTCGGGGAGCCGCAGCTCGAAGCGGCCGGCCTCGGGGATGCGCACCATATGCGTGCGATTGTTCCCACTGTAGCTGATGGCGTTTGGCGACCACGTCGCGCCGGAGACCGTCACGGGCGCGTTGATGCGCTTGTACGAGTTGACCGTCGGATTGGTGATCGCGCAGAGGGCTTCGGCAGAATACATGATTCCGCCGAGGAATTGGTACGCCAGCGCGGAGAGCCCGAGTGGCCCAGCTGGATCGAGAAAGAGATTCTCCGGCGGCGAACCGGTGCTCCAGATCGAGACGTGCGTGTGGCAGCCGCTGCCGGTGAGATGCGAAAACGGTTTTGGCATGAAGGTCGCTCGCATGCCGTGCCGCTCGGCGATCGTCTTCACCATGTATTTGAAGAAGACGTGCCGGTCGGCGGTAACGAGCGCATCATCGTAGGTCCAATTCATCTCGAACTGGCCGTTGGCGTCCTCGTGATCGTTTTGATACGGTCCCCAGCCAAGCGCCTGCATCGCATTGCAGATCTCCGCGATGACGTCGAAGCGGCGCATGAGCGCTTGCTGGTCATAGCACGGCTTGACTTGCACGTCTGAGCCGTCGGAGATCACGTCGCCCGCGGGGGTGATGAGGAAATACTCGCACTCGACGCCGGTCTTCATTTGATAGCCGTCGGTCGCCGCATCGGCGATGAGGCGTTTGAGCAGATTGCGCGGAGCGTGCGCAACGGGGGCGTCGTTCATCCACGGATCGGCCGCAAGCCAGCCGACGTCGGGCTTCCACGGCAATTGAATGAGGCTGGAAGGGTCGGGCCGCGCGAAGAGATCAGGGTCTGCGGGTGTCATGTCCAGCCAGGTGGCGAAGCCGGCAAATGCCGCACCGACGCGCGCCATCTCGTCGATGGCGGCAGCAGGGACGAGCTTTGCGCGGGGCGTTCCGGCGAGGTCCACATAACAGATCAGAAAGTACTCGATACCCAGCGCCTTCGCGGTCTCGGAAAGGCTACGGGTCATGGACTGCCCGGTATCCAGTTCGTGCCCGCGAGTGGTACGCGCGCCATGGCGGCCGCCTCAACGGTGAGCGCCACGAGATCCTCACGCTCGAGATTGTGCAGATGCGATTTGCCGCACGCGCGCGCGATCGTCTGCGCTTCCATCGTGAGCACGCTGAGATAGTTCGCTAGACGCCGGCCGCCCACGACGGGGTCGAGGCGCCGCGCGAGTTCGGGATCCTGCGTCGTGATACCGGCGGGGTCGCGGCCCTCGTGCCAATCGTCATAAGCGCCGGCCGTCGTGCCCAGCCGTTCGTACTCGCGTTCCAGAGCGGGATCGTTGTCACCGAGCGCAACCAGCGCCGCCGTGCCGATCGAGACCGCATCGGCACCAAGCGCCAGAGCCTTGGCGACGTCGGCGCCGTTGCGGATTCCGCCGGAGACGATCAGTTGCACCTTGCGATGCATGCCGAGTTCTTCGAGCGCCTGCACCGCGGGCGGAATCGCGGCCAGCGTCGGGATGCCGACGTTCTCGATGAAGACGCTCTGCGTCGCCGCCGTCCCCCCTTGCATACCGTCGATCACGATCACGTCT
>DATJTD010000094.1:0-15548 GCA_035503775.1 Candidatus Acidiferrales bacterium
GTGGACGTCCCCCTTCACCGTGGCGAGCACGATCTTGCCTCGCCCGTGGTCCGCCGATTTGGACATGTGAGGCTCCAAGTAGGCCACGGCCGACTTCATCACCTCGGCCGACTGCAAGACGAACGGCAGGATGAGCTCGCCTGCGCCGAATTTGTCGCCGACCTCCTTCATCGCGGGCAAGAGCACATTGTTGAGCACGTCGACGGGATCGCGCGTGCGCAGCACCTCGTCGACCTTCGCCTCGATACCGTCTTTGCGGCGGCGCAAGATCGCGTTGTGAATGCGCACCTCCACCGGCATCCCGGCGTCATCGTCGACCGCCGCGGTCGTCTGCGCCGTCGTACCCTTCTCCTCGAAGTGCTCGATGAGGCGCGCCAGCGCATCGGGACGCCGGTTGAAGACGAGATCGTCGCAGAGCTCCCGCTCGGTCGCGTCGATCTCGGTGTACGGCGTAATATCTTTGGCGTGCACGATCGCCATATCGAGGCCGACCGCCACGCAGTGGTGCATGAAAACCGAATTGAGCACCGCCCGCGCTGAAGGCTTGAGCCCGAAGCTCACGTTCGACAGACCGAGCGAGGTCAGAACGCCGGGAAGCTGCTCTTTGATGAGTTTGATCCCTTCGATCGTCTCGACGGCCGAATCGAGGAATTCCGCGTCGCCGGTCGCCAGCGTGAAAGTCAGTGCGTCGAAGATCAACGCACCGGGCGGAATGCCGAATTCGTCGACCACGATGTGGTAGATGCGTTTGGCGACCTCGAGCTTGCGGGCCGCGGTCTTGGCCATCCCCTGCTCGTCGATCGTGAGCGCCACCACCGCCGAGCCGCTCTCACGCACCAGCGGCATCACGGAATCGACCTTCCCACGGCCGTTTTCCAGATGGATCGAATTGACGATCGCGCGGCCGGCGTAGATTTTGAGCGCGGCTTCGATGACTTTGGGCTCGGTCGAATCGATCATCAGCGGCGCCGGCACCGACTGCGCCAGCTTCTTGACGATCGTCGCCATCTGGACGTCTTCGTCGGCACGCTCGGTGAGCGCCGTGCAGACGTCGAGCACGTGCGCGCCGCCATCGACTTGCTCGCGCCCAACCAGCATGATCTCATCGTAATCTTCAGCGAGCAGGAGCCGCTTGATCTTGCGCGAGCCTTGCGCGTTGATACGCTCGCCGATGAGCAGCGGGCTGCCGTCTTGTTTGAGCGCCGTCGCCGTCATCGCCGAAGCGACGTACTGCAAGGGTTTGGGCTCCGGTGCCCGGCCGACGTGACCACGCGCAGCCTCCGCGAGTGCCGCGATGTGCGCCGGCGTCGTTCCGCAGCAACCACCAATCGCGTTCACGCCGAAGTCGCGCACGAAGGAGGCCAGCTCACGCGCGAGCTCGTCGGGGCTCTCCGGATAGATCGTCTCACCTTTGGGGCCCATGAGCGGCAGCCCGGCGTTGGGGATCACGGCGACGAAGCAACGCGAGTTTTCGACCAAGTACCGTACCGCGTCGCGCATGTGCGCAGGGCCCGTCGAGCAGTTCAGACCGATTACATCGATCGCCAGCGCATCGAGCGTTGCGCAGACCGCGCGGATGTCGGTGCCGAGAAGCATACGGCCCGTCACGTCGAGCGTGGCTTGTGCCTGAATGGGGACGCGCCGCAACCCGCGGTCGAATTCGCGCGTGATCCCGGCGATCGCCGCTTTCATCTCCAAGAGATCCTGGCTGGTCTCGATCAGCAAGAGGTCGACGCCGCCCTCGACCAGCGCGCGGCTCTGCTCGCCGTAGATGTCGGCGAGTTCGTCGAAGGTGATCTTCGAGAGCGTCGGGTCCGATGACGAGATGAGCATCCCGGTCGGGCCGAGCGAGCCGGCAACGAAGCGCGGCTTCTCGGGCGTGCTGAATTCGGCGGCGACCTCCCGGGCGATCCGCGCGGCGTTGCGGTTGAGTTCGACGGTGCGCTCGCCCAGGCCGTATTCGTCGAGCTTGAGGCGCGAGGCCGTAAACGAATCGGTCTCGAGCACGTCGGCGCCGGCATCGAGATAGCTGCGATGCACGGTGGCGATGACGTCGGGCCGAAAGAGAACGAGCGCCTCGTTGCACCCATGATGCCGTGGGCCGCCGAAGTCGGCATCGGTGAGCTCCATCGCCATGAGCGACGTCCCCATCGCGCCGTCGAAAACGAGCACGCGCTCGGAGAGCGCACGGAGATATGCGTCCATGGCTCTAGTATACCGGCAGAGCCGTCGGAGCGCCCCGGTAATTGTCCAAATTGCCCAAAATCCCCTAATATAAGACAATGGACGCACAGCGCCGGTTCAAGGCGCTCGCCGAGGGCATCGACGTCGCGGCGGGGCGCGCGCTGAGCCTGGGCCAGAGCGCCCGGTTGCGTACGGTCCGCGACGCCCTCTTCTTGGAGGAGATCCAGAGCTCGATCCGCCTCGCCGGGTCGCTGCTCACGACGGCGGAGCTGCGGGGGCTGCTGGAGCGCGGCCGGGCTCTCGGCGAGCACCGCCTCTCCGATTACATCATCGCCGCCGGCTACGCCGACGCGGCGCGCTACGTCGCCGCTCAGGAGGCGATCGCGGAACGGAAGCCGCGGCCGTATCTCCGCCTCGAAGAGGTCGTCGAACTCCACCTGCGCGCGACCCGTGGCGCGCCCGGCGAACATCCCGGAAGATGGCGCACCACGACGCTCCCCGCCTCCGCCAGCGGCGTCGTGGCGCCGCCCCCCTGGAAGATCGCTGCCGAGATGCGCAGTTTCGTGGATCGCATCGAGAACGGACCAGCCGCTCGGATGCCGCCGACGCTGTGGGCCAGTGGAGCGCTCGAACGGCTCACACGCCTGCAGCCATTTGGCACCGCGAACGGCCGCGTCGCGCGACTCACGTTGAACCTGCTGCTGCGGCGCCTCGGGCTACCGCCGTTCATCGTGCCACGCGATCGCGAAAGGTACCAGAGCGCCTTGCAGTCAGCGCAAGCCGGGCAGCCCTGGGAACTGGCGTACCTGGTCACCAAATCCGTCGCAGACGGCCTCGCGCGTCTTGCGGAGACACACGAGCCCAGCGCGCTCGAACTCCTGGCGCAGATCGCGCCGGAGCACGAGCGAGCCGCGCTCTACAAAGCGGCGCAACGCGGACGTCTGCGTACCGTGCGTCAAGGCGCGCATCTGTATACGACGCGCGCTTGGCTCGATGCATACACCGCGTCGCGTTCACCGGCCGGCCGCAAGCCGCAGCGATAAGGTCGTCGGCGCAGAGAACGTACGGCCGGCAGCGCATGCGATATCCATAGGGAGAGAGATCGCGGTCGCTCGTTGGCACATTGCACATATTATACGCGGACTCTTTGCCTAACGTTGGAGCAACGTACCCGCGTGGCAGCGCGCCCGGGTCGCCACTCTTTTTGTAATCACGCTTTTGAGAAGGGTCGTATTCGTGAGCGAACATCTCTCTCGCCGCCGTCTTCTGCAGTTGGGCATCAGTGCGGGTATCGCCGCGCCGGCCGTCTTCGCACCGGCCGGCCGTCCGGCGTCTGCCGCGGAGATCGTCAAGGTCGGTATCCTCCATTCCCTCAGTGGAACGATGGCGATCAGCGAGGTCTCGCTTCGCGACGTCGAGTTGATGGCGATCGACGAGCTCAACGCGGGCGGCGGCGTGCTCGGCAAACAGGTCGTGCCCGTCGTGGAAGACGGCGCCTCCGATTGGCCGACGTTCGCCGAGAAGGCGCAAAAGCTCATCGAGAGCGACAAAGTCGTCACGGTCTTCGGCTGCTGGACCTCGGCGAGCCGCAAAGCCGTCTTGCCCGTTTTCGAACAGCTCAACAGTCAGCTGTGGTATCCGGTGCAATACGAAGGCCAAGAGTGCTCGAAGAACATCTTCTACACCGGCGCCGCGCCCAATCAACAGATCTCACCGGCGGTCACCTGGTTGCTCAAAAACAAGGGCAAGAAGATGTACCTGCTCGGCTCCGACTACGTCTTCCCTCGCACCGCGAACGCCATCATCAAAGCGCAACTGGCCGCCGAAGGCGGGACGCTCGTCGGTGAAGAGTACACGCCGCTCGGATCGACCGACTACAGCACGATCATCGACAAGATCAAGGACGCAAACCCCGACTCCATCTTCAGCACGCTCAACGGCGATAGCAACGTCGCCTTCTACAAGCAGTTCAAAGACGCCGGATTCACGGCGCAGCAGTATCCGGTGATGGCGGTGAGCGTCGCCGAAGACGAACTGCGCGGTATCGGTCCGGAGAATGCCGTCGGGCATTACGCTGCCTGGAACTACTTCGAGACGACCGACACTCCGGAAAACAAGAAGTTCGTCGCGGCTTTCAAGAAACGCTACGGCGCACACCGGGTCACCGACGATCCAATCGAAGCGGCCTATGATGCCGTTCACCTTTGGGCGATGGCTGCCACCAAAGCCGGTACGTTCAACGTCGACCACGTTCGGCTCGCGGCGTATGGCGAGGAATTCGCCGCCCCCGAAGGCCTGGTTCGTATCGAGAAAAACAATCATCTGTGGAAGACGGTTCGCATCGGTCAAGTGCTGCCCAACGGAATGTTCAAAGAGGTTTGGGCAACCAACGGGCCGGTCAAGCCGCAGCCGTGGAATCCGTTGCTCACCCCCGGCCTCGTCTGCGACTGGACCAAAGGCGGAACACACAAGATCTAACCTTCACCGGAGCAGCCATGAGCGATTTCATCACCCAGTTCTTCAACGGTCTGAGCCTGAGTTCGATCCTGCTGCTGGTCGCGCTCGGGCTCGCCGTGATCTTCGGGCTGATGGGCGTGATCAATATGGCGCACGGTGAACTCATGATGGTGGGAGGCTACACCACCTACGTGGTGCAGCAAAGCTTTGCGAATCTCAGCGGATGGTGGCCGCAGAGCTATTTCCTCTTCGCGATCCCCGCGGCGTTCATCGTGACGGGTTTCGTGGGCTTCCTCCTCGAGAAGAGCATCATCCGCTTTCTCTACGCGCGGCCGCTCGAATCGCTGTTGGCTACCTGGGGGCTCAGCCTCATCCTGCAGCAGGCGTTCCGCAACATCTTCGGCGCGAACAATGTCGACGTCGTCAGCCCCAACTGGCTCGACGGCGGCGTGACGCTTGGCGGCGGGATCGAACTGCCCTACAAACGTCTGCTCATCATTGCGCTGGCGATCGTCGTCGTCGGTGCAACCTATCTCTTTCTCATGCGCACGAAGTGGGGCTTGCGCATTCGCGCCGTCACGCAGAACCGCGCGATGAGTTCGTGCCTGGGCGTCGCGACACAGAACGTTGACGCCTACACGTTCGCGCTTGGCGCGGGCCTGGCGGGGATCGCCGGTTGTGCGCTGACCTTGCTCGGGTCAGTCGGACCGACGACCGGGCAATCCTATATCGTGGACGCGTTCATGGTCGTCGTCCTCGGCGGCGTCGGCAAACTCTTGGGCGTCGTCGCCGGTGGGCTCGCCATCGGCGAACTGCGCACGTGCTACGAATGGTTCACCACCTCGAGCATGGGGACGGTCCTGGTCTTCACCACGGTTATCGCTTTCCTGCAGTTCCGCCCGAGCGGCATCTTCCCGCAAAAGGGACGGACGGCGGATTCGTAGCCGATGCGCACGCGAAAGCAGGCGGTGCTCATCGAGACGCTGATTCTCCTCGGCGTCGTCGCCTTGCTGATCTTTGCGGCGCCGGCCTTTCTGAGCGATTTCCGCCTCAATCTGCTCGGCAAGTTTCTCGCGCTCGGTATCGTGGCTCTTGCCATCGATCTCATTTGGGGTTACACCGGTCTGCTCAGTCTCGGCCACGGCGTCTTCTTCGGGCTCGGCGCCTACTGTATGGCGATGTATCTCAAACTCGAAGTCGGCGCGGCGAGCAGTGGCGCAACCAGTGCGTACGGAAGCGGGACCGTCCTTCCCGACTTCATGGTCTGGAACGGTTTGACCGACCTACCCTGGTTCTGGAAGCCGTTCCAGAGCTTCGGCTTCACGCTGGCGATGATCGTGCTGGTTCCCGCAACCGTCGCGGCGCTACTCGGCATCCTCACCTTCCGCAATCGGATTCGCGGGGTCTACTTCTCGATTCTCACGCAAGCGATGGCGCTCATCTTCACCACGCTCTTCATCGGCCAGCAGGCGTACACCGGCGGCACCAACGGCCTCACGGATTTCAAGACGATCCTCGGCGCGCCGATCAACGACGTTGCGACCCAACACCGCCTCTTCGATATCACCGTCGTCGTGCTCGCCGCGGTCTACATCTTCTGCCGCCTGCTGACCAGCGGCGGCTTCGGTCGCGTGCTCGCCGCGATTCGTGACGATGAAGGGCGCCTGCGTTTCTCCGGCTACGATCCGGCGCAGTTCAAGGTCTTCGTCTTCGCCATCTCCGCTGCGCTCGCCGGCATCGGCGGCGCACTCTTCGTACCGCAAGTCGGGATCATCTCGCCCTCGCTCATGGGCGTCGTCCCCTCGATCGAGATGGTCATCTGGGTCGCGGTCGGCGGCCGAGGGACGCTCATTGGCGCGATCATCGGCGCCATCTTGGTAAACAGCGCCAAGAGCTTCCTCAGCGAATCATTCCCCGATTTTTGGCTGTATTTTCAAGGTTCGCTTTTCGTTGCCGTCGTGCTGCTGATGCCCAGCGGAATCGTCGGGACGTTGGCGCACCTGCGAACGCGCCGGGTGAGCGCGCCTGCGCGTGGACCGGCCCTGGTCAAGCAGAGCGCGGCGGAGACACCATGAGCGACTGGCTCATCGAGACGCAGCAGCTCACCGTCGCTTTCGACGGTTTCCGCGCGCTCGACAACCTCGACTTCCGGGTGCGGCGCGGTGAAGTACGCGTCGTCATCGGGCCAAACGGCGCCGGGAAGACGACGCTGCTCGACGTGATCAGCGGCAAAGTCGCCCCCACCACGGGCAAGGTGCTCTTCAACGGACGTTCGATCGGCGGCCTCGCCGAGAACCGCATCGCACATCTCGGTATCGGGCGAAAATTTCAGACGCCGCGCATCTTCTCCCAGCTCACCGTTCGCGAGAACATCGAGCTCTGCGCACGGCACGCAAAGACGGTGCTCGGCGTGCTCAGCGACCGGCGCCTGCGCGATACGACAGTCGACGACGTCCTAGCTTTGGTCAATCTCGGCGATAAGGCGGAGCAGCGCGCCGGCACCCTCTCGCACGGCGAGAAGCAGTGGCTCGAGATTGGGATGGTCGTCGCGCAAGATCCGGTCTTGCTGCTCGTGGACGAGCCCGTGGCGGGGATGACCGATCGGGAGACGGAGAAGACTTCGAAGTTGCTTCGCGATCTTGGAGCCACGCACACGATCATCGTCATCGAACACGATATGGAGTTCGTGCGCGGGCTCGCGCAGACGGTGACCGTCTTGCACGAAGGGCGTCTGCTCTGCGAAGGTTCGGTCACGCAGGTGCAAAGCAATCCGCGCGTCGCCGAAGTCTATCTCGGACGTCATGCACTTGAGGCTGCGCACTGATGCCAACCGCACATCTTCGTGTCGAGGGCCTCGACGCGGCGTACGGCGAGACGCGTGTCTTGCGCAACGTTACCCTCGAGGTGGCCCTGGGCGAGGTCGTCTGCCTCATCGGGCGCAACGGCGTCGGCAAGACGACGTTGCTCAAGAGCATCGTTGGCCTTGTGCCCGCCATCGCCGGCAACATTTGCCTAGGCGACCGCGAGATCACGCGCATGCCGACGCATCAGCGGGCGCGTCTGGGCATCGGATATGTCCCCCAGGGGCGTGAGATATTCCCGACCCTGAGCGTTCGCGAGAATCTGACGGTTGCCGCCGAGGTGCACGAGCGATCGCGGCGCGACGATTCCGTGTGGCACCTCTTTGCAGGCCTGGAGCCGATGCTGCACCGTCGCGGCGGTGATCTCAGCGGCGGTCAGCAACAGCAGCTCGCGATTGCACGAGCGCTCGTCGGCAACCCGACCGCACTCCTCCTCGACGAGCCGACCGAAGGCATACAGCCCTCGATCATCGATGAGATCGAGAACGCGATCGTACGCATCAAAGAACGCGGCACCGTTGCGATCTTGCTCGTCGAGCAGTATCTCCAGTTTGCGTTGCGTCTCGCCGACCGCTACTACGTGATGGAGAAGGGTAGCATCGTAGCCGAGGGTACGACATCGGACGCAACCGCCGGCGCCGTGGAACGCTATCTCACGATCTAGCGACGGCCGTTCTTCGGCACGTTCCTTTTATCGGGGCATCTCGACCGTTACCGCGACGCCAACCGTCGCCGGCTCGGACGCCGGCCCGAACCCCGCGCCCCTGCCGCCACGCCCCGCGCCACCTCCAGCCAGCGCCTCTACGACTGGCTCGACACTGCTCAATGACCAAATGCAGAGGCCCCACGTGCATGACGTGACGTCTCTGCGTTTCGATTGCCACAACGTGAGTGGCGTGCCCGGCTAGTGGGTGATGCTTAGACCGTAGAAGGAGACGCTGTCGGCGGCACTCCCTTGGCCGTACGCGCCGGCTTTGAAATAGTAGCCGAAGCTCGAGAGGAAGGACGAACCCACACTGAACGTCTGCTGCGGTCCACCGTTGATGCTTATCGACAGCACGCCTTTGGTGAACGAGAGGACGTACGTGAACTTCGTCCCCACGGGGACGCTGCCCACCGTGGTGTCTTTCTCGTCGCCGCCCGCAGTCGTCGCCTCGACGCCGAGCGCCAGTGAGCCGCTGCTGCTGTAGAAGAGCTCGCAGAGCGGACGGACGGTGTCGCTCTCGATTGGATGGATCTGGCCAATGACGACGGAGCCGGAGACGGCGGTCACCGCAAGGGTCGCGGTCAGCACGTTCGTGCCGCTCGATGACCAGGATGCCGACGCCGTGCTGGTCGGACCCGGTGCAATCTCCTGGAGTTCCGAGCGGCAGTGTTTCGAATTCGGAGTCGTCACGCAGCCGGTCTCAGGGCTGTAGAAGTCGAGCGCCCCAGTCTTGGAATCGGTCGAGAAGTACTCCGAGGTATAGCCGCCCTGGAGCTGGGCGCTCGTGATCGTCGTCGGGTCACCCGAGGTGCCGGTGGGCAGCTGGAGTTGCCAGTACGACATATCGAAATTCGACCCCGGAGGCACGCTCGGGTTCAAGGTGCCCGGCGGTAACAGCGAACCCGGGAACCCGCCCGGAGGCGCGGTCGCGGGCGTGCCCGGGACCGTCGCGGTCGCAGAGGGGGTCGGCGTTGGAGTCGGCGCCTTCGCCGAGGTCGTCGGCGCCGGAGTCGGAGACTTTGTCGGCGTCGGCGTTGGCGTGGGAGGCTTCGTCGGCGAAGCGGTGGGTGACGGCGTCACATACACCGGCGTCGCCGTTGCGGTCGGGCGCGGTGAGGGCGTGGGGCTTGGCGACGCGGTAGCGCTCGGAGAAGCCGTCGGCGTCGGCGTGGCACTCGGCGTAGCCGTCGGCGAGACGGTCGATACCGGGCTCGACGTCTGGACCGGCGTCGCGCTGGACGACGGTGAGCTCGTGGCACCCGCGGCGCTTCCGGTCGGTTGCGGTGAGCCGCCCACTCGCGGCAGCGACGTCAACCCCCCGCAGCCGGCGAGTAGACAGGTGAGTAGAAATGCGCCAAGCGCCCGTCGTTGCATAGATTTACCCCTCCAAAAACTCGCAGAACACGAACGCAGACGCCAGCATGCGTTCCCTATCGAAGACGTTTTGGTAGATTATTTCGCCGGCTGACGAGGTTCCATTTGGCGAGCCCCTGCTCCCCCGTCAGCCGCGCTTACGACGTAAAGAAAGACGGGTGCCCACCGAAGTGCGCACCCGTCTTTCGATCGTCTGGTTTTAGAACGGCACCGTGATTGCGCCGCTGTGCGCCGCGATGAGCTGGTAGATCTCTACCGTCATGCCCGTCGTCGTGCTCGAGCCCGAGTACTGGTCATAGTTTCCAGCCTTGAAGTAGAACTGGGCTGCGCTCGTCCACCCACCCGAACCGAGGTCCGTCGGGAGTGCCACGCTCGTCACGTAGGAGGTCGGCGAGTCGGAGTTGATCGGCAGTCCCCAACCAGCCTGCGTTCCGTTCACGGTGAAGGTCATCGCACCGTTACTCATCGAGAGTACTGCCTGGAACTTCGTCCCCGGCGTAACGGTGATCGCCGGCGAGAACGGATGCGGGCTTCCCTCGGTGCCGCTCGGCCCCGGATAGACGCCGTACTCGAACTCACCGGTGCTCGTGTAGAAGATCTCCACGAACGGCGGATTTTTGTTGCTCCCGGTCGAGACCGGATCATCTTCAGCGACGTGCGCCTGAATGATGCAGACGTGCGTGCTCGGCACCGTCCCGAAGTTGACCGACTCGGTCACCGTCAGGGTGTTCGTCCCCGTCCACGGCCACGACGCATCGAAGTCTTGCGCGTTCACTTCGCGCAGCTCCGTGCGCGGGTAATCCGAGCCCGAGGTCGTGCTGCCGCTCTCCGGATCCCACAGTGCCATGCCGCCATCAGCAGCCGTCGTGTAATACGGAGCGTAGGTGTTTCCATCGACCAGCCACCAGTTGGCCTCTTCGTCGACCGTGTTGCCGGTGTCACCGGTGTTGCTCGACGGATTTGGAATCGGCAACTGGATCGCCCAATCGGTCAGGTTGAAGTTGGTCCCCGGGGGCACCGAGGGGCTGAGCGTTCCCGGCGGATTCTGCGAGCCCGGGTACGCGTCGCTGGGATTCGGTGTGACCGCCGCTGCAAGGCAACCATCGGCACAGTAGACGCCGGAGGGTGATGCCGTAGTCGGTGGGCTCGTCGGCACGCCTGAACCCGAGGGAGTCGGGGTCGACGGCGGCGGCGTCGGCGTCTTGCCAGGCGTCGGCGTCGTCGTTGGCTTCGAAGACGCCGTCGGTGAAGCGGTCGGCGTTGGCTTCGGAGACGCGGTCGGCGAAGCGGTCGGCGACGGCGACATCGTCGGTGTCGGCGTCGGCGACGGCGGCGCCGTCGGCGTAGAGGATGTCGGCGTGGCGGTCGGTGTCGCGGTCGGAACCGACGAACTCGAGGTCGCCGTTGGGCTCGCGGTCGCGCTCGCCGTGGGGCTCGCCGACGGAGAACTCGTCGACGCCGCTCCGGTCGACGTCGGCGCAGGCGTAGCCCCGAGCTTGGGAATCGGAGTTATGCCGGCACAACCGCCGAGCAAGCTAGCCAGAACAAATGCGCCAAGCGCTTTTCGCTGCATAGGTTACACCCCTCCAGAAAACGACTGAGCGCAGACGCCAGTATGCGCTTTCAGCTGCCGAAAAAAGCCAATATGGTGGAAGTTTCTTCGCTGAGAAGATTCCGTTCCATGCCGTTGGGGCCTATACCCGCCGTTCCGGGGCAAATCACTCCTGGTGGGGGAAACCTTAACGAACGGGCCTGTGCCGGCTACGAGTGCGAGATTGCGAGGCCGAAAAACTCGACCTTGGCTCCGATCGTCGAACTCGTTCCGACCGGCGTCTGATCGTAGTCACCGGCCTTGAAATACATCGTCTCGTTCGCGAAGCTCGCGGGGAAGGGTATCTTGGTGACGGTGCCATTGATGCTCACCGAGAGCACCGCGCTTGCACCCGTCCCCGTCAACGAGATGACGTACGTGAACGCCTTGCCGAGCGCCACGGTGCCCAGTTGCGTGTCGTCTTCACCGCTGGCCGTTGGGCTCTGCTCGACGCCGGCGTACATTGCCCCGCTGCTCTCGTAATAAAGTTCCAAGAGCGGCAGCGTCGTCGCCGGCGTCCCGGTGGTACCGGCATGAATCTGACCGATGACGACTTTGGTGGGAACTTCCAGGACGGAGACCGTCGCTGTAAGCGTATTGGTGCCGGAGACCGGCCAATTCGCATCGAGCCCTCCCGCCGTCATCTCACGTAGCTCGGAGCGCGGATAGCTTGAATTCGTCGTGGTAACGCCATCCTCGGGATCCCAAAACTCCATCGCACCGTTGGACGGATCGGTAAGGAAGTACGCGTCGGTGTAGCCCGCGGCGAGCTGCGCTGACGTAACGGTGTTCACCGAGCCCGCGGTCGCGCCGGCGACTGGTTCTTGCAGCTCCCACAGCGAGAGATTGAAGTTCGTGCCGGGCGGCGCGCTGGGACTGAGCACACCGGGCGGGATCTGCGAGCCGGGATAGGTTATCGGATTGGCGGTCTGCTGCGGAGTCGGCGTCGCCGTCGGCGTCACGGTTGGGCTGGCCGTAGACGTTGGAGACGACGTCGGCGACGCAGTTGGAGATGACGTTGGCGATGCCGTCGGTGATGCCGTCGGCGATGCCGTCGGAGACGACGTTGGCGATGCCGTCGGAGACGACGTCGGCGACGCAGTCGGAGACGACGTTGGCGATGCCGTCGGAGACGACGTCGGCGATGACGTCGGGGACGATGTCGGCGATGCCGTCGGAGAGGCGGTGGGCGAACCGGCCGCCCCCGCAGTCGACGCGCTCGTCGCGCCAGGACTTGGTGTCGAAACGGTGGGAAGCCGCGGTATCGGCGTTACGCCGCCGCAACCGCTGAGGACACAAACCAGTACAAAAGCGCCAACCGCCTTCTGCTGCATCGAGAGACCTCTCCAGAAACTCTATCGAGCGCAGACGCCAGTTTGCGCTTCAAGGGAACATTGCGCGAAAAGCCGCGTTGCGCGTGTTTTTTTCACTTGCCTTGGCGAGGACCTTTAGCAACGCGTCTAATTTTGTAATGCTTTCGTAGAATTGCCCCAAAGGCGATGCGGATAATTGGTTAGGGAAGACCGCGAGGGACCTCCGACGGCAAACCCGCAGCGGAAAAGACCGCAGCGCGAATGCGATGCAACGTCTCGCGAACGGCCCACGGATGGGCCGCAATGATGCGCGCGAAGAGACCGCCGCAGCGCGGTCTTCCGATTCCGATCCGCACGCCGGTCGTCTCGATGGCCTCCACCGCCTCGAAGAGCGCAGCACCGCTCGTTGAGTCAGCTGGATCGCAGAAAACAAATGTCCCGATCGCGAGCGAGCCTTCCAGCGGCTCGCGCCGCAGCTCGAACCGGTCGTGTACGACGTAACGCTGCGCAACGGTGATTTGCAGGCGGCTGCGCAGAACGCAAGGCGTCCGCGCGGTGAGCGAGACGAGGTCGAGCGAAGCGACGCGCGCCGACGGCGCAATCTCCAGCGTCGTACGGAGATCGCAATCGGCGTGCGCGAACGGAACGACCGGCTCGTTGAGGAGTTCCAAGAAGGCGCCGTCGGCCACTCGCCAATGCGCCGTGCTCGTTGACAGACCACCGCCGAAGAGGCGTGTCGCGGCTTGTGTCATGACGGTCAGATGCGCTCGGGGCATCACCGTACCATCGGCTCGGTAATGATCGGCGCGCAGAGCCCCGGGTCCCATCAGCGAAGTCATCAACGCGGCACCGCCACCGGCCAACGCGAAGGGACGGCTGCACCGCACGAGACCCTCTTGGCGAATCGACGTAAGGCAGGTACGCCCGTCGCGGAATTCCGCTAGGACGGTCAAGCCGCCGCCGGCGCGCCGCGCGCCGAGAAACTCGCCGCGGTTCTCTACGGTTTCGACGCCGGCTCGTCGAGCAACGCCGCGCGCTCGACGAACGAGACGACCTGATCGACCCCGTCCCCACCGCGCATATCCGTGAAGATGAATGGCCGCGAACCGCGCGCCGCCAGCGCATCACGCTGCATGCGCTCGAGGCTCGCGCCGACGTGCGGGGCGAGGTCGATCTTATTGATCACCAAAAGGTCCGCGCGAGAGATCCCCGGTCCGCCTTTGGCGGGGATCTTGTCGCCACCGGCTACGTCGATCACGAAGATCGTCACGTCGGCGAGATCGGGGCTAAACGTAGCGGCGAGATTGTCACCGCCACTCTCGATCAAGATGAGCTGCAGGTTCGGGAAGCGGCGCTCGAGGTTGGCGACCGTGACCAAATTGAGGGACGCATCCTCCCGGATCGCCGTGTGCGGGCAGCCGCCGGTCTCGACGCCGACGATGCGCTCGACCGGTAGGCACCCGCTGCGCGACAGAATGAGGGCGTCTTCTTTCGTGTAGATGTCGTTGGTGATGACCGCAAGGTCGATGCGCGGCCACAGCGCGCGCGCGAGGCGTTCGGCCAGCGCCGTCTTCCCGGCACCGACGGGCCCCCCGATACCGACGCGCACCGGTACGCCGCGGCGGGCTGAACGATCGTTCATGAAGCGAAGAGTCTCCCGTCGAGCCGGCGATGGTTGAGCCCGTCGATCTCCTGTTCGAAGGCCTGCGCACCAAGTGCTGCCGGTTCGCCGATCGCCAGACTCGTCAGCGCAGCTCGTTCGATATCTGACCGCAAATTCCACAGGACGGCGCTCATCGCGCGCTGCCCAAGCGGCATCGCGCGCGCGGCGGCCGCCGCGAGCGCAGCCAGCGAGGCAGAAAAGAACGACTGCAGCGCATCGGCGCAGGTGACGTTCGCGGCTTCGTACCCCAGCGCCGCGGCGAGTGCGGGGATTCCGTTCGCGTGGCCGGCGCAGACGGCGGCCTCGTAGCTGGCGAGACGGTCGGAGGAGAGCCCGATCGACGCGTACGTCAGCAACGTCGCGCGAGCGATGGCCGCATTCGCCGCATGGATCTCGTCGCAGAAGACCGCCGCACTCACGATCTCATCGAGCACGAGCGGTTCGCAGCCGGCAAACGTTAGCGCGAGCGCGCCACCGTCGAGCGGGGCGAGCGCTCCGAGGAGGTAGGCACGCAGCCACGCCTCCAACGTTGCGGCGTCGCCGACACGTCGCTGGTCGATTGCCGTCTCCAAGCCGAAGGAGTGCGCAAAGGCTCCGCTGGGAAATCCGCTGTCGGCGAGTTGCAGCAGCGCGCATAGGCTCATGAGTGGGTGTGCGGCGCGTGCGCGTGCACAAACGGCTCGCGCAGCCGCCGCAGTTCTCGCACGTACGCGACGCCCTGCTCGCGCAGCAGTTCTTCGACCAGCGGGTCGTAGCGCACGACAATCGTCTCTGCGGCGCGTTGAATCGGCAGATGCCGGTTGCCCAAGGCGTGGGCGATCTCGATCGCCTGCGCAATGGACGCGGGTGCGGCGACCAGGACGTCGTCCGCGTCCACGGTGATGCAGACGACGACCTCGTCGTCGGCGTAGATCACGTCGCCGTCATGCAATGCGGTCGGCGGTCGCAGGCCGAGGTCGCCGACACTCGTCTCCACCCGCAACAACCGCTTGGCGAGATCGTCACTCCTCAGCGCCACGCGCTCCACGCGGCGCGTCCCGGTCGGGTACGCTTCGATCGTACCCAGCACGCGTTCGACCGGCGTGTGCGACATCGTTAGAAGAGGGCGTAGCGCTGCGCGAGCGGCAGCACCTCGGCCGGTTCGCACGTCAGCAGGAGGCCGTCGGCACGAACTTCATACGTGCGTGGATCGACTTCGATGTGCGGCGTCGCGGCGTTGTGCCGCATATCGGCTTTGCCGATCTTGCGACAGTGCTCCACGGCGACCAGACGGCGCTCGCCGCCGAGCCGTTTGCGCAAACCCTCCTCGAGCGAGGAACCCGAGACGAAGCTCACCGCGTGGCTCTGCGGCGCGCGTCCGTCTGCTGCCCACATCGGGCGCATACGGATCGGCTGCGGT
>DATJTD010000095.1:0-14254 GCA_035503775.1 Candidatus Acidiferrales bacterium
GCCTACCTGGAGAAGTTCACTTTCCGCGCATGCAAATGCGCGGCCCCATTGAAGCCCAAGAGGCCGTGCGTGTGCAGTTGGCCAGAGTGGAGCTTTCCGCGCATGCAAATGCGCGGCCCCATTGAAGCGTACGAGAGCTACAACACCAACGCATCGGATGGCACTTTCCGCGCATGCAAATGCGCGGCCCCATTGAAGCATGCTCGTTACCGGTAACCGGTGGGGCAAGTCGATGCCTTTCCGCGCATGCAAATGCGCGGCCCCATTGAAGCCCGTGTGCCCGTAGCCGATCGTCCACGGCGCCCCGCCGCTTTCCGCGCATGCAAATGCGCGGCCCCATTGAAGCAGCACACTCGCGATGCATTCGGCGATACAAGTAAGCTCCTTTCCGCGCATGCAAATGCGCGGCCCCATTGAAGCGCCCATCAACACTCTCGCTTAACGATGGCGCATATGTCGCTTTCCGCGCATGCAAATGCGCGGCCCCATTGAAGCAGCGCGGCCTTTTTTGTTGCCCCATTTGAGGCGGCTTTCCGCGCATGCAAATGCGCGGCCCCATTGAAGCTGTGGTGATCTGGTACATCGGAGACGATGTCGAAAACTTTCCGCGCATGCAAATGCGCGGCCCCATTGAAGCTACACGAAGCACCCGCGCGTTCCGCCGGCGTCGGCGTTCTTTCCGCGCATGCAAATGCGCGGCCCCATTGAAGCCTCTCACTCGTCCTCATCAAATAACACAGAGCTAGCTTTCCGCGCATGCAAATGCGCGGCCCCATTGAAGCCCTTGAGATGGCGTACGCTTTCCGCCGCTTTCCGCGCATGCAAATGCGCGGCCCCATTGAAGCTCGTGCAGCTCGCACAGCGAGGATGGAGAAAGAGGCTTTCCGCGCATGCAAATGCGCGGCCCCGTTGAAGCATGTACTGCACGCGCCCTGCTTCAGTAGGGACGATCACTTTCCGCGCATGCAAATGCGCGGCCCCATTGAAGCGCCATTACAGGAACCCTAACAGACCGCCGACAGCGCTTTCCGCGCATGCAAATGCGCGGCCCCATTGAAGCGTATGACCGAACAAGAGTTGCTCGCGGCGGCGTTGACTTTCCGCGCATGCAAATGCGCGGCCCCATTGAAGCTCGGCGTTTCCCGCACGCGAGGAGGAGCTGCTTCCGGCACTTTCCGCGCATGCAAATGCGCGGCCCCCATTGAAGCAAGATGGCTTAGGCGCACACATGCCCGTGTGTTACACTTTCCGCGCATGCAAATGCGCGGCCCCATTGAAGCTGGGATACGACGACGCTTCCCGACGACGGTGGGCGTGCTTTCCGCGCATGCAAATGCGCGGCCCCATTGAAGCACGCTGCCGCAGCTCAGCGAAGGCCATCGTATTCTGCTTTCCGCGCATGCAAATGCGCGGCCCCATTGAAGCTGGGCGACAACCATCTAGAGAGCCCCTTGAGACCGAGCTTTCCGCGCATGCAAATGCGCGGCCCCATTGAAGCTGCCATGTGGCATCGAGTTTGCGGTCTTTGCGCAGAGCTTTCCGCGTCCAAATGCGCCGCCCCATTGAAACATGTCGCACGGACTCGTCGTCCAGACTAAAGGCCGCGATTACCGCACGAGAAATCGCGTGGCCTCGGCCACGACAGAGGCTTACTCTCTAGCGTCCCGTTGCGAGTAAGCCAAATACGTGACAAAGACGACGATTGCTGCGGCCCAGCCGAGACTCACGGGTCCGTCGCCGAGGCTGAGTCCACTCCAGTTGCGTGGCTTTCCCATCCAATCCGCGAACGACGCGCCGAGTGGGCGCGTGACGATGTAGGCGAACCAAAACGCGAAGACCTCATTCCAGTGGAACTTCCAATACCCGATCGCCGGAATCGCGATGACTGCCGCAAAGAGCAAGCCCGAAGCGAGGTACCCCCAGCCGAGTGTTGTGGCCGTGAGATCACCTGCAGCCGTCCCGAGCGCAAACGTCGCGAAGACCACCGCCCAGTAGAACGCCTCGCGGCGCCGCGTGAAGATACCGTGTATCGAGAGTGTCTTCTCACGTGCGTACCAAGCGACGAAGACGACGGCGAGCACCACGGCATAGAACGCCGTGGAGACGACGTACGGTATACCGACCACGACGTGCAGCGCATCCGCCGCCATCGTGCCGACGATGCTGACCATTGCAACGACGAACCAGTACGGCCAAGCGCTATACCGCGGCGAGGCGAACTGCACCGCGAGCGAGATTATGAGGACGATCGCCGCCAGCCCCACGGCTACCACGGGATCGATTACGCGCACCAGATAATCTGAGGTCGTCTCGCCCATCCCGGTCGTCAGGACTTTGAGAATCCAGAAGTACGCCGTGACTTCCGGAACCCGGCGCGCAGGTTGCCCGTGCGCGCCGGGTGCACGCATCGTCAGTGGACCAGGAAGCCGACCAGTAACAACGCGACGATGTTGAGGACTTTGATCATCGGGTTGATGGCGGGGCCGGCGGTGTCCTTATAGGGATCGCCGACCGTGTCGCCGGTGACGGCGGCTGCGTGCGCGGGTGAACCCTTACCCCCGTGATGGCCGTCTTCGATGTACTTCTTGGCGTTGTCCCACGCGCCGCCGCCGCTGGTCATGGCGACCGCGAGGAAGAAGCCGGTGACGATCGAGCCGATGAGCACGCCGCCCATGATCTGCGCGGCCGTCGAGCCTGGCAAGATCCCCGTCACCGAGAGCAGCACGATGATCAGCGGGATACCGATCGGGATGAGCGCCGGAACGATCATCTCTTTGAGGGCCGCACGGGTAACGATGTCGACGGTCGTCCCATAGTCGGGCTTTTGCGTCCCGTCCATGATGCCCGGCAACTCGCGGAACTGGCGGCGCACTTCGTCGACGACGGCGCCCGCGGCGCGGCCGACCGACATCATCGCGAGCGACGCGAAGAGGTACGGTGCCAGACCGCCGATGAGGAGGCCGGCGATGACGTACGGATCGCCGATGTTGAACAAGATCGGATTCGTCGCGCACATCGCGGTCGCCGAGGCTTTGCACTTGTCGTCGAGTTCGTGCAAGAACGACGCGAAGAGCACCACGGCCGCCAGACCCGCCGAACCGATGGCGTAGCCCTTGGTGACGGCCTTGGTGGTGTTGCCGACCGCGTCGAGCGGATCGGTCACACCGCGCACGGCTTCGGGCATCTCCGCCATCTCGGCGATACCGCCCGCGTTGTCGGTGATCGGTCCGAACGAGTCGATGGCGACGATGATGCCCGCCATCGAGAGCATCGCCATCACGGCGATACCGACGCCGTACAGCCCAGCTTGCGAGAACGCCACCAGGATCGAGATCACGATCGCAAGCGCCGGGAGCGCCGTCGCCTGCATCGAGACCGCGAGGCCGGCGATGATGTTGGTGGCGTGTCCGGTCGTCGAGGCTTGCGCGATGCCCTTGACGGGCCCGAACTGCGTCCCCGTGTAGTACTCGGTGATGTAGGTGATAGCGCCCGTGAGCACCAGTCCGACCAGCGAGCAGATGAAGATACCGAGTGCGCTGACGTGCTGCGTCCCGATGTCGACGCCCGCACCGAACTCTCGTTGCGTCGCGAAGTAGAAGGCGATTGCCGAGAGGACACCGGCAACGATCAGGCCCTGGTAGAGCGCGCCCATGATCGAGCCGCCCGCTTTCGCGAGGCGCACGAAGAATGTGCCGACGATCGAGGCGACGATCGAGATCGCGCCCAGAACCAGCGGGAACGTCGTCGCGCCGGGGAAGCCGCCGAGGACGAGATGGCCGAGCAGCATCGCCGCGACCGTGGTGACGACGTACGTCTCGAAGAGGTCGGCCGCCATCCCGGCGCAGTCGCCGACGTTGTCGCCAACGTTGTCGGCGATGACCGCCGGATTGCGCGGATCATCTTCGGGGATGCCGGCTTCCACCTTACCGACCAAATCGGCACCGACGTCGGCCGCCTTGGTGAAGATACCGCCGCCCAAGCGCGCGAAGACCGAGATGAGCGAGCAACCGAAGGCGAGACCGATAAGAGAAGAGAGCGATGCCCCTTCGGGGTCGGGGGCATTGGCGTTGAACGCCGAGACGATCCAGTAATAGCCGGCGACCGCAATGATGCCGAGGCCAACGACGAGGAGTCCGGTAACGGCTCCTCCGCGGAAGGCGAGCGTGAGGGCCGGAGCAAGGCCGCCGCGCGCTGCCTCCGCCGTGCGCACGTTGGCGCGCACCGAGACGATCATCCCAATGTAACCGGCGGCGCCCGAGAGCGTCGCGCCGACGAGGAAACCCAGAGCCGCCTGCCAGCCCAGCGACGGCGCAATGGCGATAAGGATTGCTAAGATCACCGCCACCACGGCGACGGTGGTGTACTGCCGCCGTAAGAAGGCCATCGCCCCCTCTTGGATGGCTTGCGCGATGGCTTGCATCGTCGGGTTGCCCGCCGGTTGGCGCAGCACCCATGAGACTAAGTAGAGGCCATAGATGATGGCCAGGAGGCCGGCGCAGAGGCCCAGGCCGATCCCAAACTGTGGATCCACGAATTCGTCCTTTACCACTCCCGCGGTCGGTGACCACACAAAGAAAGGCCCGACAGAGGTCGAGCGCTTTGACCCGTGTCGGTTGGCCGACGATGCAAGGCGGTCCTCTTGCCGGCGAACACGAAAAAAACGCGGGACCCGTCTTCCGCTCGGGCGAACCGCCTTTCCCATGAGCGCCAGCGGTATCGCCGACGATGTCGAGTTCCTGATCGTCGGCTGCGGCCCCGCAGGCGGGGTTGCAGCGCGCGAAGCAGCGCGTGCCGGCGTTGAGACTTTAGTCTTGGAAAAAGATCCGGTCGTCGGCCAGAAGCGCGTCTGCGCTGCCGGCCTGCGTCCCGGGTTCTGCACCACCTTCGACCTCCCGCGCTCGATCGTCCACTGCGACACGCCGACGATCGCGCTGCACGATGCACGGGGCTACCGCTACGAGTTTCCCTGTGGCGTCTCGCACACGACCACCCGTGAGGAGCTAGACGGAAGCATCGCGCGGCTCGCGCGCGCAGCGGGGGCGGAGATTCGCACCTCCGCGCTCTTTCGTTCGACGCACACCGACGGCAAGGCGACGATCGTGGAGTACGCAGATCTCGTCTCGGGCGAACGCCGCCGTGTCCGCGCGCGCAACGCCTTCTTCGCGCAGGGCTCTAGTGCGCGCATCGAACCCTCCTCGCCACTCGCGCACGCCACCTGGAGCGACGGGCTCATCACCTGCTATCAGTACCGCGTCTATCTCGAGCGGCCGGCGGCGCCGGTCGCGTATCAAACGCTCGAGATGCACTACTATGTCGCCCCGAGCGGGCGCAATGTCATCGGCTGGATGTTTCCCAAACGCGATCATCTTTCGATCGGCCTCGGTATTCAATCGAAGATGCGTGGCGCCGATCTGCGCGCCGAGCTCGACGCGTTTTTGCTGACGGTGCAACAGCGCCTCTTCCCCGGTGTGCCGTACACGGTGCGCGAAGAAGGCAACTTGCTCTACGGCGGAACGCCGCGTCCGACGCTGAGCGACGGTCACGTCTTCATCGGTGGAACCGCAGCCGGGCTCGTCGATGCGACCACCGGAGAAGGGATCCACGAGGCCGCCATGAGCGGACGCTTCGCGGCTGAAGCGATGGCGCAAGCGCGCAAGGGACTCGTCTCGCTGCCGGGTCAACTCTATGAGCGGCTGACGAAGACGGCCTTCTACGGTCGTCTCCATCACCGCCATAAGCTGATGACGTTCCTGGAGCGGCGCCCCAAACGCTTCGAGTTACTCTTCCAGCAATTGGCCCGTGCGCCGCGGCTGGCCGATTTGCTGCAGCGCGACCGTGACGACTTTTCGATTGGTGAGTGGCTCTATCTGTACGCGCAGGCGGCACAGTTCGGATTGCGCGCCGCCTTCGCGCCGTAAGCGGGCGTGCTCAGCTTCGCGGTCGCGCGCATCCTGCGACTGGCCGGTGTGCTGGTCGCGATCACGTTGCTGAGCTTTGCGTTCATGCAGGCGATTCCGGGCGACCCGGTCACGATTCGCCTCGGCGAACACGCGACGGCGCAGCAGGTTGCGCAATTGCGCCAGCAGCTCGGGCTCGACGCGCCATGGTACGTGCAACTGGGGCTCTATGGCGAGCACGTGCTCCACGGCGATTTGGGCGTCTCGCTGATCGACTCACAGCCGGTTGCCGGGAAGCTCGCGCAGTACTTTCCGGCCACCGTTGAACTCACGACGGCGGCGATGCTCTTTGCGCTCCTCCTCGGCATCCCGGCCGGCGTACTCGCCGCCGTGCGGTATCGCAGTTGGGCCGACGCGCTGTTGATGAGCGGCATTCTTCTGGGCGTCTCCGTGCCGGTCTTTTGGCTGGGGTGGATGCTCGTCTACGTCTTTGCGGTTCTTCCCAGCCACTACGGCCTCGATCTCTTTCCGATCTCGGGGCGCATATCGTGGCAATACGCCGTCCCCGCGCGCACGCACCTCATCGTGCTCGACGCGTTGCTCGCCGGCGACGGGCGTGCTGCACTCGACGCGCTCTGGCACTTGATTCTCCCAGCGGTCACGTTGGGTACGATTCCGCTTGCAATCGTCGCCAAGATCACGCGCAACGGCATGCTCGAAGTTTTGAGTAGCGACTACGTAAGAACCGCTCGGGCGAAAGGGTTGCCGGGGCGCGTCGTGGTCCTCAAGCATGCCCTGCGAAACGCACTCGTGCCGATTGTCACGGTCGTCGGGCTGCAGACCGGCCTCTTGCTAGGGGGCGCCGTCCTCACCGAGTCGATCTTCGCGTGGCCCGGGGTCGGGCGGCTCGCCTTCGACGCGATCTCCAATCGCGACATGCCGCTGGTCAACGGCTGCATCTTGCTCTTTGCCGCCGTCTTCGTCATCGCGAATACGGCGGTTGACTTGCTGTACGCCGCGATGAACCCGCGCATCCGTTACGCCTGAGGCCCGGCGAGGGGATAAACGCCGTCTTTACGTGCGCGGCGGAGGTCCGTCTTCCGGGCGAACAGTATCCCTTATGGCGCCTGACATTCCCGTGTCTTTCGCGTATAGGGAGACTGGGTATTTTGGTTCCTTCGGTACCAGGTCTTTCGTCGTTACCCCCGAGCTCACCATAGTCTTAAATGCTGGTACGGCCGTAGCGTCTCGTCTCATCATCTCTGTCCAGGCATGCCGAAGACGTCAAGGGCGGACTTCATGATTGCTGACACGGGCAGACGCCCGAAGATTCTCCTCTTTACGACCATCAACTGGGCATCGACCGCGCAGCTGGGGTTGGCTTTGGCGCGGCAAGGCTTCCAGGTGGCGACGATGGCCCCGTTCGATCATGGGGTTCGCAAGGTTCGGGCGATCGCGCAGCACTTCGCGTCCCTCTCCTACGCCGCTTCCGACTCGTATGTCGCGCGCACGATTATGCGATGGGAGCCGGATTTCGTCGTCCCCTGCGATGACCGCGCGGTTGCGTGCCTGCACGACGTGCACGCTCAGGCGGCGCGCAGCACGGGCGATGCCTGGCTGGCTATTCGTACGACCATCGAGAGATCGCTCGGCGATCCGTCGGCCTTTGCCATTGCCCAAAAGAAGAGTAAGTTTTTGGCCTTTGCGCAGGCCCAAGGTCTCCGGGTGCCTCCCACGATCGTGGTCAGCGATCGGAGCCAGCTCGAACGGGCCCTCACGCAGATCTCCGGGCCCTACGTCCTTAAGGTCGACGGAACGTCGTCGGGGTTAGGCGTGCGTATCGTTGAGACGCCCACCGAAGCGAGAGAGGCGTATCGTCAGCTTCTCGACCTGTGCGGTTGGTCGCGGGCCACGTTGCGGGCCCTCAAGACGCTCAGCCTGCGGCCGCTCTTTCGCCATTGGTACGAACCGACGGCGGCGGTGACGATCCAGCCATATATCGAAGGCACCCCGGCAAACCGTGCCACCCTCTGCTGGGAGGGCGAGGTGCTTGCCGGCCTCTCGGTGGAGGCCCTCCGTACCGACGGCGCAACCGGTCCGGCAACCGTCGTTCGGGTCGTCGATCACCCGGAGATGGCCGAGGCCGCACGACGGATCGTCAAGAGCCTCGGGCTCTCCGGCTTCATCGGATTGGATTTTATCGTCGAGGCGGCGACGGGGCGCGCCGTCTTGCTCGAGATGAATGCGCGGCCGACGCAAATCTGCCACTTCTCACTAGACGACGCGAGCGATATGACCGGCACGCTCTTGGCTCGACTCACGGGGACTGCGAAGAGACCGGTGGAGCCGGCCGCCGGCAGCGGCGTCATCGCGCTCTTCCCGGGGGAGTCGTGGCGTGATCCGCAGAGTGCCTTCCTGCAATCATGCTATCACGATGTGCCGTTGGACGAGCCGCAACTCGTCAGCGCCTACAGCCGGCCACCGGTCGCGCCGAATCCCTTAGCGTGGGTGAGCCAACTCTGCTCACGGGTCGCCGACGCTTTTCCCTTGCTATGAGGATGTACCAGATGTCGAAGACAACGGATGTAGCAGTCATCGGTGCCGGCCCCTACGGGCTCTCTCTGGCGGCCCATCTGCGTGGGCGCGGCATCAGCCACCGGGTCATCGGGAGCCCCATGCGATTTTGGAGCACCCAGATGCCGCGCGCGATGCACTTGAAATCCGAAGGCTTCGCTTCGGATCTGTACGACCCAAAGCGCGAGTTCACACTGCGTGACTTCTGCGCGCAAGAAGGCATCCCGTACGCCGACATGGGCGTCCCGGTCGAGAATCGCACGTTCTGCGCATACGGTCTCGCGTTCCAGAAGCGGTTCGTCCCCGATCTCGAGGAGAAGACCCTCATCGCGCTCGACCGCACCCCGGACGGCTTCGTGCTCCACCTCGACAGCGGCGAGTCGTTTAGCGCGCGGCAGGTCGTCCTCGCCGTCGGCATCGGGCATTTCCCGTACGTCCCCGAGGCGCTCGCCGGCCTTCCGGCCGACCTGCTCACGCACAGTTCGCAGCACAGCGACCTCGAGGTCTTTCGCGGCCGCGAAGTAACCGTGATCGGCGCCGGTGCATCGGCAATCGACGTCGCGGCCATCTTGCACGAAAGCGGTGCGCACGTACGTCTGGTCGCGCGCCGCTCCGAACTCCACATTCACGACAAGATGCAATTGCCGCGTCCGCTGTGGCATCGCATCCGCCGCCCGATGTCGGGCCTGGGCCCGTCATGGAAGTCGCGGTTTTTCACCGACGCGCCGCTGCTCTTTTATCGTCTGCCCGAATCGCTACGGCTGCGCATCGTCAAGACACACCTCGGCCCGGCCGGCGGCTGGTTCATGCGCGACCGCCTCATCGGCCGCGTCCCGCTGATGCTGGGGAGCACCGTCGAGCGCGCCTCGGTGACCAATGGCCGCGTGCATCTGCAGCTGACGACGCCGAACGGTTCGACCGGGATCGAGGCCGACCACGTCATCGCGGCGACGGGATACCGGGTGAACCTGCGCACCTTGCACTTCCTTAGCGACGAGTTGCGCGACCACGTGAAATCGGTCGAGGGCACGCCCGTCCTCTCGACGTATTTCGAGTCGTCGGTGCCGGGGCTCTACTTCATCGGTGCCGCCTCCGCGAACAGCTTCGGACCACTGATGCGTTTTGCGTTCGGTGCGGGGTTCGCGGCGCGCCGCACCTCGCGGCACCTTGCCGCGACCTTGGCAGCGCAGGCGACGCATGCGCGCGAAGGAGGGGGCGTGCCCGACCTCGTGGCGCAATGATTGGCGCCGCGGTGGCGGCTGGAAAGCGAGGTGGATCCGTGCACTCCCGTATCTCCGACCACCGAAATCCGAGATCGCTTGCAGCGAAGCTGCGAGCCCGGCGCAGCGCCTTCTTTCACGACCTCCTCTGCCGCGTTCCCAAGCCCATCACGATCCTGGACGTCGGGGGAACGGCCGATTTCTGGAAGCGTCTCGCTTTCGCGAACGACGGCCTCAACGTCATCCTGCTCAACATGAGCGCAAGCATGATCGACGACCCGCGCTTCGAGAGCGTCGTCGGCGACGCGCGCGATCTCAGCGCCTTCGGCAGCGGAAGCATCGACGTCGTCTATTCGAATTCGGTCATCGAGCACGTCGGGACGTTCGCGGATCAACGCCGCATGGCAGAAGAAGTGCGCCGTGTCGGGAAGCGCTATTTCGTACAGACGCCCAACGCCTGGTTCCCGATCGAACCGCACTTCCTGGTTCCGGGCTTTCAGTTCATGCCGCTCGAGCTGCGCGCGTTTTTGCTCTCCCGGGCGCGCTTAGGGTGGATTCCCCGCGAACCGGACCACAAGGCCGCACGCGAGATCGTCGACTCCATCCACCTGCTGACCGAGCGGCAGATGCGCAACCTCTTCCCGGAGGCCCTCCTCTACCGCGAGAAGTTCCTCGGAATGACCAAGAGCGTCATCAGCTACCACGGCTGGTGAGCCGCCCGTAGTCGGACGCTAGCGGGGCATAGCCGGCACGGGCCGGGCGGCGGATGCGGCACTCGCCTTCGAACGCGCCGGATAGAGCATCGCCGCCACCAAGAAGATCCATTCGAAGCTGTTATAGTCGCCCACGTACGTCTCGGTGTAGCTGCCGAAGATGATGTACAGCACGATGATGAGCGGCCACGCCGAGACGACGCCGCGTGCGGGCGAAACGTACCGCACGGCGCGCACCAGCGCGACGACCAGCAGGACGATCATCATGGCGATCCCAACGAACCCCGCATCGAGGCCGATCTGCAGGACGCTGTCGTGCGCGTGATAGGGCGACCAGCCACCGGCCTCGACGACGTAATAGCTCAAGTAGTCCGTGCCGACCGAGGAACGAAAGAACGCGTTGTAGCCGTATCCGAGGATCGGCCGGTCCGAGATCGCCTGCTGTAAGTAGGGCCAGAAATCGGTTCGCCCCGTCAGGCTCGAGCTGCGGCCCAGCAGCGACGCGTCGGGCTGGAATCCGACGACGAGGAAGGCGATCACCGCGGAGATCACGAGGGCACCCGCGATGCCCCAGGCGAGCATCGCAAATTTCGGCGATTTGCTGAGCAAGAAGAAGAGACCGAGCGCCGTCGCCGCGACGCTGGCGACGAGTGCCGTTGCGGACTGCGATCCGAGGAGCATCAGCAGGCACAGCACGAGCGTGCCGAAGGCGAAGAAGCGGCGGCGCCGCGAGCCGTAGAAGAGCGCGATCGTCATCGAGATCACGCCGAACGCCATCGCTTTGCCGAGGTTGTTTTTCTCGGGGTAGATCCCTTGCCACGGCCCCGCGCCCCAGAGTGTGCGCCCGTGTTGCGGAAAGAAGACGACGACGACGAGGCTGAGGATAGCGATCGTCCCAAAGGCAAGTCCCGCGCACTCGAGCAGCCGCTGCAGCGGGTAGCGCAGGACGAAGTACATGGAGACGACCGTCGTACCGGCGAGCTCGATCGCGTTCTTGAACGTGACGTCGGGTTCTACCGACCACGCCGTCGAGAGCAGCATCAAGAAGACGAACGCCCAAATGACCGGCGACTGCCGCAGCAACGTCTTCGCTCGCTCTCCGCCTTTGAAGAGGAAGTACGCGGCGAGCAGGTAGGCGATGCTCCACACGATCTGTCCGAGCGGCGAACCCGCGTCGGGGTCTTCCGGTTTGGCGAGCGCCGGGATGAGCGCCGTAAGCAGGAACGAGAGATACCCGGGAAGCCAATCGGTTGCCGTCGAGTCGACGCGAACCGACTGCGCCTTAGCCCCGCGCATCGCCTCGAGCGGCGTCATTCATAGCGCAGCTCCAGGCGAGAGGCGGCCAAATGGCGTCGCCACCATCCCTGCCGCGTGCGACGGTGAAACGCTTGAACGCCGCGCCGCGCGGGAGCGATGAGATTGATGCCGGTTTTCGCGAAGAGCAATCCCAGGCGTCCCTTCGTGCTGCCGTGCAGGCCGGTAAAGTCCACTTCAGGGGCCAGCCGCTTCGCGTTCTCCTGAAAATCGTACATGAGAAAACGCAGGTACAGCGAGCGCAGCGTGTTGTTGCGCAAGCGCGCGGCTTCGTCCGGGGTGAACGCAGGCGCCAGCTCGCGCACGAGCGCGAGTTCTTCTTCGCGCGCGCGTTCGTAATCGTGCAGGATGCTGCGGCATTTGCCGCCGGTCGTCTGCCGGTAGACCGCAAGACGGCTCCCGGTCGGATAGATCGGAAAATGCCGCGTCGCGCGAATGATGAAATCGTAGTCTTCATGAAAGCACTGCGCATTGAAGAGGCCCACCGCATCGAAGATGCGCCGGTCGAAGAGGCAAAGACTCGGCATCAGGAAGTCTTCGCCGTCGAGCATGAGGTCGTATGCATTCCCCACATGCCGGCGAACGGGAGCCTCGTGGAGCAGGCGGCCCTGCTCGTCGACGGCGTAGTGCGCGCTGTAGGCGATGCCGATTGGTTCGGGCGCGGCCTGGAGAATCGCCAGTTCGGTCGCGATCTTCTGCGGAAACCAGCGATCGTCGCTGTCGAGGAACGCAAAGTACTCGCCTTGCGCCTGCGCAATGGCGGCGTTGCGCGCGGCGGCCGTCCCCGCGTTTGCCTGGCGCAAGACGTGCAGGCGTGGATCGTCGATCGTGGCCAGCCGTTCCAGCGTCTTGTCGGTCGAACCGTCGTCAACGACCCAGACTTCGAGCGTACGATGGGTCTGATTGAGGGCCGAACGAACGGCACCGACGATAAAGCGCTCCCCTTGATAGACCGGAATGATCACCGAGACGAGCTTCTCGGTGGTTGAGCCGGTGACGGCGGCCGCCGGTGCGAGGGCGCTCATGACCGCGTCGTCACCGGCCCGGGCGACACGAAGTGGCTGAGGAGGAGACGTAGATGCGTCAGCGCGATCGCCCCGGCGTAGACGATCACGCCGGCGACGATCGCTGCCGTCAAGCCGAGGAAGGTCGTACGCCCGGGGAAGACGAGCAGCGTCGCCGCCATCGCAGCCGTGGCGCCACCAATCTTCGCCAACGTTTCAAATGGCATCGGCACGTGCAGGACGCGCTGCGCCCAGATGATGCTCAAGAGAAATCCGGCCGACTCCGCGAGCAACACCGCCATTGCGGCACCGACGGCGCCGTAGCGACCGATCAGCCAAAAACTCAACGCGATCGTGAGCAGAACGCGGAGCGCCGTGTTGACGGCAATTGCGCGCGTCTTGAACGCGATCTCGAAGATCTGCTCGAAATAGTTCGTCCGTATCCCCGCTAGGAACGTGAACGCCGCCGAGATCGCCATGACGGCGCCGGAGTGCACATGGAAGCGGGAGCCGAGATAGACTTGTGAGATCGGCCCCGAGAGCGCCATCAAGCCCGCCGCAGCCGGCAGTCCGATGGCGAAGACGAGGCGCGCATTGTTGCGCAACTGCACGATGAGCTGCTGGTGATCGCCCGAATCGCGCGCACGAAAGGCGAGCGGCTGTCCGGCAAGCGTCGCCGTCCCGACGAGCAGGCCGATCGTCTGCTGCGAGAAGTCCCCTGCCGCCGCGAAGATACCGACGGCCGCACTTCCGCCGATGGCATTGAGCCAGTACCGTTGGAACGTCGCCGAGAGGTTCGAGAATGACGTCGCGCTCGACGGCCATCCGAAGTGGAACATCTGGCGCAGCAGCTTCGGATCAAACGTTCCTGCGAACGCGCACTTCCATAGCCCGAAGGCACCGAAGCCCGCGCAGTTGCCGATGATGAATCCGCCGAGCAAGGCGTCGGCTTTGAGCCCGGCCTGAATCAGGAGCACCGAGCTGATCACCATGCCCAGTGCCCGGCTCATCTGCAAGATGCTGTAGGCGACGACGCGCAAGCGCGCTTGCATGATCGCCACGTTGAGCTCGAACCAAGCACTCATCACGGCGCACCCGGCGGTCAGCACAATACCGGGCCAGCCGACGTGCGGATCGCCGATGCGCACCACCAGCACGATGACGGCGGTGACGGGAAGGCTGAGGGCGGCAAAGCCCAGGCCAATCGTCGCCATCAAGTCCGGCTCGGCGGCCGGTGCGACGGTCGCGGTCATCCGCAGGCTCGCAACGCGCAACCACGTGTACCCCATGAGCCCGACGACGAACGACGTGCTCAGGAGCAACGCGTACGTTCCGAAGCTCGCGGGATCCAGCAGTCGCGTGTAGAGCGCGACGGCGCAGAAGCCGACCGCCGCAGGGAGAATACGGCCGATAAAATATATCGGCCACTGCTTGAAGACTTGCATCAGCCCAGGGCGGCCCTCAGGCCGCGACCAGCGCCTGTAACCAGCGCTCCAAGAGGTCGCACGTCGTGACGTAATCGGCGAGTTTGA
>DATJTD010000096.1:0-11611 GCA_035503775.1 Candidatus Acidiferrales bacterium
AGAAGTCGGAGCAGTATGGAGAAGGCAGCAAAACCTGGCTCGGGAGTGGTAGCGGCCGTCGCGCGCGACAAAGTCTTCATGACGGTCGTCGTGGGCGCGGTGGCGATTTTTGCATTCCTCGTGCTCGGGCTGCTCATCGAACTGATCCATGGTTCATGGGAGTCGCTGCGCACCTTCGGATTTTCGTTCTTGTGGACCAGCCAGTGGAATCCGGTCACCAACCAATTCGGCGCCCTCCCGATGATTTATGGAACGCTCGTGAGTTCGGGAATCGCCATCCTGCTGGCCGGTCTCGTCGGCATCTTCGCCGCGGTTTATCTCGCTGAGTTCGCGCCGGGGCCGATCGCCGGCCCTTTGAGTTTCATGATCGAACTGTTGGCTGCGGTGCCGAGCGTCGTGTACGGGCTGTGGGGCCTCTTCGTTCTCGCGCCGTTGGTCCGCGTGGCGCTGGGGCCGTTCATTCAGGCGCACCTCGGCTTCTTACCGATCTTTTCCGGCCCTATCTATGGGGTGGGCTTGCTGACGGCCGGCCTGATTCTTTCGCTGATGATCGTGCCCACCGTCACCGCGATTTCCCGCGATGTGATCGCTGCCGTGAGCCGCGAGCAGCGTGAAGCCTCGATGTCACTTGGCGCGACGCGGTGGGAGACGATGTGGCGCGTCGTGCTGCCGGCGGCGCGCAGCGGAATCTTCGGCGCGTGCGTGCTCGCGCTCGGACGTGCGCTCGGCGAGACGATTGCTGCGACGATGGTGATCGGCAACCGGCCCGAGATCGTCGCTTCGCTTTTCGCGCCGTCTTATACGCTGGCGAGCGTGATCGCCAACGAATTCACCGAAGCGACCTCGTCACTGTATACGAGCGCGCTCATCGAACTTGGGCTCTTGCTCTTCGCGGTCAGCTTCATCGTCAATGGGCTCGCACGTCTTTTGCTGTGGTCGAGCCTGCGAGCGGGACGCGGGTAGGCCGGGCGTATGGCGCAGTTGATCAGCCTCACACAGACCTCAGCGGGAATCACCGGTGCAAGCGAGCTTGCGAAGATTCGCGTGCGCAAAGTCCGCAGCGCCGTCGCGGTCGCGGCTTGCGGCGTCTGCGCGCTTTTGGCTGCGGCGGCGCTGCTCGCGATCCTCGGGTACGTCGTCTTCCAGGGAGTACACGCGCTGACGTGGTCGTTCATCACGCAGATTCCGCGCCCGGTCGGCATACCCGGTGGGGGCGTCGCCAACGGCATCGTCGGCAGCGTGATCATCGTCGGCATTGCGACCTTGCTCGCGGTGCCGGTCGGCCTGCTCACCGGAATCTATCTTGCGCTCTTTGGGCGCGGGTTCTCCGCCGAGATGCTGCGATTGCTCTCCGACGTGCTCTCGGGCATCCCGAGCATCGCGATCGGTCTCTTCGCATACACGCTGCTGGTCGCACCCTTCGGGCACTTCTCGGCGTTTTCGGCTGCGGTCGCCTTCGCCATGTTGATGCTCCCGCTGCTGATTCGCACTTCGGAAGAGGCCGTCCGGACGGTGCCGCGCGTGGTGCAAGAGGGTGCCTATGCCCTTGGCCTCTCGACGTACGCGACGACGATCCGTGTGATTCTTCCGGCCGCGCGTTCGGCGATCATCACGGCCTTGCTGCTCGCGATCGCACGCGTGACCGGTGAGACGGCACCGCTGCTCTTCACCGCGTTCGGCAGTCAATTCTGGGAACTCAACCCCGCCAACCCGATGGCGGAGCTCTCGTTGCAGATCTTCACCTACGCGATCTCGCCGTACGAAGAGCTGCATCAGCAGGCGTGGGCGGGGGCATTGCTCCTCATCTTGGCGGTCTTCGTGCTCAGCCTCGGTGCGCGTTTGATGCTGCGCAAGAGCTTCAAGCGATGAGCACCTCGGTTGCCGCCGCGGGCGACACCGTACCGGTTCCGTTGCGCAATCACCTCGAAGTGCGTGCGCTCAACGCGTACTATGGAGCGCGTCTGGCCGTGCGCGACATCACGATTGGATTTCCGGCGAACAACGTCACCGCTCTCATCGGACCGTCGGGCGCCGGCAAGTCGACGTTGTTGCGCTGTCTCAACCGCGTGCACGAGATGCAAGACGGCGCACGCGTCGAGGGCGAAGTGCTCCTCGACGGCGAGAACATCTACGATCCGGCCGCACACCGGGTCGTCGTTCGCCGGCGCATCGGGATGGTGTTTCAGCAGCCCAATGCTTTCCCCACGATGTCGGTGCTCGACAACGTCGTTGCGGGCCTTGCCTTGAGCGGACGCCTCGCCGGCGGCCGCAAAGGCCACCTCGAGATCGCCGAGCGCGCGCTACGTGACGCGGCGCTCTGGGACGAAGTCAAAGACAAACTCGATCGTTCCGGCACCGCCATCTCAGGCGGCCAGCAGCAACGCCTCTGCATCGCGCGCGCACTCGCCGTCGAACCGGAAGTGCTGCTCATGGACGAACCGACCTCGGCGCTCGATCCGATCGCCACGGTGCAGATCGAGGAGCTCGTTACCAAGCTCGCACAGCGCTACACGATCGTGATCGTCACGCACAACATGCAGCAGGCCGCTCGTATCTCGCATTACACGGCGTTCATGCTCGGAGACGAGCACCGGGTCGGTGCCCTCGTCGAGATCGGCAAGACCGACCAAATCTTCAGCCGTCCGAACGACAAGCGCACCGAAGACTACATCACCGGCCGCTTCGGGTGATCCGCCGCGCGCTATTGCCCGAGGTATTGCACCTCGTTCGTGGCATTGGCCGTCCCGCCGTAGCCGTCGATGATCGAGTCGATCGTGCCGACGCCGCCAAGTGAGACGGTGACCATGTCGTGGAACATTGCTCCGTTGAGGCTTGACGACGGCACCTCGATTGCATTTTGCAACTGCACGCCGGTCGGCTGATTGTTGACTTCGAAGTTGCAGTAGATGCCGACGCCGTAGGCGGTGTGCGTTGTGACCGTATTGGCCACTTTATACGAGGCGTAGCCGTCGGTCGGCGGGACGGTGCTGTCGTCCATCCACGCAGCTTGATTCGGCGGGTCGTACGGCGCTTCGCTCTGATAGAAATAAACCTGGCCGCCGTTGCCGTTCCAGAGCGTCTGATACTGCTGGAAGTGCTCTACGGCCAAACCGTAGATCGTGACGTTGTTTCCGTTGACCACCAAGCCGTTTGCCGAGGTGTTGGTGGTCCAGCCGACGGTGCCCGGATTGCCGTGATCGGCGCGCCATAGCCAGAAGTTGTCGCCGATGACGTTGCTGCTGTTTATTTGAAGACTGACCGTTGCGTTGCCGACGGTGGCTCCGCCGATCCGCGTGTAGATATCGTAGAGCTCGATTGGATCGAATGCGTGATTGGCGGAGCTTCCGGGAGGTCCGACTTGGAAGAGAACCGGCGAATTCGTTGCGCCGGCGTCGAAGAGGATGCCCCCGATTTTGACCCCGTTGACATCGGCGACGGTCATCGCCGCCGTACCGTTGGTCGGCTGCAGCGTCGCCACGCCGAGACCAAGGACGACGGTGTCGGGATTGCTGATTTGAATGGGGGCGCTCAGTTGATAGACGCCGGGCGTGAGAATCAAGTCCGTGCCCTGACTCAAGGCGGCGTTGATCGTGGCGGCCGTGTCGCTTGTAGCGTGCGCGATGTAAAACTGGCCGATCGGGATCGACGTCCCCGCCGGCGCACCGCCCGACCACGTCGTTCCCGCGCTGTTCGTGCGCATCGCCGGCACGAAGACGCTGTAGGCTCCGGCGCTGTCGATTGTGAGGAACGGTTTCTCCGACACCTCGGGCGTCTGCGGCAGCGTCGTATAGGGGTTCCCGTTTGCGGCGCTCGGTGGGAAGTTTTGCGCGGGCGCATTGACGTCGCCGAGAAAGACCATGTTCCACACCGCGTTGGTCCAGGTTGCCCACGACGAATTTCTCGAAAACCACTGCTGCTGCGATCCGGGCGTGAGCGTGTCGTCAACGGCGGTGTCCGCCATGAAGCCGCCACTTGCCCAGCCGCCTGCGCCGTTGACGACGTCAAAGAGCCAGAGATTGCCTTTGATATGCATGCGGCGTAGCGGCGATGCTTGCGAGACCGCCCACTGCGCGGGCTCCACGGCCGGGACGACCGCGAGATTTTCGGCTTCGCGCCAGAAATTCTCCGTGGCATTCCCATCGTTCCAGGCGGCGTCGGCTTGTACCGAGCCGTTGATGGTCGTGCTGTCGGGTAAGAGGCCAAGACCGAGCACCTGCATGTAGAACCCGACGTTGACGTTCACGTTGTACGTGCCCGGCTCGAAGAGTAGCGCATAGCGGTTCGTGCCGAACTGATTGGTCTGCTGCTGCGCGTAGACGGCATTCAGTTGGCTCTGGATCGTGGCGGACGACATCGCCGGATTGAAGATCAGCACGTTGGGACCGAAGTTCGGAGTTCCGGACGTGGTTGTCGCCGTCGCTGTCGGCGACGGTGCGGCGGTCGGCGTGGATGTCGGAGCGCCGGTTGGTGTGTGCGTCGGCGCCGGGGTCGGCACGGGTGTCCCGCTCGCGCTCGGCGACGGCGCGGGGGAGATCGAGGAGCCCGGGCTCGGTGTGGCGACCGGTGAGCGTGTCGGCACCGCGCTCGCGGTGGGCTGCGTCGTTGCAGGAGTGCCCGGCGTCGCCGGCGCCCCGGCTGTGGGCGAGGCCGCCGGGAGTGATGAGGTGTGCGGCGACGGCGTTGCCGAGGAGGCGCCACTGGAAACGGGGACTGGGCTGCTGCCGCCGCCGCCGCAGCCTCCAAAAGCCAACGCAACCCCAAGGACGCAGAGACCCCGGTACGGACGTTTCATGCAGTCCTCTTCACGAAAGAAGCCATAGGGCGAAAGAATTCTTCACATGCCCTCGTGATCTCGCCCGATCCTCTCCCACTCTCTGTTAAGAAACAGTTCCCGGACGTCTGCTGCACGGTAAGGCGAGCGAACGGCGGAGAACAGAACGCCACTTCGCTTTCTGGGACTTTGGGGAGAAGTTACTGATGCGTCGCGCAGTGCATTGGCTTGCGCCTCTATTGAGCGGGCTCGTTTTGATCGTCCCTCTCACGGCGTTCGCAAACACGTCCAGCGGAATGGACCTCTTCGCAGCGGGCCGTCAGGCAATGAAGAATCGCCAGTATCCGGCGGCGATCAACGATTTCAACGCCGCGATCCCTGCCGGTTATGCCGCAGCGCCGCTGTACTACGATCTCGGCCTCTCGTACTATAACCTCAATCAGTTTCCCGCGGCCGAAGCCAATTTCACGACGGCGCTCACGCTCGTCGCGCGCGGCGACAAGACGCTGTTGCCGTCGTTCGTTTCGGCGGCGCATTTCTTTCGCGGCGTGAGCCGGGTCAATCAATCGAAGTGGGCCGGCGCCAAGGACGATCTGTTGATCTCCGTGCGCGCCTACCCCAAAGACTGGCGGAGCTGGGATAATCTCGGGTATGCGCGCATCAATCTCGACGACTACAAGGACGCCATCCCCGACTTCGACCAAGGTCTACGCTTCTATGCAAACGACGCCAACGATCACTTCAATCGTGGCTTGGCCTACTACCACATCGGCAAAGACGCTGCGGCAATCACCGATCTGACCACCGCCGTGCAGCTGGCGCCGCGTTTTGGAGCTCCGTATCAGTGGCGTGGCCTCGCGTATTTCGCCCTCGGCGACTACCGCCAAGCCGATGCCGACTTCACGCAGGCGATCCGGCTCATCCCCAAGGCGTGGTCGTGGGACTATCGTTGCGAAGCGCGCGAGAGTCTTGGGCGCATCAAAGAGGCGCTGTACGACTGCAACCACGCGATCACATACTATCCCAACTGGTCCGAAGCGTATGTCGATCGCGGGTGGGCGAAGGCGACTCTCGGCGCGATGGGCGGCGCACTCGCCGACATGAACAACGCCGTCAAGTACGGCAAGCAAAACGCGGCGGCGTACCGGTGGCGCGCCTGGGTGCGCGGGCGCATGAGCCAATATCGCGCAGCCTTCGTCGACTACGCTCACGCCTTGAGCCTGGATCCACGGTACACCGGAGCGCAGCAAGCCCGCAACGAGCTCGCCGCGTGGATCGTTGCGGCACAGCGAGCCGGCATTACCGCATTTGGGATCAATTCCATCGACGTCGCGCGCGAAGAAAATGAAGAAGAGCCCTCTCCGAGTGACTACGATCAGCGGGTGAGCCTCTGCGGCGGTTATTTCGAGGAATCGGATTCGTACTTCGACGATTGCGTCGACAACGGCGTCGACCAAGCCAAAGACGATGAGCAGAGCGATCAAGAGGCAGCGGAGCAGGCGCAAGCCGACGATTACGACGTCGCGCAGCGCGTGCAAGAACAGATCAACTACGAAAATGCCGAGGCGCAAGAAGCTCAGGCCCAAGCCGAAGAGCAGTCTGCGGCGGCGCAAGAAGAAGAAGCCGGGACGTCGAGCGAGGACGCCGAGCCGGAGAGCGAGTCCGACTCGAGCATGGAGTCGGAGCCCGAGCCCGAGGCGCCGGAGCCGGAAAGCGGCGGCGACGGTGAGTGAGGCGCTACCGCCGCCAATTGGCGCGCACTACGATCCGCCGCTCTTCCTCGATCCGGCAACGGGGAACGTCCTCCCATTCCCACCCAAGTAAGGTACCCGTGGCGGACGCTCGGTATCGTGGTCGCTGCGCTGATGTTCGCGCAGCGGGCCTTGCCCGATACCGAGCGTCCGCAGCCGATCGCGCTCGTACGGCCGAGCGCGGGCCCGCTTTCGGCGATGGCGGAGTTGGGGCGCGAGATCTTTTTCGATCCGCGCCTCTCCTCGTCGGGACGTCTCTCCTGCGCCTCTTGTCATAGTCCGCAGAACGCTTACGAACCGCCGGGCACCGGCCCCGTGATGCTCGGTGGTCCCGCCCTCGCAACAGAAGGCTTGCGCGCGGTGCCGTCGCTGATGTATCTCGAACGGCAGCCAAATTTCAGCATCGGGCCCGACAACGAGGAGAACGAGAACGTCAACCTTGCGCAGGCCATCGCGCGAGGCATGACTGCCGTGCGGCGGCAGAAGACCGCACGCAGCACCGCGCAGACGGCGCAAAATCTCGTCCCGCAAGGCGGCCTCTTCTGGGACGGGCGCGCCGACACGCTTCAAAGCCAAGCACTCTTCCCACTTTTGAGCCCGTTCGAGATGGACGGCGGAAGCGTCACCCGCGTCGCAGCGGTGCTGCGTCGGGCGCCGTACGTGCAACGGTTCTCGCAATTGTTCGGAGCATCGGTTCTGCAAGATGCGCGGATGCTCGTTGCAGAAGCGATGTTCGCCGTCGGCCGCTACGAGTTTGAAGACCCGAGTTTTCACCCCTACACGAGCAAATTCGATTATTGGCTCGAGGGAAAAGCACAGCTCACCGCATCGGAATTACGCGGTTACCACCTCTTCAACGATCCGCATCGCGCCGACTGCGCGGCCTGCCATCTCGATCAACCCACGGCGGAAGGGCTTCCGCCGCTCTTCACCGACCACCAATACGAGGCGCTGGGCGTACCCCGGAACGCGGCGCTTGTGCGCAACCACGATCCCCACTATTTCGACCTCGGGATCTGTGGCCCGGTGCGCACGGATTTACGAGTACAGACGCAGTACTGTGGCATGTTCGCGACGCCGACGTTGCGCAACGTCGCGACCCGCCACGTCTTCTTTCACAACGGCGTCTACCATTCGCTGCGCCAGGTGCTCGACTTCTATAATTTCCGGGCAACGGATCCGCAGCGTGTCTATCCTCGCCGCCCGGACGGTACGCTCGCCCTCTTCGACGACCTTCCGCGGCGCTATTGGGCCAATGTCGACATCACCGACCCGCCGTTCGACCGCAAACGCGGCGAGCAGCCGCCGATGAGCGCGCAGGACGAACGTGACGTCACCGCGTTTTTGAAAACCTTGACCGACGGATACGAACCCGGCGATAAGTGAGCTGCCTCTACGGCAACGCGCTCATCCTATTGCGCTGCTCCCGCGGATGCGTTCTTGATCGCGCCGTTCTTTTCTCGGCCTTGAACGGCGAGGCATGCTGCGCTCGGCGGAATCACCGTGTAAAGAGCGGGTTCATCTGCTATTCACGCGGGTTGAAACGATACGACACATGCGACGCCATCCCGTGACGCCGTGGGCGAACGTCGTGGCCCGAGCTCGCGCCGCCGCTTGCCGAAGCAGGTCATTCCCGAGCTCACCCTGCAGCGTCGGCGCGATAAACCCGACGAAATTGGACGCTCATTGGACGCCCCCGCTGTATGCTCCGATCTATGAGCTTCCGTATTTTGTTCGTCTGTGCCGTGACGGCGCTCCTCGCCGACTGCGCCGGAGCCGCGCTGACACCCGTCAACGGATCGGGCGCAGCCCCGCAGATTGCCGTCCGCGCCGAGACGGCGGCAACCCAAGTCGTGCAGCCGGCGACCCTCCCTGATTTTTCTGATTGGCAACAACGCGAAGCTCGAAACCCCGCGCTGCAGGCGCTCTTCAAGACTCGGACCATCCATCGCGACGGCGCGGGAGATTCGTGGGTGAATGCGTGCGGAGATCCGTCGCCGACGGAAAATCGATGCACGCTTCAGATACCGCTCACGCTCGCCTCGAACGTGGGCACCGAAACGCCCGACGAAAGCCCCTATCCGGGCAAAGGCTACGTCTACGTCCCGAGCGACCTGCAAAGCATCTACGACCTTCCGAGCAAAACGGGAGGCGCCGGCGAGACCGTCGCGCTCGTCGAAAGCGAGGACTATGCGAATCTCGTCAACGACGTGAACGTCTTCCGCAAAGCCTACGGCCTCGGCACCGTGAACTTGCAGAAATACAACGAGTACGGTCAAACCGCGCCGCTACCGCCCGGACCGACGTCGATCGAAGACTGGACGCCGTTCGAGCAGGATCTCGACGCCGAGATGGTCTCGGCGATCTGTCCGAATTGCAAGATCATCGTGGTCGAAGCGTACGTCACGAACAGCGTGGTCGACCTGGATACGGCGGCAAACACGGCGTATACCCTCGGCGCCGACGCGATCAGCAACAGTTGGAGCGGCCCGGAGGGGCCGAACATGCCGTATATGAGCGACTCGTTACATCTCATCGCCGGATCACGGAATGTTCTTGAGCTTCACGGTAATATGCGCGAGGCGCGCTGTTCATGGTGCGGAAAGCGCCGTTCAATCGAGAACGGGCTGCCCCTTGACGAGATAGAGCATGAGTGTGGTGGGCGCTTCCGGCCCGACATCGTTTGGTTCGGTGAACCGCTGCCGGAAGAGGCATGGGCTCGGGCCGTGGGCGCATCAGAGCGCGCCGACGTGATTCTCGTAGTCGGCACCAGCGCCGTCGTTTATCCAGCGGCGGCGCTCGCCGCGCACTACAGTCGCCAGGCATGCTGATGAAGCCGTTCGTCAGCAGCTTAAGAAAGAAGCGGAAAAGCTCGATCAACAGCTCGACGCCGAAGCATTCTATGCAAAACGGCTTGTGTTACTTGCCGATCTTCTGCCGAGGCTGCACAAGGATCAGCTGTCAGACATCGATGTTAAGAGCATAAACGACGGTGCGCTGGATGCGGAGCCGAGGCGCCTAGCAGCGGTGAGCTAGCAGAGTACAAATTGCCGATGAAATCGCACCAGTTTGCCTGAATGACCGCGTGCTACAGGTACCCGGCGTAATAGTCACGTATATTTAGCGCTCGTTCTATAGCGTCCCGAACGAGCTTAGGTCGACGCGCAACTTCCTTTCGGAGCTCATTCGCGGTCGCCAGACCGCGACCGATCGCCTGCGCGACGGCGATCTCGGTAAGATCGCCAAGGGGTGCAGTATCGATGATCGCCCGGGCAGCCGTCGTGACGCGTACTCCGTGAACCACGCGAGACTTTGGCATCACCGTCGCGGTGTGCATTCGGAAGACAGAGCCGGGTCGTCGAGAACGCGCTGCACGCGGCACAGTGAATTCGTAGTAACGCGGTTCTACGTCACCAAGGTCGTAGATCTGGAGCGCCGTTTCGTGAGAAGCAACTGCGTCACGGCCAACCCTACGCCAAGCGGAGACAATTGCGTTGTCAATTGAGGCCCGGATCATTTCGTAGATGCCTCGAAATACCCGAACGACGCTATTCCGATCACGTGCAGGTCATTAGAGGCCGTTGCGCGCGACAACGACGCGCTCAGCGTCGCCCTCCTGAGTATAAGGCTGTGAGCGCGCGCGGCGCATGTTGCTGTGATGTCCCGGTAGCGTTTCATAACCTCCAGCAAGCCTATAACGCCAAAACGTAGGTTGGGCGGGCGTTCTCGCCGTATTGAATTTGCTATGCCGGCGCCTGGGTTGCCAGGCTTTGCTGTCGCGAGGGAAGAGACTTGAGATCGACGTTTGGTCATTACTATACCCCATCAGCGGATGACTTGGACAGCTTTCTCGCGGCTGGCCTGATTGTTCTCGATACAAACGTGCTTCTGGACTTGTTTCGCTCGCCTGAGAAGACGACGGATGAACTTCTCAAAGTCTTAAAGGCCGGAAAGAGCCAGCTATGGATGCCGTGCCAAGTGGGACTCGAGTATCACGAAAACATCGATCGGGTTGATAAGCGAAATCCGTCGACGTCATGAAGGGTTCACGGCAACGCTCGAAAAGGGCCTCAATGAATTGCGCGGTTCCTTCAGTGACTACAGACATCCGTTCATTCGAGAGTCGGTTTTGGCGGAGGTTGACGCGCTCGAGGATCGACTTGTTCAGGCGCTGCTCTCGTCATGGAGTATCGAGAAACTCAACGACCGCGCTCAAAGCGTAAGAAAACAGATAGAAGAGCTCTACGAGGACTCGATGATCGGCGCGCCCTTTTCCGAAGAAGAGCTAAGCGCGATCTGCAGCGAGGGCGAACGCCGCTACAAGAACGAGATTCCACCTGGTTTCAAGGATGCGAGAAAGACGGGCGACCCACGGCGCCCGTATGGCGATCTCATCTTGTGGAACGAGGTGCTGCGGAAAGCAAAAGAGAGTGGTCGCCCGATCATCTTGGTGACGGACGACGCGAAGGAAGATTGGTGGTTTCGAGTTAGTGGAGAGACGATGGGCCCGCTTCCGGCACTTCGTCGAGAAATGCTCAAGGAGGCTGGCCAAAGATTTCACCTCTACACCAGCGAGCAATTCCTGAAGCATGGTGCACGAACGTTCCTAAAGAGAGAGGCGGATAGCCAAGCACTTCAGGACGTTGAGCGCCGAGCTATAATAACAAAAGCTGACGCGCAACTAACGGTGCGATTAGAGATTTCTTCGAACACGAAGTTAGGAAAGTTCCTGTCAGCAAACGCGCTCAATGCCGTTGCACCGTGCGCCGGCGAGCCGGCACGGGTGGCTTGGCTCCCAGCCGGGCGCGGGTGGCAACGAAGGTTGGTAAATTAAGCGAGCGTATGGCTGCGTTTTTGCTGGTACGAAGGCAGCTTCGGCTCCTGGCCTCCCCCGAGCACATATCATCAAAGGCACCTGTATGCTATGATGCCGCTGAAAGGACGAGACGATCGTGCCCCAACTCGTGGTGTATGAAGCGGCCGGCCTCATAGGGTAGAGGGCGGCCATCGTGGCTCTTGGCGAAGGTTGTTTTTGCAGAGCAACTTTCCGCGAAAGGACACCACGATGGCCAAGGTCAGTATGGCACTC
>DATJTD010000097.1:0-3752 GCA_035503775.1 Candidatus Acidiferrales bacterium
CCGCTTCCAGCCGGTCTTCGTCGATCAGCCGAGCGTCGAAGATACGATCTCGATTTTGCGCGGTCTGCGCGAGCGCTACGAAGTGCACCACGGCGTGCGCATCAAAGACTCGGCCCTGGTGGCGGCGGCCACGCTTTCGAATCGCTACATCAGCGATCGCTTCTTACCGGACAAAGCGATCGACCTAGTCGATGAGGCGGCCGCCAAACTGCGCACCGAGATCGACTCGATGCCCAGCGAACTCGACGAAGCCTCGCGCCGCATGACCCAACTCGAAATCGAACGCGAAGCCCTCAAAAAAGAAGACGACCCCGGCTCCAAGCAGCGCATCGAGCGGATCGAAAAGGAGCTGGCGGAGCTGCACGCGCAGGCCGACGAACTCAAGGCGCGCTGGCAAGCGGAGAAAGATGTCGTCAGCCAGCAGCGCGCCCTGCGCGAGCAGATCGAGAAAACCAAAGCCGAGATCGAACGTGCCTCGCAACAAGCCGACTACGCCAAGGCCTCGGAGCTCAAGTATGGCCGTCTCGCCGAGCTGGAACGCAAACTGCGCGAGCAAGAGGCGGCGCTCGACGGCAAAGGGCGCCGCATGCTCAAAGAGGAGGTCGACGAAGAAGATATCGCCGACATCGTGAGCCGCTGGACCGGTATTCCCGTCTCCAAGCTCCTCGAAGGCGAGATGCGCAAGCTGCTCAAACTCGACGAAGAGCTGCACCGGCGCGTCATCGGCCAAGACGAAGCCGTCTCCGCCGTCGCCGAAGCCGTCATTCGGGCGCGCTCCGGACTCTCCGATCCCAACCGGCCAATTGGTTCGTTCATCTTTCTTGGGCCTACGGGCGTTGGAAAGACCGAACTCGCGCGTGCGCTCGCGGGCTATCTCTTCGACGACGAGCGCGCGATGATCCGCATCGACATGTCCGAGTACATGGAGAAGCATTCGGTCGCGCGTCTGATCGGTGCGCCGCCCGGATATGTCGGTTACGAAGAGGGTGGTCAGCTCACCGAAGCCGTACGCCGCCGTCCGTTCTCCGTGGTGCTCTTCGATGAGATCGAGAAGGCCGCGCCGGAAGTCTTCAACGTCTTCCTGCAAATTCTCGACGACGGACGTCTCACCGACGGACAAGGGCGCACCGTCGACTTCAAAAACACGATCCTCATCATGACCTCCAACATCGGCAGCCACCGGATTCTCGATTTCAAAGGGACGACCAGCGGCGCCGATTATGCGGTGATGCGCGCGACCGTCCTCGACGAGCTCCGGCGCCACTTCCGGCCCGAGTTCCTCAACCGGGTGGACGAGATCGTAGTCTTCCAGGCGCTCAACGAAGAGCAACTCGATCGGATCGTCGCAATTCAGATCGATCGCCTACAGATGCGCTTGAACGAACGACGCGTCACACTCGACGTGGCGCCCGCAGCGCGCCGGCATCTCGTCCACGTCGGGTACGATCCCGTGTACGGCGCACGTCCGCTCAAGCGCGCAATTCAAAAGGAGCTGGAGACGCCGCTCGGCCGCCAGATCCTCGCCGGCGACGTGCGCGAGGGGATGACCGTCCGCGTCGATTACGACGAGCGCCGCGGTGAGCTCACATTTACGCCTTCACCGGTTCCGGCGTCGCCGGACGGAGTGCGTGAACTCCAAAAGGCGTAACCGGGGCTACGGCCGGCGAAACGGTCTCGACGAGGAGGAACGTACGTGGCGAAATCAGCCAAGAAGAAGACCAAGCGGCGCGTCGCGCTCGTGCCGCCCAAAGGGCCGCCGGTAAATCTGCGGCCCGCCGGCGCCCACGAGGACAAGCGACGGAAGACCCGCGCGGAATTGGAGAAGGCGGCTCTCGAAGAAGAGGCCGCCTTCGACCGTTCGTAAGGGGCGCGGGGCTTTTTTTGAGGGCGTGGTATGCTAATCCCATGACGGCGCAGCCTCATGAGCCCCTTACCGGGGCGGAGTTTCCTACCTGGGAGTTAGGGCAGCAGAGTAAGCATGAGTTCGTCGACGGTCATGTCTATAGCTTCGCCGGAGGGACGACCGAACACAACGCAATTGCGATGATCGTAGCTGCGAAAATCTTGCCCGCGGCGCTGCCCTGCCGCACCTACGGCTCCGATATGCTGATCGAAATGGCGACGAGTGTACGGTATGCAGATGTCGTTGTGACCTGCGACGAACGCGATCGCGTCAGAGGCAGAGCGACCATTCAGTATCCCAAGCTCATCATCGAAATACTCTTGGAGAGCACTGCCCGAGACGATCTCGGCTCAAAGATGCGCGAATACCAGACGATCGGAACGCTCGAAGAATATGTCCTCATCGATTCGCGAAAGCGTTGGGCGCAGGCGGTGCGGCGGCACCCTACGAGTTGGACGTTGGAGCAGCCGGTCGGAGGTGGTCTTCTCGAACTTCGCTCCGTCGCCGTGGCGATCGATCTTGACGACCTCTACGCGGCCGGCGGCGTGCCGGTCTAATTCCCGCTAAGCGCCGACGAGCGCCTCGATGCGGTGCTGGACTTCCTTCAAGTAGCGGCTTGCGACCGCGTCGGTTGAACCTTCGGCGTAGAGTTTGACGCTGGCTTCGCTGGCGTCGGGGAGCACGAGCACCCAGCCGCCGTCACGACGGACGCGCAAGCCGTCGGTGAGTTCGAGATCGCGGGATTCGAACTCGTCATAAAGAGTGCGCATGACGGCGCCTTTGCGATCCCATGGGCACGGGACGCTGTCGCGTGCGATGTGCCAGTCGGGGAGCAAGTCGACGAGCTCGCTGAGTGGGCGCCCTTCGGCGGCGATGAGCTCCATCGTCTTTGCTGCCCCATACAGCCCGTCGAAGGCCGGCTGAAATTCGGGGAAGAGCACCTCGTCGTGCGCTCCGCCGGCGAAGTCGACCTCGTTGCCGAGGGTACGCAGCGCGCGCCGGTCGCTGCGCGTGTAGATGACCTTCGCACCATGCGCTTTCGCGATGCTTTCAATGGCGCTGGGGACCATCACCGGCATCGCGATGCGCGCGCCGGGCTTCCCGCGCGCGATCAGTAAGGTCAAGAGCGCGAGCAAGCGCGTGCCGTCGACGATGCGCCCGAGGTCGTCGACCAACGCGAACGTCTCGCCGTCATTGTCGAGCAGCAGGCCGAAGTTGGCGTTGACCGTCCGCACGATGTCGGCGATCTGCCCGAGATGCCGGTGGCGGTCGTCGGCGAATTGGCGCGCTTTCTTTGGATCGAAGTACGCGTTGAGCGTGATCATCTCGACGTTGAGCGCGCCGAAGAGTCGCGGCAGAATCGCAGCACTGCTCCCATACGCGTAGTCGACGACCGCCCGGAATCCGGCTTTTTCCAGTGCTTGCGGCTTGAGTGCCTCGAGGAAGCCGATGTTGTACCCTTCGATCGCCCGTGCGGGAAAATCCAGCGACCCGACTTCATCGATCGTCGTGCGCCGGAAATCTTCGCGGAAGAAGATCCCTTCGATCTTGCGCTCTAGGACGGTCGAGAGATTGATCCCCATCTCGTCGTACAGTTCGATGAGCAGCGAGGCGCGGTCGCCGGGTGAAAGGCGCGTGTGAACGCCGCCGTTGGCGCCGCCGCGCACCGCATACCGCGCGAGCGGCAGCGGAATGGAGCGCAGGTCTTGCACGTTGATGCCGACGCTCAGCAGACCCGAGATGATGCACCGGTTCATCATGCGCGAGGCGGGATTCTCGTCGCGGCTGGTCATCACGGTATTGCCGGCGCGAAGGGCCGAGCCGAATGCTTGGCCGAGCTTGAGCGCAA
>DATJTD010000098.1:0-5194 GCA_035503775.1 Candidatus Acidiferrales bacterium
CTGGCTGTGCGCGCAGGATGCGCTGCCTGTCGCCGGCACACGATGCGCATTCAAGGCGACGCGCTCCTCGCAAACACCCCCGCGGAGAAGCTCGCCCTCGCCGCCCACCGCATCACGCCAGAGATTCTTTTGCGGCGATCGACGTTCGCGTCAGCTTTGGGGATTAATTGAATTCGGTGAGGCTGGCGGTAATCGGGGGTGGGCTGGCGGGGTGTGAGGCGGCTTGGCAGGCGGCTTCTCTGGGGATGGATGTTGATTTGTTTGAGATGCGGCCGCGGAAGCGGTCGCCTGCGCATAAGACGGATTCGCTTGCGGAGTTGGTGTGCAGCAATTCGTTGCGTGGGGCGGCTCTCGAGAATGCGGTCGGGCTTCTCAAAGAAGAGTTGGCTCGTATGGGGTCGCTCATCGTGAGGGCGGCGCGGGAGAGTGCGGTGCCGGCGGGCGGCGCGCTGGCGGTTGATCGGGAGCGGTTTGCGCAGCGGGTGGAGTCTGCGCTCGGGGCGCATCCGCGGATTCGGGTGTTGCGCGAAGAGGTGACCTCGATCGATCTGCAACGGCCGACGATCGTGGCGTGCGGGCCGTTGCCTTCGGATGCGTTGTCGGAGGCAATCGATGCGCTCGTTGGGCAAGTCGTGGGAAGTGGCGGCCGGCCCCGGCTGCACTACTACGATGCGGCTTCGCCAATCGTGGCTGCGGATTCGCTCGACGAGCGTAAGATGTACCGCAAGTCACGGTACGATAAGGGAGAGGGCGACGACTACCTCAACATTCCGCTGGATCGGGAGACGTACGAGCGGTTTGTGCACGATCTGCGCACCTTGCCCAAGCACGATCCCAAGGATTTCGAATGCGACGCCGCTTCGGGAAAGATTCCGTATTTCGAGGGGTGTTTGCCGATCGAAGAGCTGGCGTCGCGGGGCGAAGACGCGCTGCGCTATGGGCCGATGAAACCGGTTGGACTGCGCGACCCGCGCACCGGACGTGCGCCGTATGCGGTGGTGCAACTGCGCAAAGAGAACGCGCAGGGGACGGCCTACAATTTGGTCGGCTTTCAGACTCGGCTCACCTGGCCGGCGCAGAAAGAGGCCTTTGGGCGGCTGCCGGGGCTGGAGGAGGCGGAGTGGCTGCGCCTGGGCGTGATGCACCGCAATTCGTTCATCGATGCGCCGCGCTTGCTCGAACCGGATCTGCGGCTGCGCGGGGCGGCGCAGCTCTGGTTTGCCGGTCAGATAACCGGCGCCGAGGGGTATGTCGAGGCGGCGGCGTGCGGGCTCATTGCCGCGCTCTCCGCGGCGCGCCATGCTCTCGGCTTGGAGATGGTTCCCGTTCCGGCTGACACGGCGCTTGGAGCTGTGGTGGCACACTTGCAGAATACGCAAACCAGCGATTTCCAGCCGGCAAATGTGACTTGGGCCTACGTCTCGCCGCCGCCGGGACCACTCGTTCGCGATAAACGCGAACGCCGACGCTTGCTGGCGGAGCGCGCCCTGGAGAAGATCGAAGGCTGGCGCGATCTCGTTCGCGCCGGCGTAGCCAATCCGAGAGAGCCGAGCGAGGAGCTGGTGCACGTCATCGGATAGTATGGGCGATGAAGATTCGCTCGACGACCGTTCTGGCGGTCAAACATGCGGGGAAGCTCGCGATTGCCGGTGACGGGCAGGTGACCTTCGACAAGATGATCATGAAGCACAGCGCGCGTAAGGTGCGGCGCATCGCCGAGGGGGCGGTGATTGCCGGTTTTGCGGGCGGGGCGGCCGACGGGATCACGCTGCTCGAGAAGTTCGAAGCGAAGCTGGGGCAGTACAAAGACAATCTCGTGCGCGCGGCGGTGGAACTCGCCAAGGATTGGCGCCAGGATCGGGCGCTGCGCCGGCTCGAGGCCTTGCTCGTGGTGGGAAATGCGGATCATCTCTTCGTGATCAGCGGGACCGGCGATGTGATCGAGCCCGACGAGGGTATTGCGGCGATCGGGAGCGGCGGCCCATACGCGCAGGCGGCGGCGCAGGCGCTCGTGCGGCACAGCACGCTGGATGCGCCGGCTATTGCGCGTGAAGCACTGCTCATCGCGTCGAAGATCGACATCTACACCAACGACGACATCATCGTCGAGGTCGCGTAATCTCCGCGATGGAGAGGGCCGAGCCGCTCGTCGCGTACGTGCGCTCGCAGCAGCCGCGTTATCTCGAGGAGCTCAAAGCATGGATCGCCTGCCCATCGGTCTCCGCGCAGCCGGCACATCGCGCGGACGTGCGTCGTTCGGCCGAATTCGCCGTCGCCCGCATGCGGGCGGCGGGGCTGACGGAGGCGCTCGTCCTCGAGACCGGTGGACACCCCGTAGCGTACGGCTCGTGGCTGCACGCGCCGGAGGCGCCGACCGTGCTGATCTATGGGCACCACGACGTGCAGCCCGAAGATCCGGTGGAGCTCTGGGAGTCGCCGCCGTTCGAGGGGACGGTGCGTGAGGGGAAGATCTTCGGACGCGGCGCGGTGGACGACAAGGGACAAGTCATGATGCACGTCGCCGCACTCGAAGCGCATCTGCATCTGCGCGGGCACCTTCCGCTCAACGTCAAGATGGTCGTGGAAGGTGAAGAGGAGATCGGGTCGCCGAATTTCGAGGCGTTCTTGGCGCGCGAGCGCGAGCGGCTCTCGTGTGATGTCGCGGTGATCTCGGACACCGCCGTCTTTGCGGAGGACGTTCCCTCGCTCACGGTCTCGCTACGCGGGTTGGTGCACTGGGAAGTCACGGTCTTTGGCCCGGGAAGCGACCTGCACTCCGGATATTTTGGCGGCGTCGTGGTCAATCCGGTTGAGGCGTTGGCGCGTATGATCGCGCAGCTGCGAGACGATCGAGGGCGCGTCGCTATCGAGGGATTTTACGACGACGTGCGTGAGCTTTCGCTCGCCGAGCGGGCGGAGATTGCGGCGTTGCCGTTCGATGCGCAGCACGAGGCCGCGGCTTTGGGCGTGAGCGAGCTCGCCGGCGGCGAGCGCGAACGGCTGCCGATCGAGCGTATGTGGGTGCGCCCGACGCTCGAGGTCAACGGGATGTACGGTGGCTATCAGGGCCCGGGGAGTAAGACGATCATCCCGAGCTTTGCCGTCGCCAAGCTCTCCGCGCGGCTGGTGCCCCACCAAAACCCGCAGCACGTCAAAGAGGTGGTGAGCGAGCGCCTGCGCGCGCTTGCGCCGCCCGGCGTACGGGTTGAAATTCATACGGAAGGCGACGTGCGCGCCGTGGAGACGTCGCGCAATCATCCGGCGGTGGCGGCGGCGGCGCGCGCGATGGAGCGCGGCTTCGGAAAGGCGCCGGTCTTTATCGGCACGGGCGGGACGATCGGGCCCGTCTCCAGTTTTGATCGCATCTTGCGACTTCCGCAGGTGCTCATCGGTGTCGGCTTGCCCGACGATGCTATTCACGCGCCGAACGAAAAGTTCGACCTCAAACAGTTCTACGGTGGAATCGAGACGATGGTGTACCTTTACGACGAATTAGCGCAGGCGCTGGCGTGACGACGATCCAGCAGTTGACCCCACGCGCCATCGTCGCCGAACTCGACAAGTACATCGTTGGGCAAGCAAAAGCCAAGCGTGCGGTCGCCATCGCCCTACGCAACCGCTATCGCCGCGAGCAGCTCAGCGGTGAGCTTCAACATGAAGTCACCCCGAAGAATATTCTCATGATCGGCCCGACCGGCGTCGGCAAGACGGAGATTGCGCGCCGGCTTGCGACGCTCGTGGGAGCGCCGTTCGTCAAAGTGGAGGCAACCAAATATACCGAGGTCGGCTACGTCGGCCGCGACGTCGAATCGATGGTGCGCGATCTCGTTGAAGCCGCCATTCGCGTCGTGCAACAGGAGCGCCGTCAGGAAGTCGCCGAGGCCGCCGATGCGCAGGCCGTCGAGCGCGTGATCGATCTGCTCTTCCCCGAGACGCGGGCGCCGCAGGCGCAAAATGCCAATCCGTTCGCGGCGACCTTGGGCTCGATCTTCGGGAACGCCTTTCCGCAACAGGCTACGGCTCCCACCCCCAACGCGGCCCACGCGCTGCCCAACGCGCAGCAGATCCGCGATCAGGCGCGCGCCGACGTTCTGCGTGGGTTCTACGACGTGCGTCTGGTCGACATCGAAATAGAAGAGGCCGCGCAGCTTCCCGTCGGCATCGTCGGTGGGATGGATCCGTCGATGGGCGGCGGTGCCGACATGAGCGAGATGCTCGGCGGCCTTCTTCCAAAAAAGCGCGTGAAGAAGCGTGTGACCGTTGCCGACGCGCGGCGCATCTTCGCCGAAGAAGAGGCGCAGAAGCTCGTGGATATGGACGCCGTCAAGCGCGAAGCGTTACGGCGTGCCGGCGAGAACGGCATCATCTTCATCGACGAGATCGACAAAGTCGCCGGTCGCGATGGCTCGCGCGGGCCCGACGTCTCCCGCGAGGGCGTGCAGCGCGACATCTTGCCGATCGTCGAGGGCAGCACCGTCAACACCAAGCACGGTCAGATCAAGACCGATCATATCTTGTTCATCGCAGCCGGCGCCTTTCATATGAGCAAGCCGTCGGACCTGATTCCGGAGTTGCAGGGCCGCTTTCCGATTCGCGTCGAGCTGGATTCGTTGACGGCGGCCGATTTCGAGACGATCCTCACGCAGCCGCGCAATGCGCTGACCGAACAGTACAAGGCGCTGCTGAAGACCGAGGGCGTCGAGCTCGAATTCCTCCCCGAAGGAATCGCCGAGATCGCCCGCTTGGCGACGGCGGTGAACGAACAGACCGAGAACATCGGTGCTCGCCGCCTGCACACCGTCCTCGAGCGGCTCCTCGAAGACGTCAGCTATGACGCTCCCGAAGACGCGGGGAGCGTGCGCGTCGATGCCTCGTACGTGCGCGACAAACTGGAGGCCATCGCGGGCAACACGGACCTCTCGAGCTTCATCCTGTAGCCCGGAAGGGCTGCGGCTCGATGCGTGGCGCCCGGGGGAGGCAATCGGCCCGACGATGGGGATCGCCCTCCCCGGGCGTCGAATTAGCGGTGCAGCATGGCCTATCTCCGCGAAATCCTCACCGACGGGCATCCCACATTGCGCAAGGTCGCCAAGAGAGTGCGTCTGGAGGAGTTGCACGACCCGCTCTTCCAGCAGCTCATCGACGACATGTTCGAGACGATGTACCAGGCGCCGGGTATTGGGCTCGCGGCTCC
>DATJTD010000099.1:0-9456 GCA_035503775.1 Candidatus Acidiferrales bacterium
CGGAAAGCAAGCTTCGGCCTCGACTGCGAGAATAGCTTGCAACGCCGATTCCCGCTTGCCACCTCTCTTAAACCACGTTTAGGCGCTCGGACGCTTGGGCACATACCCCGTCGAGCGACCTTAATCTGCGCCGACCGGAAAGATTACCATTCTGGCGTCTCCCCTGACAAACCGGCTTGCCCTCCTCTCGGAGATCAGCCGCCTCATGGCTCTCGCCGTTGACTACCGCGTCGGCTTAGCACAGACGGGCGCTATCGTCGTTTCCGAACTCGCCGATGCCTTCGCGGTCGATGCGCTTGCCGACGAACACAGTTCGCCGGTGCGCATCTTCACCATCGGCGTACCGGTCGGCGACGACGATCCGTTGGCGTTTGCGCTCGTTGCGGCGGCGGGGCTCGTCGGAACGATGTACGTCTGGCGGCATACGCCTTGCAACGAGGAGGAGCGCCTCGTGCTCGGCGAGATCGCCACGCGTATCGCCGTCGCCATTTCGAGTGCGCAACTGTACGAACGTGCCGCCCACGTCGCCGACACCCTGCAGCGTGCCCTCCTCCCCGAGCGGCTGCCGTCTGACACGGGCATCTTTTTCCACGCCGCCTATCTCCCCGGGGCGCGCGAAGCCATGGTCGGCGGCGACTTCTACGACGCCTTTCATCTCCCTGACGGACGTATCGCGTTTGCCATCGGCGACGTCGCCGGGCACGGGCTTCACGCCGCCGTCGTCATGGGTGAGGTGCGTCAGGCGTTGCGAGCCGCAGCCATCGACCCGAAGTCGCCGTCAGCGGTCCTCGAGCGGGCAAACACCATTTTGAACATGCGCGCCGATCCGACGATGGTAACGGCGATCTTCGGGATCATCGATCCGGTCGATTCGTCCTTCACCTACGCGACGGCGGGGCATCCGGCACCGGTGGTCTGCATGGACGGGCAGGCGTACGTCCTCCCAACTCGCGGCGTCGCACTCGGTGTGACGCATGCGGTCGACGCACAGGATTGGGTCTTCCCGCTCCCGCCGGGAGCGATGCTCGCACTCTACACCGACGGCATGGTGGAATACGACCGCGACATCGTGCGCGGTGAAGAGATCCTGCGCGGGCTCATCTGTAAGACCGCGATGCCCGAGAGCAACGATCCCGCCAACGAGCTCGTGCACCGGCTCTTTCACGACCGCGAGAATACCGACGACGCCGCCGTGCTGACGATCTCGGCGGCCTTCAGCACCAAGCGAAGCCTCTCGTTGACGTTCTCGGCGATCGAGCTTGCGCTCCCGGCGACGCGGAACGCCTTACGGCGCTACGCCTTCCAAGTCGGCCTCAGTGCCGACGACACCTACGCGCTGCTCACGTCCGTCGGCGAGGCGATGGCCAATTCGGTGCTGCACGCGTACGAGGCCGGACAGATCGGCCTCGTACGCCTTGCCCTCGAACTGGATGCGGCGCACCTCACCGCGGTCATCGAAGATTGGGGCCGCTGGCGGCGTGCCCCGAGCCGCGAACACGGCGGCCGCGGTCTGCGCATCATGCGCTCGTTGATGGACCGGGTCGAGATTCAGAGTGAACAGCGGCACACGCTCGTGCGCCTCGTGAAGGCCGTCACGACCAACAGCGAGCAACCTTAAAGGCGGCGCTCCGGGACGCTTGCCGTGGAGTGCGGCACCTCCTCGTCGAGATCTTCGCCGTCGTTTTCGAAACGGCCGCGGTCGGTATTCGGAGCGCTGGCTGCGGCGGCGGTCTCTCCGGCGTTGCGCACGGCGGCACTCTCGTCGTGGAAGAGATAGTTCGAGGAGGTGGGATCGAGGGCGCCCGGCGGAGCTTGCGCGACCATCGTTGCGAAGCGCTCGAGATCGGTTTGTAACTGGCGCTCGATCGCGCTGCCGGCGCCCAGCGCCTCCGCGATGTCGCCCAGAAAACCGGCGGGTGGATCGTATTGCAGACGCACGGTAACGCGCGTGCGCTCGGGACGTTCTTCGTTGAAGAGGACGCGGCCGCTGGTCTGCGCTCCTGCGGTCGAACGCCAGGCAACTTGCCGGTTCGGAATCCAGTTTTCGCTGACGGCATCCCAGCTCTGCCGGCCGAGGACATCGACGACCCAGTGGCTGTGCTGGTCATCGATGTAGCTGACCTCGACGACGTGTGTCATGAATTTCGGAAAGTCGTTGAAGTGAGTGAACATCGCGTAGACTTCGCTGATCGGTGCGGGAACGATGACCGACGCTTCGTGTTCTGCCATTCTCTACCTCACAGTGACGGGACAGTGACGGGTTTTCGGGGGCAATCGTACCCGCGCGTCTCACAGGAAAACGGGCACGCTAAACGACGGCATGGCAGGCGGATGTTTGGGCGCAGACGGCTCGGGCATAGCAGACTGGTGGCGACACTCATCTTGAACTTCAACTCACGGCGCAGTGCCGCCGAGGTGGAGCACGTCCAAGAGGCGCTCGCGCAGCGGGGCGTCGCGGTGGATCAAGTCGTGATTGCACACACCGGCGATCAGGTGCGGCGTTACGCGCGCCGCGCAATCAGAGGTGGTGCGAAGCTCATCATCGCTGGGGGCGGCGACGGTACGATGACGGCGGTCGTCAGCGAACTCGCCTTCCGCGAGGTGACGCTAGGCCTCCTCCCGCTCGGGACGGGCAACAGTTTTGCCCAGTCTCTGGGTATTCCACTGGACGTCGAAGGTGCGGCCGACGTCGTCGCGGGCGGACGTAGCGTTCAGGTCGATCTCGGAATGGTCAACCGGACATACTTTGCAAACTTTGCGACGATTGGCCTGGCGGCCGAGATTGCGCACCAAACGCCTCGTTCGCTCAAGAGCGTCCTCGGTATCATTGCGTATGTCCTCGCCGGTTTGCGTCCCGCGCTTTCGCAACAGCCGTTTGTGTGCGAACTCCGCTGGGAACGGCAGTGTACGCGCCTTGCGACAAAGCAACTGATCATCGCGAGCGGACGCGTCTTCGGGAACGTGCCGCTCGCGCCCGATGCGTCGATCACCGATGCGCGGCTCTCGATCTTCACCACCACCGGGCTCTCGCATTTCGAACTCGCGCGCATGTATGCGACCTTGGCCCTCGGGCGGCATGCCGAGCTTCCCGACGCGCAGCACTTCACGGCGCAGAGCGTCTACGTGCGAACCCGTCCGCGCCAGCGGATCAGCATCGACGGCGAGACCTGGGGCAAGACCCCCGCGCGATTCTCGATCGCTCAGAAGGCCCTTCGCGTCTTGGTGCCATCTGACTTTGCCGCCGGCGCCTAATGGCGACTAGTACCACCATCGCGGTCGGCATCTGCGCGATCCTGACGTCGTTTGCGCTCTTCGCCGCACTCGGGCACCTCGTCTCGTCGCGATCTTCGCTGCTCGCTTTCGATGCTCGTGCCGTCGTTGCCCGTGGCGCCTTCGTCGAACTGGCGATCGTCTTTACCTGGCTTGGCTACTGGCATGCACTCACGGCCTTGAGCGTCCTGATCTTGTCCGCCGCCGCATTCTTCCACCTTGGGTTCGAGCGCGCGCTCTTGCTCGTCGCCGTGCAAGGGGCGTCACAGCTGACCCTCAATTTCTGGAAGACGGTCTATCGGCGTGCGCGTCCGGACGCTTGGCTATTTCGCTACGAAACGACGTTCTCATATCCGAGCGGGCACAGCGCCACGGCTCTGACCTTTTATCTGGCGTTGCTGCTGAGCGTCGCGCACCTGCCAATTGGCAGCGGACCCAGAACGGTCTGCGAGTTGCTCCTCGGGTGCGCCGTGGTGGGCCTTCCCTGGTCGCGTATTGCTCTGGGCGCACATTACCCCTCCGATGTACTCGGTGGTTTGCTCTACGGCGGCGCGTGGCTTTCGCTCTTCCTGACCGTAAGCGCCCTATTGGCTTGATCGGCCACGCGTTTGCTTTGGAAATAGTGGGTACAACGCTCCCGACACGTTCATTAAGGAGAGCAGGAGATGGAACAACGACCAGTCATCGTACGCAACGGGAACGGCGGTCTGGCGATGTTTGCAATCGTAGCCGTGGTGGTGATCGGGCTGATCGTCGCGCTCGTCGCGTGGCAGCCCTGGAATCAAGGCGCGACGCACAGCACGACCACGATCATCACCCAACCGAATCCGGCAAATGCCGGCGCGGGCAACGGCGGTTCGTCCACTCAGGGAGGCAGTTCTCAAGGAGGAAGCAGTTCGGGCGGGTCGTCAGGCTCGTCGCAGAGCGGAAGCTCGCAATAGGAGACTGGTGAGGGAGACGCCTGCGATGCCGGCGTCTCCCGTACGTCTGTGCGGGAATCGGGGGCGGTGACCACAATACTTGCACCCGATGGAACAACGTAACGTCCCGACGCCCGAGCAACAGAAGAAGCCCGCAGCGCACGGACGGATCTTCATCCTCGGCGGCAATGGTACGACGCTCGCGTTTACGACCGAGCTCGACTCGCAAGCGCGCCAAATCTCCGCTTCACTCGTACCACTCGCGTGGACACCGACGGGTGTCGTCATCGGGGACCTTCGCCAACGCGTCAGTGTCGCTGCCGACAACATCGGCGGTTGGCTGGATCAGACCTTTACACCCGAAGACGAGCACGCGTTCATTGCCCCGCTCCATGACGTTGAACTCTTGATGAGAACGGGGTGGAAGGCGGAGGCGCCCGAGACCCTCACCGACGAGACCGTCGTCAATCCCGAGGACGTCCCCGAGGACGTGCTCGAAGGGCTCTCGCTTCCGCCGGCGACGCTGGTGCAGTGCGCGATCTGCCGGCGCACCTGCGTACGCGATCAGTTCGTCTGGAACGAGCGTCAGCTCTGTGCATGGGACTATCACGCCACCGTCTTCGGGCGGCGCGGACCGTGGCGCAACGAGCCGTACGAAGAGCGGTATTTCGAGACGTTGCCGCGCGCCGCGTATGTCGCCGCTCCGCTGCTGGAAGAAGATGGTGTGGAGACGGTACTTGCCGTCCAGCGCCTCGACGAGACGGCAATGCGCGAACTCGTCAACGTTGCAATCACACACGGGAACGGGCAGCCGTGTCTGGCCGTGCGCACCGATGAGGGCCTCGTCGTCCTGCGCGAGCGAGGCAAGGGCACACCCTGATCAATCGGACGATCTCGCGTCTGTGGGCTGTCTTCGTGCTCTGTTTTGCCGTCTTGGCGGCGCGCCAGCTCTGGCTGCAAGTCGTCGTTGCGCAGCAGACCGCCGCGAGCCCCTACAATCCGCGCAACGCCTTGCTCTCACGCTACCGCGGCTCGATCGTCGCGCGCGACGATACCGTCCTCGCGCGCTCGACCGCGCACGGCCGCCTCTACCCGCTCGGCCCGCAACTCGCACAGACCGTTGGGTATGTCTCGCAGCGGTACGGAACCTCGGGGCTCGAGCGCGCCTTCGACGCCGAACTCACGGCTCCAGTCGCCGGAAACGATTTCATGACGCAAGTACGCAATCTGTTCGGCGATGCGTCGCAACCGCGCGGCGCAACGATCGTGACGACGATCGATCCGGTGGTGGAGGAGACGCTCTATGACGCGTTGCTTCCCTACGAACGGGCGGCCGGTGTGGCGATCGACCCCCGCACAGGCGAGATTCTCGCCATCGCCAGCGTCCCGAGTTTCGACCCGCAAAGCGTCGATGCCGACTTCGCTTCCTTACGCGACGATCCGCAGAGCGCGCTGCTCAACCGCGCCATCGACGGTCTCTATCCCCCCGGCTCGACCTTCAAAATATTCACGGCGGCCAGTGCGCTCGAGGATGGCGTGGTGACGCCCGAGTCGACCTTCGTCGATCCCGGCTTCTTGGACGTCGGTTCGGCCGTCATTCACGACGACGAAGGGGAGGCGACCGGCACCCAGGATCTGAGTGGGGCCTTTGCCGAGTCGAGCAACGTCGACTTCGCACAGATCGCCATGCGGCTCGGTCCCGATCGCTGGCTGGCCGACGCGGCAAAGTGGCGCCTGGGCGAACCGGTCGGACTGGAGCTTCCCGCGCAGACGGATCGGCTTCCCACACGCGCCGAGCTGACGCCCTCGGTGCTGGCTCAGCTCGGTTTCGGCCAGGCCGATCTGCTGGTCACCCCCCTGCGGATGGCGCTGGTGGCGGCGACGATTGCCTCGGGCGGCGTGGAGCCGCACCCGCATCTCGTGCGCGCGATCCGTGAACCGGGCGGCGGCCAGCGTGAGCTCGACCCGGGCGCCCCGCTCGCCCAGCCCATCTCCGCGCAGACGGCCGATGAGGTGCGAACCCTCATGATCGCCGTCGTCACCCGTGGGACCGGCACCGCGGCGGCGATCCCTGGGGTCACCGTTGCTGGGAAAACCGGGACCGCAACGAACCCGGCGGGAAGATCGCATGCATGGTTCGTGGCGTTTGCGCCGGCGGAGGCGCCGCGCGTCGCGGTGGCGGTCGTCGTGGAGAACGTCGGGTACGGCGGTGCCTATGCCGCCCCCATCGCGCGTCAAGTCCTGCGCGCGGCGCTGCGCCGCAGTTGACCGTGAGCATTCGATGACCGAGCACGTTTTCAACGACCGGTATCGCCTCGACAGCAAGATCGGCGAAGGCGGGATGGCGACGGTCTTCTCGGGGATCGACACGCTCTTGCGGCGCCGGGTCGCGATCAAGGTGCTCCGCCCGCAGTACGCCGCCGACGAAGACTTCGTGCGCCGTTTCTACTCCGAGGCGCAGCACGCGGCGAAGCTTTCCCACCCGAATATCGTGAACATCTACGACGTCGGGCGCCAAGACGACACGTACTTCATCGTCATGGAGCTGGTGGAGGGGGCGACGCTCGCCGAGATGATCGAAACCGATCATCGCCTGCCCGAGCCGGTCGCGATCGACTATGCCGCGCAGATCTGCAACGGTCTGGCGTATGCACACCGTCAAGGCCTGCTGCACCGCGACATCAAGCCGGCCAACATCCTCGTCACCAAAGACGACGTCGTCAAACTCTCGGACTTCGGTATTGCGCGCGCCGTTTCGCAGCACACGATGACCGTGACGCAGCCCGGGATGGTGATGGGAAGCGTCTACTACATCTCTCCGGAGCAGGCGCAAGGCCATGACCTCCACGAGATGTCCGACCTCTACAGCCTCGGCGTCGTCCTCTACGAGATGCTGACCGGAAAGTTGCCGTACGCGGGCGACTCGCCGATCACCGTCGCGATCAAGCACGTCTCGAGCCCGATTCCGACGACCGACCTCAATGACGCGACCGTCAGTCCGGCGCTCGCCGCCATCGTTCGTAAGCTGCTGCAGAAGGAGCCCAATGCGCGCTTCGCCTCGGCGACCGAAGTGGCGTCGGCGTTGCGTGAGGCGCGCGAGCACCCGCTGCAAGCCGCCGAGTACGAGGTCGCCGGCAACGGCATCCCCGACGGGGCAACCCGTCTCATCGAACGGGTTGCCATTCCCCCGCCGCCGCCGCGGCGTTCGAAGTTTCCCGATCGTCGTCCGTCCGATGAGACGCGTGAAATCGCGATTGCGGCGGCGCAGGAGCCGGAGTATGCGCGTAAACCACGCCGGCGCGTCGTTCCGCTGCTTCTCCTGCTCTTATTCCTCTCAGCGGCGGCGGGCTTTGCCGCCTTCGGTATCTTCGGTGCGCATACGCCGGTGCGGCTCGGAAACTATGCGGGCCTGCGCGTGAGCGACGCGCAAGACGCGCTCCTCAAGGCGGGGCTCGTCGGGCATCTGACGGAGGTTCCCAGCGAGAACGCACCGCGCGGAACGGTCGTGAGCCAGCAGCCGACCCCGGGGGCCACGCTCGCGCCGCACTCGGTCGTCGAACTCTTCGTGAGCTCCGGGTTGCCGATCATCGAGATGACGGATCTCCGTTCGTTCTCGCAGGAAGACGCCGAACGGTATCTGCGCAATGCCAAACTAACGCCGAAGTTCGTGCAGCGATACGATTCCGCTCCGAGCGGAACGGTGATCGACCAGTCGCCGCTTCCGGGAACCCAAGTCGCGATCCACAGCGTCGTCACCCTCACCGTCTCACAAGGTCTGGCGCCCGCCCGCGTGCCGGATCTGGTGAGCCTGACGCTCGACGACGCGGGCAACGTCGTGAAGGCGCGCAAGTTGACGCTCAATATCACCGACAGAGAGCCCAGCGACGAGATTCCCGCCAACGTGATCCTTTCACAAGATCCCAAAGCCGGTAGCGATCTCGTGCCGCCGGCGGCGATCAACGTCGTCGTCAGCACGGGGCCCGTTTCGGTGACGGTTCCCGACGTCGGCGGTCAAAACGTCACCGACGCGACGGCGGCGATGCAGAACGCCGGACTGGTTCCACATCTGGTCTACCTCGCGCAGAGTGGAACGACCGCCGGGACCGTCATCGACGAGACGCCGGCTGCTTCGTCGACCTTGAGCAAAGGCGCGACGGTGACGCTCACGATCGCCGTCCCCGGCGTCGTGCCGAGCGTGGTGGGGATGACGCTCGACCAGGCCAAAGCGGCGCTGGTCAACGCCGGATATACCGTCGGAAACGTCGCGTACACGCAAGACGGTACCCCCGGAACCGCCGTGCGCACCGAGCCCGACGCGAATTCGCTGCTGCGCCCCGGTGAGGCGGTGACGATCTACTTCAACAACAACAGTACGCCGGTCCCCGCGCCGACGTAGTGCGCATTCTGGGGGTCGATCCGGGTCTGCGGGTGACGGGGTACGGGGCCATCGAGCGCGATCGCACGCGCCTGCGCGTCATCGAGGCGGGGGTGATCGCGCCGGCGGTCGCGGCACCGCTCGAAGTGCGTCTGCACGAGCTCTACGCGCAACTCGTCGCCGTGATCGCTGCGACGCAGCCCGACCTCATGGTCATCGAAGAACTGTGGAGCTCGTACAAGAATCCAACGACGGCCGTCTTGATGGGGCATGCGCGCGGCGTGCTCTGTCTTGCCGCGTGCGCGCGCGGCGTCGAGGTTCGCCATCTGGCGCACTCGCTCGTCAAGCGCGCATTGGTCGGTTCGGGCGCTGCGCGCAAAGAACAAGTCAAACGCATGGTGATGCAACAACTCGGGCTCACCATCGCCCCCCAGCCCGACGACGTCTCCGACGCACTCGCACTCGCGCTTGCGCTGGCCAACATGGAGCAAGTCACGGTGCGGATGGCGCGTCTGGGTGTGGCGGCGATCCGCTGATGTTTTCGCGGCTTACCGGACGTATCGTGGAGCGCAGTGACGACGGCATCCTCGTTGACGTCGGCGGGATTGGCTACGCCGTGATCTTGCCGCCCTGTGTCGCAGAGAAACTTCGTCATGCCGACGGACAGCCGGTCACCCTCGAGATCTACCCGAGCTTTGCCCTCGAAGGGAACAGCGGGCGCTTCACCTTCTTTGGTTTCACCAACGCGATCGAACGCGAGTTTTTCGAAGCGCTGATCACGGTCGCGAGCATCGGCCCCAAGACCGCGGCGCGCGCCTTCTCGCTGCCGATGGCCCGCATCGCGCGCGCGATCGACGCCGGCGACTATCCGACGTTGCTCGCGCTCCCCGG
>DATJTD010000100.1:0-2432 GCA_035503775.1 Candidatus Acidiferrales bacterium
TGCTGGCGATCGGCTTTTTCGACGGAATGCATCGCGGGCACATGGAGATTGCGAAGGCGGCGCGGCGGATGCGTAAGCCGGGCTTCCGCGTCGGCGTCCTGACGTTCGTCAATCACCCCGCGTCGTTTCTGCGCCCGGGGAGCGAGCCGCCGATGCTGACCACCACGGCGGAGCGCATCGACCTCTTCGCGCAGGCCGGCTTCGAAGAGTGCTTTCTGATCCGGTTCGACGAGTCGATCGCGCAGATGAGCCCGCAACAGTTTCTCGGGCGCCTCGACGCGCTCGGCACGCGCGGCGCCGCCGTCGGCGCAACCTTTCGCTTCGGGCACAAACGCGCCGGCGACGCGGCGACGATGGCTGCTCATTTCGCCGAACGTCATCTGCCGTTTGCTGCGATCGAGAACGTCACGCGAGAGGACGAGCGCATCTCGAGTACCCGCATCCGCACGCTCGTCGCTGACGGAAATCTCGCACTGGCCGACGACCTGCTTGGTCACAGCTATGAGCTTCGCGGCGCCGTCGAAGTAGGAAACGGGCGCGGTCACGACTTGCAGTTTCCGACGGCGAATCTGCGCGTACCGGAGAAGCTCTTGCCGAGGGACGGCGTCTATGCAGCGGTTGCGCGCCACGACGGACGCGATCACGCGGCGCTGGTGTCGATCGGTACGAACCCGCAGTTCGATGGGAAGGTCCGCACGATCGAGGCATGGCTGCGTGACTTCCACGAAACGATCTACGGGCATGAGGTGATCTTGCGGGAGCTGCGTTATCTGCGCGAGCAGCGGCTCTTTGCTTCGGTTGACGAATTGATCGCGCAGATGCATCTGGACCTGGAGGCGGTGGCGTTCCCGAGTTATGGCTAGACGAACGATCGTAGCGGCGGCACTGGCGTTGGCGGTAACCGCATGCAGCAGCGGAGGCTCCGGCGATGGCGCAAACGCGACGGCGCACGTCGGACAGCCGGCGCCGAACTGGACCGATCCGCTGGTCGGCGGCGGCACGATGACGATGGCGCGCCTTCGCGGCAAGCCGGTGCTGCTCGACTTTTTCGCGACGTGGTGCCCGCCGTGCAACATGGAGGCACCCGAAATCAACAAGGCATACGTCGCGTACGCCCCGCGCGGCCTTCAGGTCCTTGGCGTCGACGTTCAAGAGACGGCCGCCAAGGCGCGGCAGTTCGTCGAGGAGCATCGGCTGACGTATCCCGCGGTCGTGGATTCGGGTTTGCTGAGCGATCAATACCAGATCAACGGCATGCCGGTTGCCGTCTTCATCGACGCAAGCGGCGTGGTGCGGAAGGTCGAGGTCGGTCAGCTCGCGCCGGGACAGCTCGACGCCGACATCAAGTCGATTCTTTAGTCGTTTGTCATCCCGAGCGTAGGCGCGAAGCGCCGTAGTCGAGGGAAGCGCATTGTGCTTAGTGCTGTTCACCTGGAGTCATAGTCCCAGTCGGATAGCCCATACAGCTCGCTCGGAGAACCTTCAAACGCAGGGAATCCGATCGCCCACGCAACCATCTCGTGCGTCATCCCGACTTTCACGGTGCCGTCTTCGATCGCGTCTAGCATCGCGGAGCGCTCTTTCCTGGAGTTGTAGCCGTTGCGGAATACACAAGCTGATCCAGTCGCGGCTGAAATGTAGCGCGAATGATCCGGGTGCGGCATCGGCCGCAAAGTTCGCGTGGATCCTTGCGCTTTGTTGCGCCGCAACTGGCGGGACCGATGGACAGAATGCAGTGGGGGCTGCCGTAAGCGAAGTAGCCACAAGCCAGACCGCGAGCGTCTGGGCGAACCGTCAGGATGACAAAGGGACTAGATTCTCGCGAAGAGTTCGGTGAGGTTGATTCGCAGGTGCGGATATGCGTCGGGAACGGCGATGCCCTGAACGTGCGAAACCGTTCGCGTGCCGGTCGCCTCGTGGAACGTGACGCTTCGCTCCTGTGGATCGACGACGATCACAAGCTTCGAGCCGTAGGTTAGGTACATCTCGATCTTCGTGGCGAGTGTTTTCATTCGATCGCCGGGCGAGAGAATCTCGACGGCGATATCTGGAGCGATGGTTGGCTTTTCGCGTAATTCGCCCGGCGATTCCGGCAGGCGCCCGAATGAAACGTAAGCGATGTCCGGTACGAGTGAGCTTGGCTCTTCGCCTGGAGGCAACAAGTAGAAACGCCATTCCGGCCCGACATCGCCGAGATCGCCAAAAACAGACACGAGGGCAACCGTGAGGCGACCTTGGAGCAGTGAATGAGCCGTCTTTGGGCTCACCTTTTGCTCCCAGACGCCGCGGATCGATTCGATCGCCGGCTTGACCTCCGGGATGCCGAGGTCCGGCGCCTCTTGCATGACCAGTTCCATTTCACCCCACTCTATCACGCGCACGAGGCGCTTTGACAAGGCCCTTAGGCCGCTGCGACGACCAGCTCGTCGCCG
>DATJTD010000101.1:0-12024 GCA_035503775.1 Candidatus Acidiferrales bacterium
TCGCGCACTGAAGATTTGCTTCTCCGATCAGCAACTCTTGGCTTCGCCCGCGGAGTTGGCGCCCCCGATCCCTGGGACGGAAGTCGTCTTTGCTGATCCCCCATGGTACGAGTCGGAAGCGATGACATTCCTCTGGCTAGCGTCATCATCGCTAATAATGGGAGGCCACCTGCTGCTATCATTTCCAGGGATTCTTACAAGACCTAACGTTGAAATACAGCGCGTTGCACTTTTAGACTTCGCCGAGAGCTGCGGACTCAATCTGATGGAACACCAACGAGGTGCATTAGCGTATGTTTCACCGCCCTTCGAGCTTGCAAGTCTTGAAACCCTAGGGTTCGAAGGTTTTCCAGCCGATTGGAGACGCGGCGATCTCCTTGTTTTTGAGAAGGTCTCTGAGAAGTCGACCGCCCGTCCTCCGGTATTGCTCCAGCCGCACTGGGAGGAGATCACCTACCACGGCGTGAGAATACGCTTCAAGCGCCAGCCCTTCACCGCCGGAGCGTCGCCCAGTATCCGCCGGGTCTATGACTCGGGTTTTGTGCGCCCCACCGTGAGCGCTAGAGACCCATATCTGCCAAAAATTGACATCTGGACATCTGGGAACGTCGCTTGCGCATGCGATGACGCCTCCAGTATACTCAAAGGGCTTAGGGCTCGCATGACCAATTCAAGCGGTAAGCTGACGAAACGGAGAAGCGAGAGGCGTGAACAGGAGTTGGAGCTGGAACTCGATAGATTCGAAGACATCCTCCAACTCGATCGCACATTTCAACCCGGATCTGGGATCACACGACGCCCTGGATATACTGCATGAAATTCAACAGCAAATCGGTTGCCACCTAGACTATCGCTCTCTGCTGGCAGAGACGGTCAATAGAACCGTCGCTCTGCACCTGGCAGTCATGAACGAACCTTTTTTATCCCTAGTACTGTGCGGCGCAAAATCGATCGAATCGCGCTTTTCTCAAAAACGTTGCGCCCCGTACGGTCAGGTATCCGACGGCGACCTTATTTTACTCAAGGAAAACTCGGGCCCAGTCGTCGCGATCGCAGTTGCTGGCGAGATACGCCATTTCCAACTCGATGAGTTGTCCTGGGAAACGATCTGGTCCGACTATCGTGTCCCGATTTGCGCGGACGAACAATTCGTAACCCAGCAGATCGAAGCATCCTATGCAACGTTGATCCAGCTCCGTGCCGTCCTTCCGCTTGCTGATATTAGCGTCGAAAAGAGAGATCGGCGTGGTTGGGTGGTCCTTTCCGAACGCAGATCCCAACTGCACCTCCTGTGAAAAAGACGGCGGTCCTAATTTCTGGATATAGCGGTGCTGGTAAGTCGACTCTTCGAACGGAACTGGCCAAGCGAACCGGCTGGGCAAACGCCTCCTTTGGCGATGAAGTGCGGCGGCAGGCCAAATTAAGAGGACTGGATGAGACCGATATCAGCGTACTTCAAGATCTTGGCCAAAGTCTAGTCGAGGAAGATGCGTTGGCCCTTTGTCTGCGAACCGCGAATTCGGCTGGCTTCACTTTTGCCAATAGTTTCCTTCTCGATGGCATACGTCACGTTGTTGTTCTCAACGAACTCAGCAAACTCGCCGGTCCCGAGCGAACCCTCCACGTTCATATGGTGACCGATTCGGCGGAGCGCCAGCGGCGTTTGGCCAAACGCGGCGTCAACCCTCGATCTCAACACCCCGTAGAAGGCGACGTCGATAGATTAGCAAATTTGGCCGATCTAGTCTTGGACGGCACCATCGATCTGGATGAGAACGTCCAACAGGTCCTGAACCGCCTCGAATCGACCGAACAGCGATGACTTCTTCCGCGAAATGCTTGGTTGATCCCAATAGTCTAGCGGCTCACTCGCAGTAACATTGTCAAGGTATCGAATGTCAAAGCCTAAAATCGATCGAAGCGTACTCGGTGAACCCCTGATCATTGTCTGCGGGCCGGTTGGGGCAAATAAGCACGAAATTGCAGATGAACTTCATAACTACGTCGGTAGACCAGAGTATCGTTTTTCGGAGTACTTAAAGTCGCTGTGGCCTCCGAACGCGCCCGACAAGCCTTCGCAGCAAGACCTTCAAGACATCGGTTCTGAGGTGATCAGGCAGAAACCGTGGTCGGCTTTTTGCCACGAGGTGCTCGGAGTTAAGGGGCGAGTAAAGGAGACGCAACAGTCGGCGCGTCAGACACAACACGTCCCGCCACCGCTGCGGGCACGGGAACTCCGCGTTGTCGACGGTGCACGTCACGTTTTTGCAATCCGGTACCTTCGCCAGCTAGCTGCACCCGCCGACGCTCTCGTCGTGTTCGTCGAAGCTACACGGGAAGAGCAAGTCGAAACGCTTCGCCGCCGCGGTAACAACGATGCGGCGATTCGCAGCATATTGCGGCACCCCGTCGAAGCCGAAACTGGATTGGTCTCGATGATGGCGGACTTCCGCATCAGTAAACGCGAAGACGTTGGTACAGTTGTCGGGGACCTTGCAGCGATACTCGAAAAGGGAGAGGATCGATATCTCGCACTTCTTCAGTCCAAAACGGGACTAGCCAAAGAGCAACTCCTTGATTGGCGCATTAACTCGGCCGAGCGTTATGAAACCCTTAAAGAGGTCGTGAAGCTCGTTGGTGCCATCGCAAGTGACGAATCGGTTCGGAACTGGCTACGGACTCCTCAGGCAGCCATTGGGCGACAGACACCATGGGAGACTATAGAATCTGGTGATCGAGATCGCGCGATCGAGGCCGCCATTGAGACGATCGAGACCCCATAGTTGATACTATACTTTCGCTGCGTCGACGCGTTACGTGAGATCGATGCGGTACGGCCGACGCCATCGGTACGAGATCGCTGGACTGGTGGTAGCTCAGAGTCCGGTCTTTACACCAGCGACGCTGAGGTCGGAGCACTCGCGGAGTTCGTTAAGCACCGCGAAATGGATGGTATTAACCCCTTCGATATCTTGTCGACGGGACAACGCGAAATCGTAAGAGTTGGTAACGCGGAAGTGAATGTTACCGATTTCCTCGACGCTCTAGACCCGACCGTTATGGCAACAGTTGGGATTACTGACCCACTGGGCTATACCATAGACTACGACGCGACGATCACCGTCGCGCAGGCGTTCCTGAGCCCTCGCGCCGCTTGGGATATCGTTCTCAAAAACGGCAAGACGGGGCTCACTGGACCATCGGCGGCCTACCGCGGGGCCAACACGTTTTTGATTCGTGCTTCCGAGGTGGCGCGACTTGTCGGCGATTTTACTACTAGCCTTCTCGAGATTCCGGCGCGCCTCGAGAACGATCCGAATCGAGTGAAGGGCATTCCGCTTTAGAGCTACGCTAAATGAAGGTCGATCACTTGCCGACCCGCAGATCGCCAGAGTAGAGGCCTATAGTTAAGGCCCTCAAGTCTTGTCAAGCTGCTTCAGCAGCCATTCGATCTGACTGGCGGCCTCGCTCTTGCGCGCCGGACTTGAACTAGGATCGTTATAAACCTCTTGCCACTGATGGAGTTGATGCTGGAGACCCGCGCGTCTCTTCGCAGCTTCGTCTTCGCCAGGACTCATTGACGTCGCCCTTCTTTAATGGTCGGTTTTCCCTACTTCGCCTGTACCCCGGTAAATTCATCGGAGCATCGATCAATGCTCGCGAGCATATTGGTTCCTACGGTGCAGAATATTGTCGTTACGAAGTATGTTTCACTGGGTGCGTAGCATCGCCGGTTAAGCCGCCTAACGGCTTTGTTCTCACCTTAGAATGATCTTGGGCCCTCGAACAGTACAGCTCATTCGATATCGAATGCATCCTTTACAATGCCAATCTGATCCAATGCGTCGTTCATCCGTTCGGCAACCCTGCGGCCAGCGCCGGCAAACAGGTGCCCATATCGATCGAACACCATTCGAGTGTCGCTCCATCCCCCGCGGCGACTTAGCGAAAGGGCGTCGACGCCACCCTGAACGATCAACAACGAGTTTCCTGCGTGCCGGGTAGCGTGAAAGTGCAGATGTTCCAGCCCAGTTTTCCTAAGAAGCGGTACCCAATGCCTGCTGCGGAAGTTGCTCTTGTCCCACGGACCACCGTGCTCAGTTGGAAATACCCAGGGGCCGTCGTATCCAGATTGTTTTTGTATGACTTTCAGTTGTTTAAGTGCATCAACGGTAATGTTGGGTAGGTACACTGTGCGCAGTCCCGCGTCCGTCTTTGGCTTTTTTCTGAAAATTTTTCCAGCGCGATCGACGCTTAAACTCGCGTCGATGAGAACGCTGCCCTCGTTAAGGTCGACCTGTTTCCAGCAGAGGGCACGTATCTCACCAAGACGAGGCGTGCATGTGATCGCAAACAGTACCAGTGTGAACAGCCAGAACGGGTCGGCAGCCTTAAGCAAACTCATCATATCCTCTTGACTAGGGATTTGCACCGGCTTCCTTTTGAGCTTCGGCCCTTTGACCGCGGCCGTAGGGTTACGATCGAGTAGCTCTTCATCGACGAGTTGTTTGAGCGCAGACCTCAAGGTACTTAGAGAACGCTTGCGCGTGTTCGCGCCAACGCCAGCATCCTGAAGTTTGCGCAGCCAAGCTCTGATGTCCGCCGGCGTTAGCTCCTCGACCTTGCGGCTTCCCAAATGCGGCACGATGTGTTTTTTGATCCAAGTTTCGTAGGTATTGAGGGTTTGAGCCTCCCAATCCGATTGGTGGTCCTTGACCCACTCTGCGAGATACTCTTTAACTCGGAGGCCATCGACGCCGGGCTGATAGCTGCCGCGTAAGCGCGTAACTTGTCCGCAACCTCTTTACGTGTATTACCGTAAAACGTCTTCCGATGGCGGTTCTCACCCGATCCGGTCGAGAAGCTTCCCTCGAAGCGTCCATCCTGTCTTTTGTAAATTGTGCCTTCGCCTTTTGCGCGACGGGACGACATCTTGACCTCCTAAAATTTCGTTGACTTAGAATCGGTCATCTTTCAATGGCTGATCATTTTGAGTAATTCTTGTTTCGCTTGGCGCGGGAACGCGTCGAAAACGCGGCTTTCTTGTTTGCCAAGCGAGCCAGGTAAGTCTCGATCTCGGCTTCAGCTATCAACCTCTCGCGGCCGGGTCGGACGTAAGAAATCTCGCCGTCTTGCATCAAGTCGTAGAGCTTAGATTTGCCGACGCGCAGCTTAAGGCAAGTCTCGTCTACGCTGACCCAGTTAGCGTTGGCTGCGGGCGCTTTCTTTTTCGATGTTTTCGACGGGTCGTCGGGCGCGACGTCGCACAGCATTTGCGGCATGCTCGTCCGGACGAAAAGCCCTTGGCGGTTGATCGACACCTGGACCGTGAAAATCTGCAACTCACCGGCTTGAACGGTCGACTCGGGATGCGCCACTACTAGCGCCGCACTGTCCACTCCGCCGGACGTTCTCCGCTCGTGGTGCCGGCGTTCGGTACGCAAAGGAAGAGCGTCGCCCGTCGGTGTGGCGCGTATCGGGACCGGAAGGTTCGCCGATCCCGAACGGTCGACGGGCAGGTCCCGGTTCATTGATGCAGTCTCGAGGACGGCAGCGACAGCGTCATATTTACAGAATAGTGAAGAGGTAAGACCTCCTCCTTGGTTATCTTTACGGGGCGCGTCAACGTGCTTGCACCGACGACACGCGGACGCGCCGTTCGTCTCCGCCAACGCTTTGGGCACGCTCAGTTTTCACGGATTCCAGTTTCGCTCGGCCGCCGCGGCCGGAATCAACGCGCACCTTCGCGCCCTTTTCCAAGGGCGTACGTCCGGACGGGACGTCGACCAATCCCCACCTGAATCCAAGTGAACGTCGAAACGTCAGCGCTGGGGTAAGCCCGTCGTTTGTCATGGGCGCCAGGTCGACTAATGTAACGGCCTGATCGAGGGGTATCGACTCACGATCCTGGCTGCCGACGCCTTTGGCACCCAGCAGATGCTGGAGTTGATGGTCCCGACTCACGGCGCCATCCTTTAAGGAAGACGCGCGCGCCTTGCGGTACGCGAGCTCGCCGTCCGCATCTGCAAATCTGTTCGCGCTGTTCATGACGGCGATGCCCAATTGCGCCGCCATGCTGCAGACGGTCGATCGGAACGCCTCATTGCCGGTTAGCGTGACGGCGCCGCCCCCCTCGGCGGCGGCCATTAGAAGCGCGACGCGAATGGCATTGCCCCCGTATAGCCCTCGCTCACCAGATTCAAAGTGATAGCCGTCGGTGCGTTCCAGAAACGAACCGTCGGGGACTCCGGGCTCCTCGCGGATCGACCACGTCCGGCCTTGGTCCGCTGACGCCGCGGTAGAAATCCGCGTTACACTTGCGAGCGCCTGAGCAACACTCATCGCTCGCGGCCCGATCGGCAGAGCGCTCTCGCCGCGGCCTAACGCCATCGCGATTTGGCGCCCGCTGAGTTCAGAGACCATCCCTTTTATGTCGTCGCCGGTCGAAAACTCACCCGGCGAGTAGAGCGGCTTTTCCAAATTGAGCGACGCGGCAGCCAGTGCAAAATCTGCCATTGCCGCGTTGCCCGCTACGACCAGAACGCTTTTTGCTAAGTCATTACTGTCGATCCGACCACGCATCTTGAGGTCGCCGGCAAGCCGCGAATAAGAAGATATTGCGTTGGCGTGCTTCGACACGAGTTGCTCGACGCGCTCGGGACTGACACCCTCGGCGTCCAAGTACGCAGCCCAGCGGCCCAGCAGCTTTTCGGTCGCGCCGGCCCGCTTCGTATCTGCGGCGCCGTCATCGTTGCCCACCGCGGTACCATCGTTATTGCTCGCGACACGTTCTTCGGACCCTTCAACCGGTGCGCGCTTGATAACCGCTGGGCTGTGCTCCCCGATGGCGCTCCAATTCGAATCTGAACCCGGCTCGACCCACGTCGGCGGCGGTTCGCTAAGACGCAGATCCCAGTATCCGAGTCCTTTCGCGCTCCGCTCATTCGCTTCGACGACTTCGGCGTAACGGGGGCCGTTCTTGATTTTTGGCATCACCAGTTTTCCTGCCGCGCGCAATGCGCCGTAGCCGCGAGGATGGTTGAGTTCCGCGGACAGTGGCGTGAGGGCGTGACGTAAGGCCGGCGGCACCACCACACTGGCCTTCGCACGGTCCTCGCGACCGCCGTACTCATGACGGAGTCGCCACCCTCCGTTGACCGATACCACCGCAACGCCGACACGAGTCAGCAGCGAGCTAATTGCAGCACGATCGGCATCGAGATTTCCGGTTGGCTCGGGCCACGGAAACGCGCGCATGTAGTCGGCAAAAGTATAATGCCCCTCCCACTTTCTCGCGTTGACGATGGACGCTGGCATTGGTCGTTGACGTGGCGCGGTCGGGCTCAAGCCGTATTGCAGTGCGAGTTCACGCTCGCGCTCAAGCAGGTCCGGTATTGGAATCGGAATGAGCCGACCGCTCGGGGCGACCCTCGAAATGACAGCGTGAAGATGCGGGCGCCCCGTGTGAGCCGCGGCAACGGTCGGCAGCCCAGCAAGAGCCGTGGACGAACGCAGCCGGTCAAAATATTCAAACGCATCCGTCGGCGTGAGGCAGGTGCCATCGGGAAAACTCAGCACGAGGTGCATCAAGGCTTTGTCTGGCTTCCGTGCGCGCTGACGGTCGAACTCGAGCAGACGGGCGGCACCGACATCGTCGTTCACCGGCAAATTCCAGGATCGGCGGCCCAGTACTTTGGCGTCCTCCACGACGTAGCCAATGACGTTCCTGGCTTTCCGAGTGGCGACGAGGAAGTTGACGCGAAGCACCGGCATCAGGCCACCAACCCGCCTGCTCCAGCGTCATCAATGGACCGCCGCGGTATGGCGCCAGCTGCGAGCAAGTCGACTTTGACGCCGAGCAGCGCGGCGCGAAGCACCTTCGCGTCGGCATTCCCGCGCGCGAGCACGGCATCGATACGCTCCACCGCCGCCCCCAGTTCGCCGGCGAGACGAACGTCCAGCGAAGTAAAAATGCGCGCCCGGATGAACGCGGCTGCGTTCGCGTAGCCTAAGCGCCTCGCCATTTTCTCGACAGCCGCTTTTTCGTTCTCGCGGAAGCGAATGGCAATAATCCCGGTCCGATTTCGCCTTGCCCGAGGGTGCAGTGACCCGCTGCGGCGCGACTATGCGTCGCCGCGGCGCCTGCCCCAGGGCAACCTCGCGGAGATAATCAGAGAGCTTGAGCCCCCGCGCGGCAGCATTCGCCTCGATAATCGCGAGGTCTGGATCCGAGCAACGGAATGCCATCCGGTGCGTTTTGCGGTCGGCTTTGGGGTGCGGTTTCGACCGGTTTGACGACCTCGAACTGACTTTGGAAGTCACGCTCATGACCCGACCTCCGGTCGACCGCCGGCCTCGACTTTGAGAACGTTCGAGGATCTCGCCATCGACGTCACGCTTCGTCCGCGGCGTGTAAGCCCGCTGGACATCCGAGGCATAGCGAACATTTGTTCGACAATGTTAACTGGGCCTCTTCTTGTGCCGTACTCAACCGTTCCCCAACTTGGGACGGCAAGGCCAAGCGCCGATCCAGATTCAAGCGCGGGGCGGCACCTCGACTCCGGCGCTCAGGCCCGTTGAGACGGCGCTCACCGAGTCCCCAGCCCAGACCCGAGACCTGGACGGGTGACGGAGACGACGGAGAGCTCGGAGACGATGTCGACCCGGATGTGCGCATGCCAAATCGCGCCCCGCCGGCTGTCACCTCGGGTGTGGCGGCGAAGTTCGAGACCTCCTCGACGCCTCTGGTCAGGGACGCCGCTGAGACCGACAAAGCGGTTCCAGCCGGCGAGGATCGCTGAGCCTCCGAACCGCCCAGCGCCCCCGCCGCCGGTGCGGCCAAGCGACTCTCGGCCACTTCGAATCGACGCCCGTCGAGGGTCAGGGTTAGAGTCGAGTCACCCATGAGCGGCCTCGCTTCCAGCCTCGCCGTCGCCCGCCCCGAGTTCGGTTGGGCACGCCGATTCCGCGTCGCTCCCGTCGCTGTCAGGCTCTGCCACACGGCGCGCGCGCTCGCCATCGAGGTCGATGACCTGACCCTCTCGACGCCGGTCCGGACCGATACGCCGCTCTTTCTGGGGAGCGGATTTGCTCTGCTCGCGCGCCGACGTCAGCGCATCTCCGGTGGGTACCTCAGCGGTAGCCGCGCGGCCGACGTCTTCTTCCGATCGCTCCGCGCTGCCGCTTTCGAGCGCCGCGTAGAGTTCGGCAAGGCGTTCCCGCAGCCAGGCACGGAAGGGGCGATCGAGCATGCCGAGGACCATCGCAAGTACCTTCTTAAGGAACTCGTCGTCAGTCGACATCGGCCCCTTCTTGCCGGTCGCGGGCCAGAGTTTACCGCCGAATCTGGAGTACTTCCAGCCGACGTTGATTGCAATGATGCCGGCGATTTCAACCTCGACCGTCAGACCGCGGCAACCGTTGGTGTCGTAGTCTGTAACCTCGTTGAGGAATACCGGCAGCTTCGTACCGTCGGGAAGCTCGTAGTAGAGTTGGATTGGATGCATGGTGGATGTTGGTCTCCGTGTTGAGATTGGGTGATATGGTCGCCCGGCGTACCGGGTCTCTTGAAAACGGGATAGAGACTGAGAGCGAACGCTCCTTTGTGTCGATGGGGTGGGCGCGCTCCGCATTGAGTCGCTCACCCATCGGGCACCGACGACTCGACTTCAGCGATCGGCGAATGCGGATTCTCCAGCGCTGAGCCCGGGCGGGTGACGCGTCGAATACTCACGACTGTCGATGGTGAACGCGGGCAGATCCAGCGATCCGAATCCTCAGCGCGAAGCTCGGCGACGGCGTGCCGCACCTGCACGAGTGCATCTTGGGACGAGCGCCATTGACTTGCCGCACCGCTCCTCGCGCTGCTTTGCGACGCGGCGTCCGATGGGCACGAAGCGCTGACCATTACTTGAGAACTGGCGCCAGCACGCTGCGTTTCCGCGGCGAGAGACTGCTCGTCCTCGTGATTATGCTCGAATGTCGGGTCGGCCTCGGGTGCGCGCTGCCAAAGCACTCCGGCTTCGCGCGTGTCCTCTAGCCCGAGTGTTTCCCGGACCGCTCTTGGAACGCGGCTGATCATCACCACCGTCGAAGGCGAGCGGGGTGTGATTCGGCGATTCGGGTCCTTCGCGCGCAGCTGCGCTACGACGCGACGAACTCGCGTGAGGGCATCCTGCGACGAGCGCCATTGGCTTAGCGCCGTGCTTTCGGACGTCGGTTGCACCGACGTCGCGGCGTCGGCCTCCCCTTCAGAACTCCAGCGTGGATCGGTGCAGCACTGCGGCGCCGCGTCGAGACACTGCTCATCTTCGTCTACGCCGTCCGGCGCGAGGATGACTTCTCCGGAACTAATCCAGCTGTTGCGGAGGAAGCGGTTATGGGGATCGCAGGCCCCGTTGCGATCGCTGTGGTCGTTTTCGGCCTGGACCGTCCGTGGCTGCGGAGGTCGGGCCAGTGGAGCGTTGGTATGCGATTTAGCTTGCATGGTTCGGCATAGTCGGCGAATCGAAAGCCTCCTTTTTTTCCGCCGCCCCTGGCCGTATGTACGCCTGGACACCGAGAGTGATCGCCGAGTCGACGTTGCGAAGGCCGACCGATCGGAGGGCGGCTTCTGGACTAAATCGTGGTTGGGGTGCGACATGAATGACCTCTTGACGGATTGCATCGCCATGAGCGGCGCTACTAACCCGATATAGAGCGCGCAATAAAGTCAACCTTTGTCTTCACTTTCTTCTAGCGTGTCGAAGCGCGAAGAGGCGACGGAAATTTAAGTCGCCGCGATGTCAGTCTAGGAAACTATGCCGATGCGAACGCGTCGTTCAGCAACCTTGTTGAGTGAGACGCTTCTTCACGGTTATGGCTCTGCGCGTCCCGAGGCTGCGCTCAGTCGATCAACTCCCGCTCTGCTCTGCGGCCTCATTGCGCGGCGGCAGTCAACGCTTCCGAGCCAGCCGGTGGGCGAAAGTAGTTACCGAAGCGCGACGGATTCTAGCACATCCTCTCCCACTCGCGACGAGTTAAAGCGATGACGATCCCCTCAAAAAGCGAGAGCGGTGCTCCTGCGAGCACCGCCCTCACCGGCACCGAGCGAAAGTGTTTACTAGCCGTGCCCACCGTCGATCATCTCTTCGACCATCGCGACGAACGCTGCCACGCCGTGCTCTTCGAGCAGCCATTTTGGAGTTTTGCCACCCAAGCTGCGCAACGGCTGACGCACCCAGGTGCGAATCGCTTCGTCGCTGGGGAACAGCGTTTGCAGCACCTTCCATCCATGCGCGAGTTTAGTGAGCCCGGGCTGGGCTTTCGGCGCCGCCGATCGCTTCTCAAGCGTATCGCTCTTGACCCCGATGAACCGCGCAATCTCGGCGAGAGTGAATCCGGTAACAGCCTTGATGTCTCGTGCGTCGACACGGCGTTTGATCGGTTTGCGCGTCACGCGATCGACCCCAAAGCTCCAACTCGCCGGCTCTTCGTCCGAGATTCCCAGCTGCAGTTGAAGCCGCTTCGCCGCTTCGGCCATCCCAACGTTGCGCTTGCCGTGAGCCTTCTTCTCTTTCACAAGCATCCTCCATGCTCACTAACTTCTCCTAGCCCCGAGCAGGGCACTCACAATAAAGGATTTATCGAGGAACGGCGACAGCAGCGTACGCGCTCGTTTCGGCGATTCGTGAATGAGGATGTCCAGCGGCGTTCGCCCGTCTAATTGCCTCTGAGCTGCCCCCATGAACGCTTCGACCTGTGTCTTGCTCAAGCGCAGTCGCAGGTGAAGGCAAAGTTCGAGCGCAAGCGCTAGCCGCTCTCCGCAATCACGGTCGACGCCGGCGTAAGCCCACGCCGAGACGCCAAGGCCATCGAACTCATCGCGACCGATCGCCCCGATCAATCTGGGCGAAAGATGGCGCAAAAGACGACGGATCGGCTGTACGCCGAACTCATGTTTCGAGCCATATTTAGGGATAATCCAGTAGCCGGGGTCGGCCGCATATTCTAGGGGTACCGGGGCGTCATCGTCCTCGACGCTTG
>DATJTD010000102.1:0-5064 GCA_035503775.1 Candidatus Acidiferrales bacterium
GAGACGTGATACTTCTTCGCCACGTTGTCAGCCGTGTAGAGCATCGGCATGTACACGTCGGGCGTATGACGCAGCAGCCAATCCTCGGTGTAAAACTCCATGTTCATATAGTTCTGCACCATCGAGATCGACTCGACGCCGCCCCCGACGGCAACGTCGGCGTTGTCGACGATGACCCGTTTGGCCGCGGCCGCAACCGCATCGAGGCCGGACGCGCAGAAGCGGCTCACCGTGTGACCGGCGACCGTTACCGGACAACCCGCGCGCAGCGCGGCGGTGCGGCCGATGTTGTTGCCGGTCGCGCCTTCCGGCAAGCCCGAGCCGATGACGACGTCCTCGACTTCAGCCGGATCGACGCCGGCGCGCTTGATCGCTTCGCCGACGACGAACCCCGCCATCGTTGCGCCCGGAGTTTGATTGAACGCACCGCGGAACGCACGACCGATCGGCGTCCGCGCTGCCGAGACGATAGCCGCCTCACGCATGAGTTAGTTCTCCTCCACGCTTCGACACGCTCAGCGTGACACTTGGGTCTGCGAATTTTCCGTTCGCTTCGGCAATTTTCTTGAGCAGCGGCGCGGCTTTCCATCCAAACTCCACCACGCGATCGTAGACGTGCTTGACACCGACTTCATCGGCGTACCACATCGGACCGCCGTGATGCGGCGGGAACCCGTAGCCGTAGACGTAGACGATGTCGATGTCGCCGGGACGCAGCGCGACGCCTTCTTCGAGCAGATACGCGCCACGGTTGATCAACGCGAAGAGCAGCCGATCGAGAATCTCCTGATCGCTCAGCTCGCGCGGCGCGATGCCGGCTTTCTTTGCCTCTTCCGCGAAGAGCGCAACGACCTCGGGATCGGGAATGGGCTCGCGCCCCTTGCCGACGTTCTTGTCGTACTTGTAGTACCCGGCCATCGTCTTCTGTCCGAGACGCTTCATCTCGACCAGCCGATCGACCACGGTGCTGCGCCGCGCGATATCCGGTCGCGCTTTGGCAATATGCCAGCCGATGTCGATGCCCGAGAGATCGCTCATCGCGAACGGACCCATCGGGAAACCGAAGTTCTTGGCAACGTTGTCGATACGCGCGGGCGGGATACCCCACTCGGCCATTTCACCGGCGGCTTTCGCGTAGTCGATGATCATGCGGTTGCCGATGAAGCCGAACGCGTTCGCGGAGAGTACGGCCGTCTTGCGCAGCGTCTTCCCGAGTTTGAAGGCCGCGGCGATCGTTTCGGGCGACGTCTCTTTGCCACGAACGATCTCGAGCAGCGGCATGATATTCGCCGGCACGAAGAAGTGCAGACCGATGACCTTGTCGGGGCGCTTCGTGACGGCGGCCATCTCGTCGATGTCGAGCGTCGAGGTATTCGAGGCGAGAATGCCCTCCGGCTTGACGATGCCGTCGAGCTTTGCGAAGACCTCTTTCTTGACGTCCATGTTCTCGAAGACCGCTTCGACGACCACGTCCGCGTCGGCAAGCTCGCTGAAATCCTCGGTGAACTGCACCGACTGACCGAGCTTCCACGCCTCTTCTTGCGTCATGCGGCCCTTCTGGACTTGGTACATGAACATGCCCATGACCGTCTGCTTGGCCTTCTCGACCGCTTCGTCGTTCGCGTCGATGACGTGCACGGGGATGCCGGCTTGCGCGAAGGTGATCGCGATCCCGGTGCCCATCGTGCCCGCGCCGATCACCCCGGCCTTCTTGATTTCGCCAGCCCCTGTCGTCCCTGCGCCAACCCCTGTCGTCCCTGCGCCAGGCCCTGTCATCCTGAGCTTGTCGAAGGACAGCCCCGGAATCTTATTCAACTCGCGTTCGGCGAAGAAGACGTGACGCAATGCCGCCGACGGTTTCGAGACGGCAAGCTCCATGAAGAGCCGCCCTTCGCGCGCGAGACCGAACGCGAACGGTAATTCGAATCCGGCTTCGACCGCATCGATCAGCTTGTGCGCCGCATAGCCGCCGTGCTCTTCCGGCGGTACCATCTTGTGCGCTTGCGAGACGATGAACGGCAGCGCTTTGTCGTCGATGCCTTTACCGATGTACGGTTTGCGCTGCGAGACGCGGTGCTTTCCGCCTTCGCGTGCCAGCGCGAGCGCAGCATCGAGCAGGTTCGACTCGACGACCTGATCGACGATGCCTTTCTCTTTGGCCTCGTCCATGCGGACGTTGCGGCCCTTGAGCATCATGTCGAGCGCGTCTTGCCCGCCGATCAGCCGCGGCAGACGCTGCGTGCCGCCCGCCCCGGGCAATAAACCCAATTTGATCTCCGGCAGTCCGACTTTTGCATCGGCGAGCGCGACGCGATAGTCGCAGGCGAGTGCCAGCTCGAGGCCGCCGCCGAACGCTTGCTTTTCGATCGCCGCGACGAACGTCTTGTCGCTCTTCTCCACCGCGGCGATTACGTCGCGAATCGTCTTGGTCTGCGGTGTCGGCGCGGTGCCGAAGTCGTTGATGTCGGCGCCGGCCGAGAATTGTCCGTTGGCGCCGATGAAGACGATCGCGTTCACGCTGGGATCGGCCGACGCCGCTTCGACGAGCGGCACCAATTCGCCGGAGAGGGCGTACGAGAGCGAGTTGACCGGCGGGTTGTCGATCGTGATGATCCGCACGCCGCCTTTGTCTTCAGTCTTGATGAAACTCATGATTACGCCGTGACCGCCGTCTTGCGATCCAATTCGAACGCGTCCTCGGGCAGCGTCATCACGTCGCCCGCGCCGTCGATGATCTGGCGCTTGTACCATGCGCCCTGGGTGAGCACGTGCGAGGCATAGAATTTCGCGGTCGTGATCTTGGCGGCGTAGAACGGATCCTTGTCGCCGCCGGCGATCTTTTCGGCCGCGACCTTCGCGGCGCGCGCCATCTGCCACCCGCCCGCGACGACGCCCCACAGCTTGAGGTAGGGAACCGAGCACGCGAACGCCTTACGCAGATCGCCCATCGCGTTCATCCCGATCCATTGCGACACCTCGGCCAGCGTCGCGATGCCCTTGAGCAGCGACTCGCCGAGCGATTTCACGTCGGCATTCGAATCCGCGGCCGCTTCTTTGGCGAACTTTTCCATGTCCTTGATGACTTTGGTGGCGGTTGCACCCATGTCGCGGATGAGCTTGCGGCCCACGAGGTCGAGCGCTTGAATGCCGGTCGTGCCTTCATAGATCGTGGTGATGCGCACGTCGCGATATTGCTGCGCGATGCCGGTCTCCTCCACATAGCCCATGCCACCGAAGATTTGCAGCGCGGTGGAGCAGAGCTCGACACCGTTCTCGGTGCACCAGCCCTTGACGACCGGAATCATCAGCTCGACGAACGCCTTGTGCTCCTTGCGCACTTTCTCGTCGGGGTGCTTGTTGGCGAAATCGAGCGAGGCCGCCGTCACGTACGAGAGCGCGCGCATTGCTTCGAGGTTCGCTTTCTGCCACATCAGCATACGGCGCACGTCGGGATGCTGGATGATCCGTACCGGGGTCTTGTCGCGCGTCGCGGCATCGGCCATCTGCACGCGCTCCTTGGCGTATTCGAGTGAATGCTGATACGCGCGATCGGCGACCGCGTAGCCCTGGACGCCGACCGAGAAGCGCGCCGCGTTCATCATGATGAACATGTACTCGAGACCGCGATTGGCTTCGCCGACGAGATAGCCGACGGCGCCTTTGCCCTTCTCACCGAACTTCATCGTGCAGGTCGGGTTGCCGTTGATACCGAGCTTGTGCTCGATACCGGCGCACGTCACGTCGTTGGGTCCGGTGATCTTGCCGCCGTCGTCGACCAGCATCTTCGGCACGATGAAGAGTGAGATGCCCTTCACACCTTCGGGTGCGTCAGGCAGACGCGCCAGCACCAGATGCACGATGTTCTCGGCCATGTCGTGCTCGCCGAACGTGATGAAAATCTTCTCGCCCGTCAGCAGATAGTGATCGCCTTCCGGCACCGCCTTCGTGCGCACTTGTGCGAGATCCGAGCCGGCTTGCGGCTCGGTGAGGTTCATGGTGCCGGTCCACTTGCCGGAGACGAGGTTGGGAATCCACTTCTGCTTTTGTTCGTGCGAACCGACCAGCTCGATTGCTTCGATCGCGCCCTGATTGAGGAGCGGCCCGTTGGCGAACCCGATGTTTGCCGCGTTCCACATCTCGAGCGTCGGACCGAGCAACAGCGACGGCAAACCCTGACCGCCGTACTCGTCGGGAACCGGAAGTCCGATCCAGCCGGCGTCGGCGAACTTTTTATACGCCTCCTTGAAGCCTTTGGGCGTGGTGACCTTGCCGTCGTTCCACGTGCACCCTTCCTTATCAGCAACGCGATTGAGCGGATCGAGCACGCCGGTCGCAAACGATCCGGCTTCCTCGAGAATCGACTCCCATACGTCGCCGGCTTCTTCGTATCCGGGAAGTTTGGCGACGTCGTCGATGCCTGCGAGCTCGCGCAGAACGAATTGCATGTCGCGCAGTGGGGCTTGGTAGGTGCTCATCCTCGTCGTGTTCTCCTCCGCCTCATCAGGCGGCGTCGTCGTCGCTGTAGAGTTCGCTGCGCAGGCGGGCGATCGACCCTGCCAGCGTATCGAGGTAGGGAAGCATGCCGTCCTTGATGCGTTCGAGTCGCGTGCGGCCGTCATTGGTGATGCGGTAGTAGCGGCGCGAGCGTTTGGTGGGATGCTCCCACTCCCCGACGATGAACCCACGCTCCTCCAACCGCCGGAGCAGCGGATAGATCGTGTTGGTGTTCACCGCGAGGAGACCGGCGCAGAGCGCCTCGATCCGGGTCATGAGTCCCGAGCCGGTGTCCGGCTCTTCCGCGAGCAGATGCAGAACCAGGACGGGGAAGACCGTCTTGGACTTGATGGGGCCCTTGAGGACCTCTTCAGCCGGGGAACCTTGCTTGCGACTCATATTAGACGGAATATTATTAAATCTAATAAGCCCCGAAAATGCAAGACCCCTGGCTCACCCCGAGCTGCTCCCGCCGGTGTCCCGAGCTGCTCCCCGCCGGTGTCACACTGAGGTGCTCCCCGCCGGTGTCACACTGAGGTGCTCTCCCCGGCCACCGTCACACTGAGGTGC
>DATJTD010000103.1:0-3309 GCA_035503775.1 Candidatus Acidiferrales bacterium
CGATCGGCCAAAGGCTTGAGATTCACGTAAACCTCCAGAAATTGGGGGGAATTATGGGTTGGCACTCACAGCAGCAGAGTGCCAGCCACGAAATCTTAGCAGACGGAGATTAAGAGTGCAAGGCTCCACGCCTTGGAAAAAAGACACCGGTGTGGCCTCGGTGGGCAGAGCAACCAAGCTCGGCCGGGTTTAGATGATCCAGCCGCTCTTGACGACGAACAGGAAGTAGATCTGGGCGACGGCCACTGCCGCGAAAAAGATGACCACCCACGGTGGCTTGACCCAGCAACGCCACTCGCGCACGCCCATACCATACGACGCCGAGTACAGCACCACGGCGACGATCGACAGCACGAGCACGGCGTATTTTCCGCATAGCAGCGCCAGAAACGCGGCCTTGCAAAAGGTAAAGGCCCAGCCTTCGACATCCTTCCCGCGCTCGACGTTCTGCTGCATGTTGTAAACCTTCCCTAGTAGTGCTGGACCCTTGTGAGCTCCATGATAGAAAAAAACGAGCAGATGGCCCAAAAACCGAGCAGCGGGACGGCGCACGCTACGAGAAACGTCCGGAGTGTTACGCTCATTTTTCGCGTGAAGAGCGCTGTTGCGCCGATGATGAGTCCCGCCGTCACGCAGAGAAAGTACCACGCGGTCCCCGCCGACATTCCGAATTCCTGCGGGTGAACCTCGGGGTGAACCTGTTGCAAATAGTTCACCTCAGTAGTCGAACCGAAGAGCATCAACGAAATCACCGTGAGCGCGCATCCGAGCAAGAATCCAACGATTGCCGCTAAGACGTTCACCCTGCCCACCCCGATCTCACGGGCATCATTGAGCCTTTCCGTAAGCGTGCGCGATGGCCGAACGCGTCCGCATTCCCTCCAGCGCTCGTTGCCGGACCTTCGGGAACAGCCGCGCAGCGCAGAACGGCATGCGAACGGGATCGTTGCCTGCACCCCCGACGTGTACGCAGCATTGTTCGAGGCGCTCGGTAATCATGGTGTTGGCATCCATGAAGTGCTTGATCGTTACGCGCTTCACACGCTCGCCGACGAACTTCGCCGTTGCGTCGCGTCCGAACGCCAGCTTGAGCATTCCGGTGAGGCCACCGAGATCGCAGGCGGCGCACAGATTCTTCAGATGCACGAGCAGCTCGGGTCGCGAGAGCGTCATTGTTTCCGACATCAGCCCGAGCAGCGCTTCGTGGACGCTCTTGAGTCCCTCCGAAAAAGCGATGGAATTGCCGAAGATACTCAAGTTGTCACGGAGCGCGTCTTCGCCGACAACCGATGCGACGCTCCGAAGTTGACCGTTGCCGTTCTTCAACCAGTAGCCGATCGAGCAACAGTCGGGATGACTGCACGGCAGAGCGATGAGGTCATGCGCGTCCACGCCGTATTGCGACTGCGCTTGCATTCTTGCAAGCACGCCCGTTGTCGTCACACGCAGCATCGGATCGACGCCGGGAGCCCGGCCCGATGCAAAGACCGGTTGGAACATCGCGCCGCCGACGTACGACGTGCCAAAGCAGGTGTCGAGCACCTCGCCGATCAGATGGGCATTCGTATTCGAGACGGTCATGACGAGTGTTGTAAAGACGCAAGCCGCTGAGAGGCGCAGCACGGCACGCGCCTTCATCTCGCGAAGGTCGACGCCACGAAGCGTTTCTTGCGTCACCGCGTCCTGTCCGTCGTATTGAAGGTAAACCTCGACCCGGTCACGATACGACGCAATCAGTTCGAGAAATGCGTCGTCGCTCGCAATGCGGATGCCGTTAGTATTGACGAGGATTCGAGTGATCGGTAATTCGGCCAGTTCCGCAAGCATTTCGCGAAACTGCGGATGTACGGTCGGCTCTCCTCCTGAGAGCATCACCACGTCGAGTCTCCCTGCTTCGCGATCGATCGCGGTCCGCACGGAGCGTAACACCTCTTGGAGCGGGAGATAGAGTCCGTTCTCCGGACTCGAGCTCGCGTAACATGCCGGACAGCTCAAATTACACTGCGAGGTAATGTCCAAAAGAAAGATGCACGAGTGTTGTAGATGCGCTGGCCCGAGGCCATGTTCGTACCCGGTCGGGAGCGGATAGATCGCCGTCGTGTCCGGATTGATGATTTTGGTCGGAACGCGCCACTGCTGAAGATAGCGCCACAATTCAGCGCTCTCCTCGTAGAGCGACCAAACCTCGCCGTGCCCGCGACGACACCAACGGCGCAGGTAGATCTTGCCTTCGCGCTCGACGAGATGCCCGTCGCAGATGTCGATCGGATACTCCGGATCGAAGCCCTCGATCTCAGCGAAACATCGGGGGCACACTGCACGCACGCTTTTTTGAAGCGTATAGTCGAAGAGTTCGAGCACGCGTTATTGCGCCACGAGTCTGCGAAGCGGTTGCGTTAGACGCACGAACAGCGCAGCGAACACGGCAAACCCCGCTATGCAACCCAGTTGCGCAAGCGTCAGCGGCCCCACCATCGTTGCACCGTCGCGGAAAAACTCCACAAGGAAGCGGTCCGCGCAGAATGCCATCCCGCCGAGATAAAACAAGCCGTTTTCCGGCAGAAGCTTTCGCCGCTCGACCCACAACAGCACACTAAAGAGCGCTGCCGCCAGAAACGATAGATACAGTTGCGTCGGGTGGCGCAGGGCGCCGTGATCGTAGACGGCCCAAGGCAGGCCGGCGGCAATTTTCCCGTAGCAGCAACCACCGACAAAACAGCCGATGCGCCCAATTGCCTCCCCCAGCGGAATCGCGAGCGCAAACATGTCTCCGGTCGGTCGGGTCAGGCCGATCTGTCTCTTCACGAGAACCACGGCTAGCCAACCGCCCAGGATGCCGCCTTCAATCGTCTTGCCCGGTAGCCCCGTTGCGACGAGCTGCATCAGATTCGCACCGGCTAGGCCGCCGATGAGCCCGGCGAAAAGGACGCGCAGCCGGGCATCGCGCGCAAGACCGCGACGCTGCGCCATCCACCAAAACACGCCCGCCGCCGACGCGTAGGCCATCGCGTAGATCGGCGCAGCGATAAGCCAGCGTACGTGCTCGTTGAGGCTGTCCGGCGACATGCGGCGACGTTTCCGCCAAGGCTCGCTTGCCACCCGCCGCCCTTCGACAGGCTCAGGGTGACAGAGGGCTCAGGGTGACAGGGTCCTTCGACAGGCTCAGGGTGACAGAGGCTCGGGATGACAGAGGCGAGGGGGCGCCTAGCCTGTGATGGTTGCGAAGACGCCCGCCCCGGCGAAGAACGCGATCGCCATGGCGGCGGCCGCGACGGTCAGGAAGAATCGCGCGCGAGCGTTATTAAAAGC
>DATJTD010000104.1:0-13034 GCA_035503775.1 Candidatus Acidiferrales bacterium
GAGTTCGGCGACGTTGCGCGCATGCTCGACGGAGGCGGTGAAGACCAGCGCTTTCCGATGCGGCGTGTACTGCGTGTAGGCGTCGACGATCAGCTGGTTGCGCGCCTCGGTATCGACCGCTTCGGCGAGCTGCCCGAGGACGAAGTCTCCGCCGCGGGTCGCCACCGTATCCAAATCGGTCTCACTCGAGACCGCGTATGACCGGATCGGAACGAGGTACCCGGCTTCGATCGCCGCGCGCGCGTCCATCTGGTAGACGAGCTTGTGAAAGATGCCGTCATCGATGAGCCGCACGCCGTCACCGCGGCTGGGGGTCGCGGTGAATCCGAGGATCAAGGCGTCGGGGCGGCGCTGCACGATCTTGGAGAGGATGGCACGGTACGTCGGGGCAGCGGCGTGATGCGCTTCGTCGATCACGAAGATCGAGATGCGCCGGCCGAAGCGGCGCATGAACTCCAGCAGCCGCTTGCCGGTGAGGGTCTGCACGGTCGCAACGATGATCGTGCAACTCTCCGAGGCGTGCTCGTCGGCCTTCTCGATACCGACGACCGCATCGGGGTTCTGCGCACGCATCTTCTCGACCAGTTGCGCAATGAGTTCTTCGCGGTGAGCGATGACGAGCATGGCGTCGGTCGAGCGCAACTCGAGCAACTTAGGCAATGTCGCAATGACGACGGATTTCCCTAGGCCGGTTGCCAGGGAGACGAGTTGCGCGCGAAAACCGCGGTCGCGCTCGTCTAAAATGACCTGTTGCGCCTCGCGTTGATACGGGCGCAATCGAAGAGTTTCAAAATTCACGAATTGATACTGTCGCTCACGCAAGAAAAGAGCGTTATGGCCGGCACTGCGCTACGCCCTCGCAGAACAGAGATACCGACAGTGACGGCGGGAGGCAGCTGAACAGGAAGACGCCACCGGGCACGTACGACTTCCGTCGCGGAGCCTGGGGCGGTCACACAACCCGCGACGTCTACTTAGCAGTGTATCGGCAAATTCCCTTATGCGCCATACGCATTGTGACCGTCACTCGTGCGGCAAGCCGCACAGAGGCCGGTGAACGTCAGCGCCTCCCCGGTGATGGTCAACGAAAGGGCGCTCGCGAGTCGCCGCAAGACCCGCTCGGGAGTAACATATGGAACGTCTAGCGTGGTGGCGCAGTTCCGGCAGGCGAAGTGAGCGTGGCCTTCCGACATCGGCTCGTACAGAGCGGCGTCGCTGCCCGGGAGGTGGACCTCCATGACCAACCCGAGGCTCGCTAACCGGCGCAGCCCCCGCTGAACCGTTGAGTAGCCGATCGTCGGGAGACGCCGGCGGGCCTCGGCGAAGATCTCGGCGGTCGAATGGTGCGTCCCGGGCTCGCGCTCGCGGAGCAACTCCAGGAGGAAGGCGTAGTTCTTCGGCAACTGCCCCCGGCGGGGGGGCCTGCCGCCGCTGAGGTTGACGGATGCAGTCATACGTGCCTAGTATATCACATATGACCATGATGTTCACGTTCAGTCCGAAAGGAGCCCTCCGCTAGCATGTCTGCGCAAGTAGGCCAGCGCGCCCCCAGCTTCAAGCTCAAGAGCACCAAGAATGCCACCAGCCCCCGCGACCTCGGCTTCGAGATCTCGCTCGAAGACTATAAGGGGAAGTGGTTGATATTCTTCTTCTACCCCCTCGATTTCACGTTCGTCTGCCCGACCGAGATCCTCGCTCTCTCCGACCGCTACGAAGACTTCACGGCCCTCAACACCGAGGTCCTCGGCGCCTCGACGGATTCGGTCTTCAGCCACTTCGCCTGGATCAGCACGCCGCGCGAGAAGAACGGCATCGCCGGCCTCAAGTTCCCGCTGGTCGCCGACTACAAGAAAGAGACGGCGCGCGACTACGGCGTCCTCGACGAAGCCGGTGGAAAGGCACAGCGCGGCCTCTTCATCATCGATCCCGAGGGTGTGCTGCGTTACATCACGGTAACCGCCGACAACATCGGCCGTAGCGTCGAAGAGACGTTACGCGTGCTGCAGGCGCTTCAGACCGGTGGTCTCTGCCCGGCGGAATGGAAACCCGGCAAGGATTTGCTGAAAGTCTAATGGCGCTACGGATGCGGTCGCCGCTGCCCTCCTTGGAGGGTGCGGCGACCTGGGTCAACGGCGAAGCCGACATCTCCGCCCTCAAGGGCAAGCCGGTGCTCGTGCACTTCTGGTCGATCTCTTGCCACACGTGCCACGAGGTTGCCGAGCAGGTGGCGCAATGGCGCGAGCGATTCGCGCCGCGCGGGCTCGAGTTCGTCTCGGTGCACCAGCCGCGCTCGGCCGACGATCTCGATCACGAACGCGTCGCGGCCGACGCGCAAGGAACGATGCAGATCACGCAACCTTGCGCGATCGACAGCGCGCACGAGATCGTCGACCGGTTCTCCAACCAGTATGTGCCGGCATACTACGTCTTCAATCGCGAACACGAACTGCGCCATTTTCAGGCCGGCGACAAAGGCTACGATCGCATCGAAGCGGCGATCGAGCGCGTGCTCAGCGAGACCCCGGACGAAGCCTAAGGCGCCGGAGCGCTGAGTTCGGCAAATTCATCGTCGCTGAGCGCAACGCCGCTCGCGGCGATGTTTTCTTCGAGGTGCGCAGCAGATGACGTTCCGGGAATCGGCAGCATCTGCCGCGAGCGCCGCAACAGCCACGCGATCGCGAGCTGGTAGGGGCTGCATCCTGTACGGGCCGCAATCGCTTGTACCGTGGCCGATTTCCCGATCTCCCCGGCATCTAGCGGGAACCAGGGAATGAAGACGAGGCCGTCGCGCTCGCACGCCTGCAGGACCGGCTCCGATTCCCGGTCGGCAAAATTGTAGCGGTTCTGCACGGAGACGACCTCGACGATCGAACGTGCGATGCGCAGGTGCTCCAGAGCAACATTGCTCACCCCGATATGCCGGATCTTCCCCTCCTTGCGCAAGTCGGCGAGCGCACCGATCTGATCGGCATAAGGAAGCCGCGGGTCGACGGTGTGGAGTTGATAGAGTTCGATGTGGTCGAGCCGCAGCCGCCGGAGGCTCGCTTCGCAACAGCTGCGCAGCCGCTCGGGACGACAGTCGGGCGCCCACTGCCCGGGGCCCGACCGAGTCAGGCCGCCCTTGGTCGCAATCACGAGGTCGCTCGAATACGGAGCAAGGGCCTGCGCGATAAGCTCTTCGTTGACTTCCGGCCCATATGCGTCGGAGGTGTCGATGAAGTTCACGCCCAGTTCCACCGCACGGCGCAAGACGCGTACGGCACCCTCACGGTCGGGAGGCCAGCCCCAAACGCCTTTGCCCGTGAGCCGCATCGCACCGAAGCCCAGCCGGTGTACGGCGCGTTCGCCGATGCGAATGGTCCCCGCGGCTGCAGCAGTGATCGTCGTACTCATTGCTTCTCGTCCTTTTCCCTCGCGGCGACCGGTTGTGCGAGCGAGAGCTCTTGTGTCGTACCGCCTGCATGCTCGTAGTCTTCGACGTTCCCTTCGAAGCGGCGGACGTCGCGATAGCCGGAGGCTTCCAGACGCTCGACGAGTTTTGCGATGCGGCCCTCGTCGATGCCGTCTGCGTAGAGCACGACCGTCCGGTCATGCGCGAGCGGCAGCACGAGGCCTTGTGCCTCGAGCAGATCGTGCAGATGGTAGCGAATGGCGCCACGAATCTCGGGGCCGCGGCGCGTACTGACGTCGAGAATCGAGACGTCGTCGGCGCCTCGTGCTCGAAGTTCCGACGGCTTGATCGTCTTCATGGAGGCCGCGTACCCGCCTTGGTTTCGGGGGAAACCGAGGGGGAGCGGGCGCCTTCCCAAAAGGGTCTCAGGAACGCAAGCTACTCTCGGAGGAAGATGGATTCTAGCGCCGCTCGTATTGCCGTCGTGGACGACGAGGCTGCCATTCGCTCGCTGCTCGAAATGGAACTCACCGATGCGGGCTTCGAAGTGCGCAGCGCGCGCGACGCCATCTCCGGCTTCGAGCTCATCCGTGAGTGGGAGCCCAACATCATCTTACTCGACGTGATGATGCCCAAAGTCGACGGGATCTCGATCCTTCCGCGCTACCGCAGCGTGACGCAGGCCCCGATCTTCATCTTGAGCGCGAAGGGCGATACCGATGACAAGGTGCTGGGCCTCGGCCGCGGCGCCGATCAGTACATCGCCAAACCCTTCGAGATGCCCGAGCTCGTCGCGCGTTTGCGCTCGGCATTGCGCCGGCCACGCATCGAAGAGCCGGAACGTCTGGTCTTCCGCGATCTCACGATGGATCTGGCGACGCGCACCGTCACCCGCGCCGGGAAGACGATCACGTTGACCGCACGTGAGTTCGATCTGCTCTCCACCTTCATGCGCCAGCCGCGCCGCGTCTTCACGCGCGATCAGCTCATCACACTGGTCTGGGGTGAGGATGCCATGGTGACGATCAACGCCGTCGAGACGTACGTCTCGTACCTGCGCAGCAAAATTGATCTCCCGTTCGGCGAGCAACTCTTGCAGACGGTCCGCGGCATCGGCTACTCCCTGCGCGAGCCGTAGACATGACCTCGCTGCGCATGCGCCTGGTCGCGTGGTACGTCAGCGTCGCCGCGATCATCGTGCTCTTCATCGCGCTGCTGGCAAACATCGCGGTCTTCGAGGTGCTCTCGTTCGAAGCGCGCCAATCGCTCGCCAACGCATCACGCAGGGTTCCGGCGCTCGTCACGATCTACGAGAAGAGCCGTCCGCGTGGAACGAGCCTCGAGGCGTATCTCCGGCAAGAACTCACCCCCACGGGCGTCCTCGTGCACGTGCGCCGCATGCCGTCGCGCGGGCGCCCACCGATGCCGCGCGACGGATTCAGACCGGGCCGCCTTCCCCCGCCACCCGGCGAGCGCGGCCTCTTCTGGGGTCCCGTACCGCCCCAGTCGCTCTCAGATCGGCTGTACGCATCGCTCATTCGACCGGTCGGTGTCAGCTTTCCCAACGGTCAGGCGCTTCTGGTCGCCGATCCGAGTCGCTTACAACCGATGATGGCGTTGCTGTGGTTGGTCGTCGGGATCTTCGCCGTCATCGTGATCGGCATCGCGTGGCGCATTGCGCTGGTGGTCGCCGAGCAGACGCTCGAACCGCTCGTGCGCACGACGCAGGCGCTCAACCGCTTTGGCGACGGAGACTTCACACCGGAGGCCGTGCGCACATCCGACCGCAGCGAAGTGGGTGCGCTCGCGGGCGCCTTCAATCGCGCCGTCGAGCAGATCACCCGGGCGTTTGCGGAGCGCTCGCGCACCGAAGCCGAGATGCGCCAATTCGTCGCTGACGCCGGCCACCAACTACGCACGCCGCTCACCGTGATCATGGGACACTTGAGCGCGATGGAGGCGAAGGCCGAATCTCCGCGGCAGGCGATGGCCTATCGCTCGATGCTGGCGCAGAGCCGGCGCATGCGCGCGCTGATCGACGATCTCATCACCCTCGCGCGGCTCGAGCACGACGAGATGCGCTCGGATGCGCTGCTCGACATGAACGAGCTCTGCGCGCGGCTCCCGCTCTGCTTCGACGAGCCCGCGCAACAGCGCATCGGGATAACGCCCTCGTCACCCGCGATTTTCGTGAAAGGCGACGAGGGCGATCTGCTCGGAGCCTTTACCGCGCTCGTCGACAACGCCCTCAAGTATGCGCCCAATGGTCCAATCGAGATCACGATTGCGCGGCGCGACGGAGAGTGCACGATCGAGGTCAGCGACCGCGGCCCCGGGATGAACGAGGCGGACATCCGCGCGGCCTTCGACCGCTTCTACCGCGGCGGCTCCGCCGACGGGGTCGAAGGGACCGGCCTCGGCCTCTCCATCGTGCGCAAGGCCGTCGAACGCGTGGGCGGCAGTGTGAGCTTACACAGCCGCGAGGGCGGAGGGCTCGTCTGCCGCGTCTCTCTTCCAATTCACAGCGTCGCGAGTTCGCCCCGCGCCGCAAGCCGCTAGTACGCTAAACCGCCGCGTCGAAGGCTGCGCAAAAGGCCTCGGGTTCTAGCTTCGTATGTGCGGCCAGCGCCCGCAAGCGATCGCCTTGGAAATCTTCGCTTTCGAGACGGCTCATGAAGCGGCGCGCAATACGGTATCCTTCGCCACCGGCATCCACCGAACGCACGCGTATCCTTCCGGTCTTGGGATCGAGGAGCTGCGCCAGTTGGAGCGGTACGATGCGTTCCCCGTTGAAGGTGATGAGCGCCCCGCTTCCGCCTTCGAGCAAGTAGCGAACGGCACCATACCCGAGCGTGCGCGTGTATTCGAGATCGAATGGGACCGGCGGCGCGCAGCGCAACTCGTAGCCGAGGTCTTTGGCGACGACGGTGGCAGTAACGCCGATCTCGTCGAGACGCTTGCGCACCGAGTCGCGCAGGTCGTCGCCGAAGGGAAGATCGGTGAGGCGAATGTGGCCGTACGCGTCCTTCGGCAGCGAGGCCGCCATCGCGTCGCGATCCGCCGGTGAGAGCCGATCGATGAGACCTTCGGCGAGAACGACGACGCCGTACCCGTAACCGTGCGCCTTGCGTTTGACGATCGAGCCGACGACCGTAGTCACGATCGTCTCCAGCGAGACGTCGCCACGGGGAAACTCTTCGGGAATGAGCGCCAGCGTGGCGCCCGCCGAACGCGCGATACCCAGCGCAAGCGACCCCGAGTTGCGGCCCATGCTCACGACCAGGTACCAATGGTCCGTGCTGCGCGCATCCTCGAGCAGCGTCTGGACGATTCGCGTCCCGACGGCCCGCGCCGTCTCGAATCCAAAGGTCGGAATGCCGTCGGGCAGCGGCAAGTCGTTGTCGATCGTCTTCGGGACGGCGGCGACGGCAATGCGTCCGCCGGCCTCCTGTGAAATCTTGGCGGCGCCGAAGCTGGTATCGTCGCCGCCGATCGTTACGAGGTGCGTGATGCCCAGCTTTTGGAGCGAATCGACGACGGTTCGCAATGTCTGCGCGTCCTTCGCCGGATTGGTCCGGGAGGTGCCGAGTATCGAGCCACCCTCGAAGTGCGCGCGGGTTACGTCATCGACGGTGAGCGGCATGACCTGCGAGAGATCGCCCCGGGCGATATGCGCATAGCCTTGGCGCAAGCCGACGACCGAGAGACCGCTTGCAATTGCCTCGATCGTGGCCGCGGCAATCACGCCGTTGATGCCGGGAGCCGGTCCACCGCCGACGAGCATCCCGAGTTTACGATTCCGATTTGTTGTCGACACAGCTCGCGCAGGGTTCGCGCTCACCGCATCGGCTCACCTGGCCGCCGAGGGATACAGTTCTTCGAGTGTCTCGTGGCTCACGTCGCGGTCGAGCTCGTCGCGGCCCGCATAGGTGAAGCAGGTGATGATCCGCAGGTCGTCCTCGCGCAGCGGCGAGACGCGGTGCATGAGGATATCGCCCCGGATGAGGTAGGCGGCACCCTCTTCGATATAGCGGCTTTCAACCGGGCCGCGACGCAGGTAGTGCTCCACCTGTGGATCGCGCTTATTCCAGAACGTGTTGGGCACGAACTGCACCTCACCGCCGTTTCCACGGCGCGGCGCCTTGTGCACCCAGACCAGCGAGTAGCGATAATCGTCCCAGTGCCAACCGTGTTCATCGTCTGCGCGCTCCATACAGTTGATGACGATTTCCTCGGGCTCATACGGCGATGGGATCAGGTCGCGCTCTCCGGTCAGTTCGCCCAGCACACGCAGGAACGCCGGTGAGCGGTAGAGCGACGGTATCGTCCATGCAAATGCGAAGACGGCGTCGCGATCGACGCTCCGGTAGACGCGCGGCGTCTGCGCGGTTGCGCGGATGCGCAAGTTGCGCCGGCGCCCGCCACGCTCGAGACAGCGTGCAACATCACGTTCGACGGTCACGCGCACAGCCTCAGGTACGAGTTGCGCGATCTGGGAAAACCCATCTCTCGAGAACTGCGCCTGAGCCTGGGAGAGTTCGCGGCGCATGCGCTCTTGTTCCCAGTGTCCCGCGATGAGCGCGTCGATCTCTTGGCTCAACGTTGAGCGGACGAACATACCGGCGAACGCGAGCGGCCAAAGACCATCTCGACGTTCGTACCACCGCTCGTCTCGATCGTGACCGAGCGGGCGATCGCGCGGACGATGCGCAGCCCATACCCGCGGTTCGGGAGCCGCTCACGTTCGATGAACTTACCGTCGTCGTGAACGGCAATTGCGAGCGTGTCGTCTCCCCCCGAACGCGCGAAGAGTTCGAGGTGGCTCCGGCCCGTCGCGTCTGAACCATGTTCGATCGCGTTGGAGAGCACCTCACCGATGGCCAGCAAGATGTCCTCGGCTAAGTCGCGTTCGAGGGCGAAGACGTCGAGAAACGAACGCAGCGCCTGGCGCAAGCGACGCGCCGACGTTGAATCGGCGTTACAGACGATCCGCAACTCGGAGCGTCCGATCATGGGGCGGTTTGCGATCCCGCGGTTTGGGATCCAAGGAAAGCGAGCGCCGCACCGCGCGTATCGAAAACAGCGAATGCCTGCGCGAGCCCTGCGTAATCGAGCAGCCGCGCGAACTGCCCGTTGCCGATGAGAATCGCGACCGGGACCTGCCTTGCATCCGCTTGATTCCGAAAACGGATGAGTTCGGCGAGTGCGGTCGAGTCGGCGTACGTGACCTCGCCACAGTCGATCAGGATGGACTTCTGTTCGTCCGTGAGCTGGAGAGCCCCGCGCACTTCCGCTTTCCGGCCGATCTCGAGTTCGCCGGTGAGTTTTATGACCGAAATGGACGGTTGCATCACGATGCCATCTTCCCCCACGCAGTATATCGCGTTATCCGGCTGTTAATGTTAGGTGAGACCCCTCCCCCCCCGATATCCGAGACCGCCCGCGAGCGGCTGCCGAAACCTATCTGTGATTTGCCCGACGCACTCGCCAAACCGAGCGCTCCATCCGCCGCGAAGGCAAGGGTCAGAATAGCCACGTCGTCGGCGACCGACCGGCCACTGAAGATCGCACGGTGAATGGAGGATGCCGGATTGAGTTGATCCCTCGCCTCCGTGACCGCTTCAAGGAGCAAGCGCTCGCCTTCGAGGACATTGCGCGAGTGCTCTACGGCGCCGTCCGTGTAGAGCACCAGCGTTGCCCCCGGCACGGTCTGCACTCGTCGCGTTTGGTAACTTGCCGAGGAGAGCGCGCCGAGGGGGACGGAGCCGCATTGCAAGAACTGCGGAGGGCGCCCGGGCTCCAGCAGCACCGGCGGAGGATGGCCCGCGACGGCATAGATGAACTCGTAGGTCGTCGGGTCGGCGATGCCGACGATCGCGGTCACCAGGCGCGTCTCATAACCAACGAGCTCGGTATTTACTCGCTGCAGGATATGCGTCGGGTCCACGTTCATGAGCGCATAGGAAATGACGGCTTGGCGTGCGCGGTTCATCGTCACAGCGGCCTCGATGCCATGCCCCGTGACGTCGCCGATCGTGAAGAGGACACGGTTCTCGGCCAAAGCCATCGCATCGTACCAGTCGCCGCCCACGAGCGTACTCTCGGTCGCCGCCGCGTAGCTGGCGCTCAGGTGCAAGCTATCGAGTAACGGTAACGGCCGGTGCGTAAAGGCTTCCTGCAGCGTATCAGCGATGCGCTTCTCGGCCTCATAGGCGGCGCGAAGCCCCGCGCGCTCGCGACGCTCCTGTTCGGCGATGCGCTCCTGTTCGGCGAGCCGCTCGGCAACACGGAGTTGTTGAATGCCGTATGCGATCCCAAAAGCGAGCAGAGCTGCTACGAATATCCCGACGAACGCGTTGATTCGATCGATCGAGTCGCGCACGGCCTGCGCGTTGCGAGCCTCGCTCGCCGTCAGTGCACTATCGATCCGGGCGAAGTCGGCACGGTACCGATCCATGAGCGCCTTCCCGTACACTTGGATAAGCTCGCCGTTGGCACCCGGATTCGCAATGACCGGAAGCGCAACGCGCGAGACCCACGTCCTACTGGCGTTGCGAGCATCGGCGAGGGCCGGCTCGGCCTCGGCGGCTTGCGCATCCACGAGATCGCGTTGCAACTGGTCGAACGCCTGGCGCAGCGATGCGTGTGCTTCGAAATACGGTTGGAGAAAGAGCCGGTCGTGCGTCGCCGCAATGCCGCGAATCCCCGTCTCCTCGTCCAGCTGGAGCTTCAGCGCGTCCTGCGCGAGCGACTGGGTGCGATGGATCTCTTCAGATGACGCGAACGCGCGGGCGATGTACCGGCGAATAGCGATACCGCCCCCGACGAGAAGGCAGAGGAGAGCGAACGACATGATCGCGGTGAGAATGAGCGAGCGCCTCGAGGCAACGATCATGCCCAACCGCCGGTTATCGAACTGCTCAATTCTTCGATCCTTGTGGATATGCCTGACAGTGTCGGCTACCTTTGACTCACGCTTTGCACAACACGAGCTAGACGTAACCCGCTTGGCTCGAAGACCGGACGCCGCTGCGCTCGATTTCCGCTTGCTTACTAGAGAACCAAGTAAGGGTCACGAGGAACGCGCGCCACTCACGATTGCGGCTTACTTAAGAATGCGCCGTTCACGAACCTTCGCACGCGCACGGGTCAAGACACCGAACCGGCGAGGGTATCGAGCGCGCGATCCAAAGCCGAGACCAACGCCTCTTTCCCGGTGAGCCCGTACCGCTGCGCCAAGACCTGAACCGTCGTATAAGCCACCTGAACTCCTTGCTCTTCCCACACCAACAGCCGCAGTGGGAGATCGAGCGCGATGAGTGGGGAGGCTTCCATCAAGGGCGTCCCTCCTCGCGGATTCCCGAACAGCAGCAACGTGGTTGGCCGCAGATGCAGCCCGACGCTCTGCGCCGCCGCGCTTTGATCGATCTTGGCGAAGAGCGTACTGCCGGCAGCTGCGATCGCCGCGACGAGACGTTCAACGGTCTCAGCATACGAATAGCGGCTCACTTTGACGACGGATTCCGACACGACACCCTCCGAGCTCTCGGTACCGGTGTATCGCTCGGCCGAGGTCGACTCTCCCGCATGTTTTGAAAACCCCGTCGGTACGGGGTTGCGAACTGGAGCCGACGAGCGGATTTGAACCGCTGACCTGCTGATTACGAATCAGCTGCTCTACCAACTGAGCTACGTCGGCGCGGCGGCAGGGCGCCCCGCCTCGGTTCCATGCGGCAGGGCCACCCCCTGCCGGACCGAGGAGTCGCGCGTCGCGCGCGTTCTCTTGGGCGCCTCGTAGGAGAGATCGTTCCGGTTCCACCCGGCCTCGGTGAAGCAGAGCTCGTAGATGGCATCGAGAAACGAACGAAGCGTCGCTTCCGGATCGTCATCGGCCGCAACGGCGTCGTAGGGAAGCACCCATTCCTTGAAGGTCGGGGACCACGAGGCTGCCGCAGGAGCGACGGTCGTCGCCGGTGCGTCGGGGGGTTGCGGAAAGATGTAGCCGTAGAAAAACGGTTCATTCTTCTCATCACCGAAATAGAGCCCGACGTTCATCAGCTCGGCGTCGAGATCATATTTCATGAGATAGCCGCGATCGGTCGGCGGTGCGACGTGTTTTCCGCTGAAGAGGATGAGCGCTACATCGAAGGCTCCCCACCACAGCTGGATGCCGGATCGTCCGAAAAAGCGGGACCGCCACTCCTCGAAGACGCACGCCGCGGACGTTGCGGCGGAAAACCAGCGCAAAACAGCCGCCGGCTCATAGTCGGCCGGTTGCGTGTCGTCGGGAAGCGGAGTCGTATCGGGCACCTCTTGAGGAATGCGCGAGATGACGCACGGTACGTCGAGCTCCTCGAGCGCTGCGTGCAAGGCGGCATAGACCTCGGCAACGCTGCGCGGAGGCAGCAACGCGATGCGGCGCTGGCTCCCGGTACTCGTCCGCACGACGATCTCCGAGGTGAAGACGTCGAGCAGGGCTTCCACCGCGATACCGTCACAGGGAATCGCTCCGGTCGTGAACCCATGTGCCGTGAAGAGCAGCGGCGTGAACATCCAGTTCGGTTGCGACGGGGAGAGCGCCACCCGGATCTTCCCGAGCATCTGCGTGTAGAGATGAAGGCTCCGCTTTGTCGGCGCCCAGCCGCGGACGCCGATATCCGGCCAGCGGTCAATATTTGTGCCGGTGTTGTGGCTCATGTGCGTCCCTGATCTCCTCACGAGGGCATGCTATGCGGCAATTATAACATTGGGCGGTCATGATGCGGTTTTCGACGGAGACGGATCGCCTCGAGGCCTTTAGCGACGGCGTTCTCGCTGTGGTCATCACGATCATGGTGCTCGACTTGCGGGCTCCGCACAGCCCGACCTTCGGAGCACTCGCAGCCTCGGTTCCGACGTTCCTTGCATATGTGCTGAGCTTCGTTTTCATCGGCATCTATTGGAACAATCACCATCACATGCTTCGCGCAAGCGCGGGCATCGACGGGGCCGGGATGTGGGCGAACCTGCACTTGCTGTTCTGGCTCTCGCTGGTGCCGTTCACGACGTCCTGGCTGGGTGAGAATCCGACGTCCAGCATCCCAACGGCCGCGTACGGACTCTTGCTCTTGCTGTGCGCAATCGCGTACACGGTCTTGCAGCGAGCGCTCTGCCGCGTCAACGGTCCCAATACCCCGTTCGCCAAGGCGGTGAGCATCGATCTCAAGGGGAAGCTCTCGCTCGCGCTCTACGCGTGCGCGGTCGCCTTCGCGTTCTTCCTTCCATTCGCAGCCGACGCGTTGTACGTGCTCGTCGCGATCATGTGGCTCGTCCCTGATCGCCGGTTCGAACCCATCATCGCTCTGCACCCAGGAGAGCCGCCGGCTACACGGGACCGCCCTGATCCCACCATGCCTTGAATCGTGCACACATCTCGCCGCTCCAGCGCGCCTCACCGCTCGCGGGCGGCGGCATCGATCCCGAAGCGACCGACGCGTAGATCGCCTGGGCGTGCGCAAAGACGCTGTCGCGGTCGGCGAGATTCATCGCCTTCTTCATGTGATCGACATCCATATCGGTGAACATCGGACGTATATCGCGCGCGAAGCTCAAGGCGCTTTCAGCCTCCAAGGTCGTTCCCTCTCTACAGGATGACGCCGTGCAG
>DATJTD010000105.1:0-8836 GCA_035503775.1 Candidatus Acidiferrales bacterium
TCATTGTGGAAACGCACGAAGCGGCAGCCGACTGCGGAACCGGAAAGATCGCGATTCTCCGGCTAACGCACCACGGCAATATCCAACTCGACGCGATCGTGCAAAATAGTTGCGCTCTTACGGCTGCGATCGCAGCGGGGAAGAACGGCGCGCCCGACACGCTGACCCTGCACGGCCCGTACTACGCAAAGGATGCAGCGCTGTGCTGTCCGACAATTTCTAACGCGACCGCGACGCTCGCGTATCGGAACGGCGAGTGGTCGCTTTCGCCGACGTACTATCAGTTGCAAACGACGGGCCTGCACACGGAAGACCAGGGCAAAGCCTGGCGGAAATGGCTTCCCTCGCTCGACCTCGAGGACGTGCGGCAGCACCTGCCGCAGTCGAGCACGTCGAGGCTCGATTACTTCATCTGCCCGAATCAACCAACCGCGAACCTCTCGTATTACGGCTTCGAGTACGCGGTAAGCGGATGCCCGAATCTCGCCGGTGGCAGCGCCTACGAGCACGGCCCTGCCGGGCCGGAACGCGGCCAGGCTCTCTACGACTACGGACACCAGATCCTGTTGTTCTCACGCGGCTGCTGCTCCGTGGAAAGCTTCGTCGTTGCCGCCGGTATCGGCTCGCCGCCGATGCCGGTTGCACGCGCGGACCTCGCCGGCATTTCGACGCACCGCGGCCTGAGGCTGGGCATGACGCAGAAGCAAGTCGTGCAGATCTACGGGCCGGCGAGGGCCGAACCCGTCCCGGCACATCCCGGCCTCGTCGCGATCGCTTATGGAGCGAAGGCGCCCGGACACACGGTCAAATGCGGTGGTCAGCTCGGCGATCAGTATTTTCTCTTTGCCTTCCGCGACGACGCGCTCACGTATATGGAAATCGACACGGGCTGCTGAGATTGCTCGACGACCCGATGGGTTACGCTGCGCCGATGCAGATGTCTGCCGGTAGGCGTCGCTACCCCGAAACGAATCCCTCGGAACATGGCTTTTCGAGGTCGCCTCCCGGCTGACGAGGGACGGGCTTTAGGTCAGCGAGAGCGCCCCGTGATCGTCGCAGTGCGCATCGTGCGCGTGGTGAAGGTGCCCCTCGACGAGGTAATCCGCGTGGCCGGCATGCGGCACAGCTTCGTGGCCGCACCCGGCGCCATGTCGGTGGCCGCTTTCGTGGCCGCCGCAAGCGTGCGATTTCGTGCAATCCTCCGGATTGGAACTCGAGGCTTCGACCGCGTGCTCGTCTACGTGCCCCTCGTGCACGTGGTGCAAATGGCCGTCATGCAGATAGTCGACGTGTCCGGCATGTTGGACTTTCGTGTGCGAGCAATCGGCACCATGCTCGTGCGGATGCTCGTCATGCGTTCTATGTTCCATGCTGACAGTGTACGATACGACCCCTCTGCCTCGCAAATTCGCAAGCCGTTCGCATTTGGCTGTCTTGGTGCTCCTCGACGAGCACTCTAGGAAGTGAACAGCGCGTCGACGCCGACTGCGGCAACGAACAGGCCGCTTAGTATTTCGGCGTAGCGCTCCAGCGGACCGAAGCACGCGCGCTGCAAGCTTCGAAGGCCCACCATACACGTCGCGGCCTCCGTCGCAATTGTGGCTACTGCGAACACGCCAGGTCCGATCGCAAGAAGCGCGGGCCTCTTAGTCGATGCACCAAGCAATGCCGGGATGACCTCAACCATCGGAGACGAGCCAACGATCAAAAGCATGTCGTTGCTCGATTCGAAGATGCCGCGCGGGTTCACAGGGCCGTCTCGGCGGCCATGTATTTTTCCACGCCGTCGAGCAAGATCGCGACGATATGGGTGGCGATCGGCTCGTAGGGTTGCTTCGGTGCGTGATGGCGCCACGTCATCGCCGCGCCGACCAGCGCCGACGCAATCAGCTTCGCCGTACAGTGCTCGAACCTCGCTAAGAGAAACTCGGTGACCTGCGCTTCGATCGCGCGCTCGAACTGCGGCTCGAAGTCGCGGTCGACGCGGCAGTTTCGGTGCGAGCCCACGAAGGCAAAAACGCTGTTCGCTACGAGCAGCAGCATTGCGCGCGCATCCCGCTCGCGCAGCGGATCGCCCTGCGCCAAACGCTCGGCCACGTCTTCGCGGACGATGGCCTCGAGCAGCGCGAACTTATCGGTGAAGTGCGCGTAGAATGTAGCGCGGTTCACGGTCGCACGTTCGGCGATGTCCTGCACGGTGATCGATTCGAAGCTCTTCTCTGCAAGTAAAGACACGAGGGCGTCGCGGATGAGCCGGCGTGTCCGGGTGACGCGCGGATCGGCGCGAGCCGGCCGCTCGGCGAGAACGGTAGCCATCAGTTTAGCTCCTCCGTCGGATAAGCGACACTTTCGCGTTTTTGCCGGTTGACGGGCTGGCAGGACACTCGTAGGATAGACGACACCAGTTGATTATACGTCAACCGTCGCCTACAGGCAAGAGGAGTTCAATCGAATAACATGACCAGCACCAAAATTCAGGAAAAGGCCGTCTACGCGCTGGATCCGTCGCACACGAGCGTCGAGTTCGTGGTGCGCCACCTCATGATCGCAAAGGTCCGTGGTCGGTTCACTAAGTTCGATGGCCAGATCGAGCTGGCGCCCGCTAGCGACCTGCCGCTGTCGATTACCGCGACCATCGATGCGGCGTCCATCGACACGCGCGAAGACCAGCGCGACGCGCATCTCCGTTCGGCCGACTTTTTCGACGCCGAAAAGTATCCCCACCTGACGTTCGAGAGCGAGCGGATCGCCGGCACGCCCGAGGCGTTTACGGTCGAAGGGAAGCTCACGATTCACGGCGTTCGCCGAGCGGTAACGCTCAGCGGAAGCTTCGAGGGGCGCGCCACGGACCCGTGGGGCGGCGTTCGCGTTGGCTACGCAGCGCATGCAACGATCAATCGTAAGGACTTCGGCTTGACGTGGAACGCTCCACTCGAGGCCGGCGGCGTTGTGGTCGGAGATGAGGTTCGCATCGAGCTGAACGTCGAGGCCGTGCTCGCGCAACGGGTCGTAGCCTAAACATGAAGCTGCTTCACCTCGATTCCAGCATCACGGGCGAAGATTCAGTCACGCGCCGGCTCAGTGCGCGCATCGTCGAGAACCTTCGTCAAGCCTATCCCGGCATCAGTATCCACTATCGCGACCTTGCGTCGCACCCGCTGCCCCATCATCGGCTGGCGCACGGCAACGATGAGGATCGCGGCGGGGCGGAAGCCGTCCTCGCAGAGTTCCTCGACGCGGACGTCGTCGTCATCGGCGCGCCCATGTATAACTTTGCGATTCCGAGCCAGCTCAAGGCGTGGGTCGACTCGATCCTCGTCGCCGGAAAGACCTTTCGGTATACCGAACGCGGCGTGCCGGAGGGATTGGCGGGCGGAAAGCGCGTGATCGTTGCCTCATCGCGCGGCGGAGTCTATTCCGATGGGCCCTATGCTTCGCTCGACCACCAGGAGAAGTATCTGCGAACCGTCTTCGGTTTCATCGGGATCACCGATGTGGAGTTCGTTCGAGCCGAAGGCGTCGCGCACGGTTCCGATGCACGCCGGCAAGCGATCGATGGTGCCTTGACTCACTCCGACACCATTCACCGTGAGAGAGTCGCCGCGTAACGATGTCAGAACGTCTTCCTACTTATTATCTCAGCCACGGCGGCGGACCGTGGTCCTTCATGCAGGGCCCTATGCGCCGCGAGCACGAGCAACTCGAGGCGGCGCTGCTAAGCGTATCGAGAGAACTCGATGGCCGCGCGAAGGCTATTCTCATGATTTCGGGGCATTGGGAGGAACCGGAATTCGCTGTGACATCCGGTGCGCAGCCCCCAATGGTCTACGATTACGCCGGCTTTCCGCCCGAACTCTATCGTATCAAGTATCCGGCGCCGGGTTCGCCCGAGCTCGCGCAGCGCATACATTCATTGATCGAAGGGGTCGGACTCCGTGGTGGTCTCGACGCCGATCGCGGCTTCGACCATGGAACCTACGCGCTGCTCGCGGTCACCCATCCAAATGCTAACGTTCCCGTCGTCCAAGTCGCCATTCGCAACGATTACGACCCCGAAGCACACTTGCGCGCCGGCGAAGCGCTTGCGCCGCTACGCGACGAAGGCATCGCGATCATTGGCAGCGGGAGCAGCTATCACAACTTGCGTCGGCGCATGGACGCGCGCAAATCTTCGGCCTCCTTTGACGCCTGGCTTACGCAAACACTCATCGAGATCGCGCCGCAGGAGCGTAGAGCGCGGCTGCTTCGGTGGGAACAGCTGGCGCCTTTCGCGAGAGAAGCGCACCCAACCGAAGACCACTTGATCCCGCTGCACGTCGTCGTCGGAGCAGCCGGATCGGACGGCACGCGAGTCATTTATCATCAGGACGACTTCATGGGTGGCTGGATGCTGTCGAGCTACCGCTTCGGCTAGTTTCCAATTGCGCCTCGCTAAAGGAAAATTATGAACATTACCATCGTTGGTGCGAGCAACGCGTTCGCTCGGGGAATTGCCGACTGGGCGGTTGCGGCGCGACACGACATCACGATCGTCGAAGATAGTCTGGCTCTCTTAGCTAAGAACGGCGTGCCCTTAGAAGTCGTCAGCAAACGACCCGGCCACTCAAATATTGGGGTGACGGCCGAGCGATACTTGCACGTCTATTCGGACCGCGATGCGGCAGCGGCCAGCGCGTTAGACGCGCTAGGCGGCTGACCTCCACTTCGCAGGCCGTTAGAACAATGTTAGAAACGCGCGCTTAACGAGAGTCTGGAGTGGCGAAAAGTCTTATAAAATAAAGCGTTTTGGAATAGCGCCAACGGGAATCGAATCTGAATCCCCAGAGGCCAATAAGAAATGCTGAGACGCGCCTAAGTGTGCCGCCAGCAGAGTCGTCACGATGGACCGAGGCTCCGAGAAGGCCTAAGAGTGGGATGGCGTGGGAAGCATGTGCCACGGCGGTGCCACAAGCCGCCAGTGCTTATGGGACCACGGCTTCCAGTCCAATAAGGCTTCGACAGACCACACCGGGCGTTGACGGCAACTAAGGACGACTGGTCAGTTTCGGCCGTGACTGCGAGAGGTCGTCGGACTCATTACTCAGGTCGAGCAGCGGGTGGGTCGGCAACATCTGAAGCCTTCCTCCTTCGACGCCTACGCCACAAGCTGAAAGAGCCGGCCTCACGCCGGATCACCGGGCCGCGCCTTCCTGATTCTTGCGGCAATCCGGAAGAACTGCACCCACGCCCAAACAAACGTCAACGCCAAAAGCGCGAGCACCAGCATCCAGGCAGTTCGGATGAAGTCGAAACTCCAGAACTCCAATCGTCCGCTTCGGACGATCGTAGCCGCCGCGGGGAGGAACAGATAGGCCGAGGCGCCTCCAATTGCGCCGATCGGAACGACGCGATAGATGAGGCTGGCGCGAAGGCGCCCGATCAGCCTCGACCTCGCGTCGGAACCTGCGGGAATCTGCTCCGACAGAACGTCCAGAACCTTCTGATATTGAATGCCGAAGAAGACCGTCGCGAGTGCGAGGGTGATTGCGACTGCTTGAAAATTGTCTATCAGCTGTCGGTCGAGCTCCGCTGCGGCGATCATCTATGCTCGAAGCCCAAGGTGGCCGCAGATCGCGTTGTAGGTGTCGATCGGTATCCCGTAGGGGTCGTTGGTGCCCCGGACCTTGAAAATCTGCCCGAAGTTCGCGGCGACGCGTGACGACTCCACTCGCAGCCAATCTAGCATATGGGCTGAGACGATGGTTACCTGGTGCGCCCCGTCCACGTTCGCGCTCTTGGCGTTGAAGATTGCCTGCAGCGTATCCTTGTAGGCTTGCGCCAAAGCGTCGGCATTGCGCGAACTCATGTCTCCAAGGAGTCGAGTAGCGGTCCGTTCCTGAATTCGCAGCAGCGTGACGAGGTCGAGTTCCGTCGGAATGCGGCCGCCGAAGTAGTGCGTCACCAGGTGGAACAGGCGTATCTGGTTGACCTCGGCGCTGGGTTTTAGCGCGTATCTTCCTAGGATCAGGTCGCCGAAATTCGCGCATCGCCGCTTTGGCAAGCCGCGTCATGGCCGCATCGAATTCCGCCGCGCTCTGGGTTCGTAGAATTGCTTTGAGCGTCGCCTGTTCCGCAGCTGTCAGGATGTCGTTGACGTTGAAGGTCACCGGCATTGGTCAGGCATCTCCGTAGAAAATGCCGGCGCGTTTCGCAGCAGCTACCATCCCAGTTGACCCACTATCCAGGTTGCGGCCTGGGCGCGCGTGATCGGTTGTTGCGGCCAATTCAGCTTGCGCCCCAAGTTCGCCTCGACGGCGGCCTGGGAGCTTATGCCAAAGTCGTCCTGAGGCCGAAAGTTTAAGTCGTTGCCTTCCCCACTCATAATACCTGCGACACCGCAGAGCTGCGTCGACTCAAAGGCGGCGTCTCCAAATAAGACGTCGGTCCACCAGAAGAGGTGCACTCCGGTAGAAAGCAGTCCGCGCTGATACTTGCGCAACAAACTCGCATCGTTCGGGACCTGCGCAGGACTGACGTTGTTGGCGATCGCGAATGCGGCGAGTGCCCCAGAAGCTTCCCCGACGTTCCATTCAACGGGATGCAACCGGTATGCGCCATTCGTGATGTGAGTTGTTCCGATGTTCTTGCACGCCGGAAGGACGTTGGTGACTCTTATTGGGATCAGTGAGCGCAGCGGTATCTCAAACGGCTTGATCGATATGAAGTTTTGCAACATCCCGACGCCTGCCAAACCGTGGATGTCAAGCCCACCGTAGAGGCCGATCCCGCAGGAGTCGTAGTAATTCTTGGCTCGTGGGCCTGCATTGAATGCCTGGTCGAGATCCTGTTGAACGACCGTGTACTGCGCGACAATCCGGCGCGATTCGCGGATGTATGGTTGTGCGGAGGTTCCGTCAGCAGTACCAAATTGGTCGGTTCGAACCATTAATTCTGGATAACCTAGGCCCGAACCATCGTCTCGGGGACACTCGGTCTGAAGCCAATAGACGTAGCCGAGTGAAGCGAGTCGTGCCCTCGCTATGACGGCGGCGTCTTGCTGGGGCGATCCTGTGGGAATGGTGGCGGCCTGGTAGTCATTGGACCCCATGTTGAGCATACTTAGGTCGTTCGGGAAACTCGGGTCATCGAAGTTTGAGGCGTCGATGTAACGCCGGTAGCTCCACAGGTCTTTGCCAGAAGCGAACACCGTGCTGATGTAGCCGTCTTTGATCGAGTAGTTCTGCTCCTCCTTGAGTTGGTCGTACCCTGCGGGCTGGGCGATCAGGTGATTTTCTCCAGCGGGGCGTCGCTCGAGGGCGACGACCATGGTGATGGGTTGAATCCAATCCGGCCGAGCTTGAGGCGGCGCCAGCGGTTCGTTCGTTTGCGATCGCGCCTCAGCTCCAAGTGTGTGCTCGATGCCCGTGATCGTGAGCAGCTCGCCCAGATCGGTTGCATCCAAGGGGTATTTGGCTGCATAGTCCGTTTGCGTACCATCGGGTCCCGTTACCGTGAGACTTTGAACGGCATTGTTCTGGACGCTGGCCCCACTGACCCTGGCATTGAGTCGTACGTGGACCGTCGGCAAGGCTTGGAGTTTTTGCAACAGCACGTTGTGGGCGACACGTGGCTCGCAAGAGAAGCCCGGAAAGCTTCCGCCGGGATCGAGCGTTGGCTGGGCGGCGCCACTCTCCGAAAGATTGTAGTTGTTGCGATAGAAGGCCCGGACCTCGTGGCGAAAGTCCCGATAACTTGCCGTACTCCCGACGGCTTCAATGAATCGATTTTCATCCGGGCGAGTAACGCCTTGGGCGGAGAATTGCCCGCCGAGCCAATCAGTCGGTTCAAGTAAGCAAACGGAACATCCGGCGGCGCCGGCCCGCAAGGCGGCCGCCACACCGCCTAAGCTTCCGCCAACGATCACGATGTCGTGGGTCTGCGATGCCATGTCTACCTCCACTCTGGCTTAGAATGTATACGGAGCGGTATTGCTGGCCGCTGTCGCGTTCGATCCCTGAAGAAGAACCGCAACGTAAACTGTTTCGCCGGCGGCGAATGGCGCGCCATTAGAGTGACACGTGGGAATGACAAACTGCACGAGCCCGTCGGACCAAAGCGGGTTTCCGTTTGCGTCGACGCCCAAGGCGGCGACCACGTCGCCGAACTGAACGATTCCGGCTGTTGCACCAAAGCCAGATCCTATGATTTTTATAGAGGTTCCAGGTCCACACCCGCGCGACGGGTCCAATCGGTTAATGACGGTCGTCTGAGACGAGAGGACCTTTGCGCTAAGATAGGCGCCTTGTCCAATTCCCATGAGTACCATCAGAGCGGGGTTTATGTCCGGAAACCCGCTCCCATTGAAGTGTGGAACGGCTTGGGTCACCGAGTACAAGTACGAGACCGACGCGATGATCGTCCACGTTAGCATCTGCACCTTGGAAAGGTCTGGTGCGGCAACGCCATCCTGACTGACGAGGTCCGATAACGATGCCGCGCCTTGCGGCTTAATAACGCGGCCAGCATTGACGTATGCAGTCGTAATACCCTTGGCTCCGGCAACCGTAATAATACTGAAGCCCATCGCCAAGAGCATGTTCACCGGCAAATCCGGCATTGGGCACCAAGGGTCCGTTCGCGGTGATGTCGCCGCCCCGCTGGGCACGGTCGTTGCCGGCTGTGATGTGGCGACGTTGGCACTTGGCGAACTTACGGGAGTGGCGGCAGAGCTTGAAAGGGGCTGCGGGCACGATGCCGCGTTTCCTGCGGTGTTGTGGACGTCGCTAGCAAACAACGCCACGTATGCAAAGACGATGATGCCCGTCCATAAGAAGAATTGAAACTTTGAAGTGCTGAG